>NZ_JWLN01000010.1:0-197255 GCF_000814065.1 Pseudomonas sp. C5pp | reverse complement strand
GCTGGCCAACGGCACAGTGGTCAACGCCGTGGCCCATGACCCGGCCGGCAATGCCAGCGGGCCGAGCAGCGTCACCGTTGACGCTATCGCCCCGGGCGCGCCGACCATCGAGCCGAGCAATGGTGTGGTCCTCACGGGTACCGCTGAGCCCGGCGCCACCGTCATCCTCACCGATGGTGGCGGCAACCCGATCGGCGAGACGACCGCCGACGGCAGTGGCGACTGGAGCTTCACCCCGGCCACGCCGCTGGCCAATGGCACGGTGGTCAACGCGGTGGCCGAGGACGCCGCCGGTAACACCAGCGGTCCGGCCAGTACCACGGTCGACACGGTGGCACCGTCGGCGCCGCTGCTGAGCATCAGTGCCGATGGTGCGCTGCTGACTGGTACCGCCGAGCCGAACAGCCAGGTACGCCTCGTGATCGACGGCGATACCGCCAACCCGATCACGGTAAATGTCGACGGTAGTGGCAACTTCAGCCTGCCGTTCGCGCCACCGCTTATCACTGGCGAGTTGATCAGCGGGGTCACCGCTGACGCTGCCGGCAACCTCAGCGGCCCGGCGACGATCAATGCGCCGGACCTGGCGCCGCCGACGATCAGCGTGCCGGAGGCAGCCGATACCTGGATCAATGCTGCCGAGATCAGCGACGGCATCCAGGTCGACGTGACGATCCGCCCGACCATGCAGGTCGGCCAGGTGATCACGGTCGCCTTCGCCGGGCAGAACGGCTACGAGACGCAGGCAACGCACACCATCACCGCCGGCGATATCCTGGCCGGCAGCGTCACCGTGACCATTCCCCCGGGCAGTGGCATGGGGCCATTCCCGGAAGGCGCCTCCACCGTCACCGCAGACATCAATGGCGGTACTGCCTCGACCTCGGTGCCGTTCACTGTCGACACCATCCCGCCTGCGACCCCGGTGTTGTCGCTGGTGGGCAGCATCCTGACCATCTCCACCGATCCGGGAACCGAACTGACGGTCGAAGTGGACATCGGCGGCGTCACTGCCACCGCCACGGTGACTGCCGACAACAGCGGGCTGGCTTCGCTGAACCTGCTTACCGACCTGGACATTGACCTTACCCTGGACCAGTTGCTCAATGCCCAGGTCTCGGTGACCGGCGAGGACCCGGCCGGCAACCCGAGCAATGTGGCGACCATCGGCGTCGGCAGCAGCATCGAGCAGCCAGTGACCATCGGCAACTTCGGCGTCGATGTCAGCCTCAACCCGCTGAACCCGCGGTTCGGTTTCAGCGGCACCACCGAGCCGGACTCCAGCGTGGTGATCCGTGTCATCACCCCGGCGCTGAACGTCGAGCTGCTGCCGATTCAGGCGGACAGTTCCGGCAATTTCTCGCTGAACCTGCTGAGCCCGACCGTCCTCACCCAGTTGGGGTTGAACATCACCGATATCCTCAACCTGGGTTCGCAGATCTCGTTCAACGTTGTCTCCACCGACACCAACGGCAATGACAGCTCGGCCTACGGCATTACCCTTGCCCCTAACGGGCTGTCGCTGAATATCGGCCAGATCGACGTCAACGGCACCTCGGGGGACGATGTCATGTCCGGGGCGGACGGCAGTTCGGAGCACATCAATGGAGGCGATGGCAGCGACCTGATCTTCAACGTGGGGACCGGCGATCAGGTAGTGGCAGGCGATGGCAACGACGCCATCCAGATCACCTCGACCGACTTCACCAGCATCGACGGCGGTGCAGGCTTCGACACCCTGATCCTGGCCGACGGCATCGACCTTGACTACAACGCCGTCGGCGTCGGTACGCTCTCCAACATCGAGCGCATCGACCTCGGCAAGGGCGACTCGGGAAGCGTGCTGACATTGACGGCGGCGGAGGTCGACGCCATCACCGATGGCAACAACATCCTGCAGATCACTGGCGAGAGCAACGACACCCTCAACGTGGTGGGTGCCGTGAACACAGGAACCACCCAGCAGGTCAACGGCATTACCTACGACGTCTATAACTTTGGCAGCAGTACCCTGCTGATCGAGGACAACACGGTACAGGTCGTGGTCTGATGCGCGGCCTGTCCGTGCTCAAGGGAAGGCGCCGTGGCGCGGGAGCCCTTTGGCTCCTGTGCTTCGGGCTGCCGCTGTCCGCGCCGGCCATCCCTCTCGACCAGGCGGTGCGGGCGGGGTTGGCGATCCACCCGCAGGTGCGTTCGGCGATGGCCGAAGCGGACCGTGCGGGTACCGAAGTAGAGATCGCCAAGGGTGGTTACTACCCCTCCGTCACCATGTCCGGGGGGCCGCAGGAGTTCGACGTTGGCGAGGTCGTCTACGACGTCACCGTATCGCAGATGCTGTATGACTGGGGAAGGGTGACGAGCAAGGTCGACAGCGCCAGCGCCACCCGGCGCAAACTGTCCGAGGCGGTGCTGGTGGCGCGCGACGATGCTGCGCTGGATATCGTCGAGACCTACCTCGATGTGCTTGCCTCGGAGCGCCGGGTGGAGACGGTGCGCCAGCACATCCAGCGCCTCGACGGCATCCGCGAGATGACCCAGGCGCGCGGCAGCGATGGATACGCCGACCGCAGCGAACTGGACCGCGCCAACCTCGAACTGTCACGTGCCCAGGAACAGCTGTCGCTGGAGAAGGGCAACCTGCAGGACGCGCGCAACCAGTACGCGATCCTGGTTGGCCAGGACCCCTCCGAACTGGTGGAGCCAGAGCCGATGTCGCTGCAGCGCTACCTGGCTGCCAGCGACGTGGCGCGGGTGATCCGTGAGTCGCCGTTGCAGCGCAAGGCGCTGGAGGACGCCAATGTCGCCGAGGCGCAAGTCCGCGAGGCCAAGGCTTCGTTGCTGCCGCAGTTGAATCTGGAGGCCTCCGCGTTGCGCCGGGAGATCGGCGGTCGTCCGGAAAGCGACTCGGTGATGTCGCTGCGCTTTCGCATGGATACCTTCCAGGGGCTTTCCAACTTCCGTCGGCCGACTGCTGCGCAACAGCGTCTGGAGTCGGCGCAATGGACGGCCGATGCGATGCAGCGTGACATCCGCCGGCAGTTGCAGACGCTGTTCGACAACGGTGACACGCTACGGTGGCGGGAACAGTCCCTGAGCCAGCAGGTGACGGAGTCGGAGCAGGTTGGCGAGCTGTACCGCGAGCAATTCGAGGTCGGCCGGCGCGACGTGATCGACTTGCTCAACGTGCAGCGCGAACGCTTCGAGGCCGAGCGGCAGTTGATCAATCTGCACATAGAGCGCAAGCGTATCGAGTATCGAGCGGCCGCGCAGGTCGGGTTGTTGGGGGCATTACTGGAGAATCGGTTGAATCATGGAAGTTGAACAATCCCCGGATAATGTCGTGACCCTGAACCACGACGACCCGCTGCGCCAGGGCCTGTTGCTGCTGTGCCGGCAATTGGGCCGGCCGCTGGGCGACGCCGAGCTGGTCGACGGCTTGGCACTGGAGCACGGACGCCTGCCGCTGCGCTTGGTCGCCCGCGCCCTGCGTCGCGCCGACATCACTGCCAGGGTCGCGGAACTCCCGTTGCGGCAGATGGACGCCTACCTGCTGCCGGCCCTGCTGTTGCTTGACGATGGCCGCAGCCTGCTGCTGGTTGGCATCGAGGGTGAGCAGTACGAGGTGCTGGTGCCGCAGAGCGACGGCGGCCGTGAGTGCCTGGTGCTGCCCGCTCTGGAGGCGCTTTACAGCGGCACGGCGGTGTTCGCCAAGTGCCGCTACCGCCCCGATGGGCGGGTGGGCGACTACGCCAGCGGCCTGCCGGAGCACTGGTTCTTCGGGCCGCTAAAGCGGCTTTGGCGCTCCTATGCGGAAGTCACGGCGGCGGCCCTGGTGGCCAACGTCCTGGCCGTCGCCTCGGCGCTGTTCGCCATGCAGGTTTACGACCGAGTGGTGCCCAACGCAGCCTTCGATACCCTATGGATACTCGCCAGCGGCGTGGCCCTGGCGATCATCGTCGACGGGGTATTGCGGATCCTTCGCGGGCACCTGCTGAACGTTCTCGGCAAGCGCCTGGACCTGCAGTTGTCGAGCCTGCTGTTCGCGCGCGTGCTAAGTACCCGGATTGCCGCCAAACCGGCGTCGATGGGCGCGTTCAGCACCCAGGTGCGTGAGTTCGAGTCGGTCCGAGAGTTCTTCACTTCGTCCAGCGCCGCACTGATCAGCGACCTGCCGTTCGTGGCGATCTTCCTGTTGATCATTGCCGTGATCGGCGGCCATGTGGTCTGGGTGCCGCTGGTGGCCTGTGTGCTGATGCTGCTGCCAGGGCTTCTGACCCAGCGCCTGCTGGGGCACCTGTCGCGGCAGAACCTGCGCGAAGGGGCGCTGAAGAACAGCGTGCTGCTGGAAGCCTTCGAACACCTGGAGACGGTCAAGGCTGCGCGTGCCGAAGGCCGCTGCCAACAGCAGTGGGAGACGCTCACCGGGGAACTGGCCGGTACTGCAATGAAGACCCATGCGTTGGCCTCGACCCTCAGCTATTCGGCGAGTATCGTTCAGCAGCTGTGCTATGTCGGGGTGGTGGTGTTCGGCGTCTACCGGATAAGCGACGGCGCGATGACCGTCGGTGCCCTGGTGGCCTGTTCGATCCTGGCCTCGCGGGCCATCGCACCACTGTCCCAGGCTGCCGCCATCCTTGGCCGCTGGCAACATACCAAGGTGGCGCTGGAGGGGCTCGACCAGCTGATGTCCGCCGAGCAGGAGCGGCCCGCCGGCAAGCGCTTCGTGCACCGCGACCGGCTCCACGGGCATTACCGCCTGGAGGCGCTGCGCCTGGCCCATGGCGACAGCCCACCGGTGGTCGACGTGCAGGCGCTGAACATCCAGGCCGGCGAGCGGGTAGCGCTGCTCGGTGGCAACGGCGCCGGCAAGTCGACCCTGCTGCGGCTGCTCAGCGGCCTGCTCGAAGCGCAATCCGGCCGGCTGCTGCTGGACGACATCGCCCTGAGCCAGCTCGACCCGGCCGACCGCCAGCGCGGCATCGGCTACTTGCCGCAGGATGTGGCGCTGTTCCACGGCAGCCTGCGGGAAAACCTCAACCTGGCCAACGCCGCGCTGGGCGACGAGGAATTGCTGGAAGCCCTCGATGGCGTGGGGCTGGGCACTTTCGTGCGCGCCCACCCGTTGGGCCTGGACATGCCGATCCAGGGCAATGCCAGCCTCTCCGGCGGCCAGCGCCAGGCGGTGGGGTTGGCCCGCGTACTGTTGCAGGACCCGCCGATCCTGCTGCTTGACGAGCCGACCGCGGCCTTCGACCAGAACAGCGAGAAGCAGGTCATCGACTACCTGCAGAAATGGCTGGGCCGGCGCACCCTGATCATCACCACCCACAAGAAAAGCGTCTTGGCGCTGGTGGACCGTGCAGTGGTGCTGCGCAACGGCCAGGTGATCATGGACGGCCCGCTGAACCAGGTGGTGCTGGGCAACCAGGTACAGGCGCCGCAGGTCGCCGAAGGAGCCGGCCATGGCAACTGAAAAAAGTTCTGTAGTGCTGCGCCGGCAACTGGCCGATCCCTTGCTGGCGACCACTCACCCGGTCTATCGCCCGCTGCTCTGGACCCTGCTCGGCAGCGTCTTGCTGTTCGTTGCCTGGGCTGCCTGGGCGGAGCTCGATGAAGTGACGCGCGGCGATGGGCGTGTGGTGCCGTTCAGCCGCATCCAGAAGATCCAGAGCCTGGAAGGGGGCATTCTCGACCGCCTGCTGGTGCAGGAGGGTGACCTGGTGGAGGTCGGCCAGCCGCTGCTGCGCCTGGACGAGACGCGCTTTCTCACCAATTTCCAGGAGTCGGCCAACCAGGCCGGCGTGCTGCGCGCGGCCATCGCCCGGCTGGACGCCGAGGTGCTGGGCAAGGCGGCCATCGAGTTCCCGCCGGACATCGACCCGCAAGGGCCGCTGGCGCGTTCCGAGCGCGAGCTGTTCAAGTCGCGGCGGGACAAGCTGCTCGAAGGCAGCCAGGCGATCCAGAGGCAGATCAGCCTGGCCCAGAGCCAGCTCGACCTGGTCCGCCCGCTGGTGGCCAAGCGTGCGGTGAGCCAGATGGAGGCGCTGCGCCTGAGCCAGGACATCGCTACCCTCAACGGCAAGCTGACCGAGCTGAAGAGCAGCTACTTCCAGGATGCCTATACCGAACGCTCACAGCGCAAGGCCGACCTCAGTGCCCTGGAGCCGATCGTCCAGCAGCGCCAGGACCAGCTGCGCCGCACCGGGATCGTTTCGCCGGTGCGTGGGCGGGTGAACACCGTGCTGATCAACACCCGTGGCGGGGTGATCCAGCCCGGCGAAGCGATCATGGAGGTGATCCCGGTGGAGGACCGCCTGCTGGTAGAGGCCAGGATCAAGCCGCGCGACGTGGCCTTCCTGGTACCGGGCATGCCGGCCAAGGTGAAGATCACCGCCTACGATTTCAGCATCTATGGCGACCTCAAGGGCACCCTGGAGCAGATCAGCGCCGACACCATTGAGGAGGACACGCCCCACGGCAAGGAGTCGTACTATCAGGTGCTGATTCGCACTGACGGCAGCCAGCTCAAGCGCGGCGAGGAGGTGCTGCCGATCATCCCCGGCATGGTTGCCGAGGTGGATATCCTCAGCGGCAAGCGCAGCGTGCTCAATTACTTGCTGCGCCCACTGATCAAGGCCCGTCTGTACTGAGTCGGAGCGTCAGGCCATCAGTACGGATGCCAGCAGCTTGATTGCCGAGGTGCGGTGATGGCCGGCACTGTAGGCCAGCACTATGTCGCGGCAGTATCTTGGTTCTTCGCTCAGAATCCGGGCGTTTGGCGATTGCTCCAGCAATGACGGCCATTGCGGTACCAAGGAAACGCCTTGCCCCAGCGACACCAGCAGGCTGATGGCTTCGAGCGCATCAAGGTCGCAAGCCACGCTTGGCGCGAGGCCCAGATCGTCCAGATAGCGCTGGGTTATCAGGCCGCCCCAGGAATCGACGGCATATCGGATATAGGGCCCGGTGGCCAGCATTGCCTGCGCTTCAGCCCGGGAGGCCGCGGCAGGTGCCAACAAGCACAGCGGTTCGCTGCGCAACGTGAGCGTTCTCAACGATTTTGCGGTCTTGAAGGGGGGCGCGACCAGGATTCCCGCATCCAGTTCCTGATTGATCAGCTTGTCATGAAGCAGTTTCGAGTCACCGGGCGTGATGGTGAGCTTGAGGTCGGGCGCGGAGGAAGACAAATGCTCCAGTGCTGCCGGTACAAGGCCGGTGAGGGCGGTTGATATGGCGCCAATGCGCAGTTCCCCGGTCAGCGTGTCGGCGTTGAGGTCGTTCCTCAGCTGATTGGCATGCTCGATGATGCAACGTATCCGTGGAATCAATGCCAGCAGCTGTTCTGTCGGCCTTATCGCGTGTGCTTCTCTATTGAAGAGAGTGCAGCCCAAGTGTTTCTCCAAATTTCGAATACGCAAACTTATTGCAGCGGCTGAAACATTTGCTTTCTTTGCCGCACCCGCAATGGAGCCGCACTCCACAACAGATATGAGGCTTTCCAGATTTTGAATGTCCATAAGTAATGCTTATGCTCAGGCCAAGTGTCAGTTGGTGTACATGAGTGCCGGGCGGTGTGAGGATAGTGGCTCCGTTCGAGGAGTACCATCATGTTGACACCCTTTCATGTTGCTTATCATGTCAGCGATCTGGATGTGGCAAGAAAATTCTATAAAGAAGTTCTTGGTTGCGTCGAGGGACGTAGCACTGAGACCTGGGTAGACTTCGAGTTCTTTGGTCACCAGATATCTCTGCATGTGGGCAAGCCCTTTGAAACCAGCCGCACTGGCAAGGTGGGCCCGCACCTTGTACTGATGCCCCATATCGGGGTGATATTGCCTCTGGATCGCTGGCAAGCCTTGGCTGAGCGCCTTGGAGTTCTGGGCGTGCAGTTCGAAATCCCGCCGGTCGTTCGTTTCGAGGGTGAGCCTGGCGAGCAGAGGACGATGTTTTTCCTGGATCCCAGTGGTAACCCGATCGAGATCAAGGGGTTCAAGAATTTGAGTGCAGTATTTGCTTCCTAGTATTTTATAAAACAGAGATCAGTCCCGTGAGAATAAAAATAAATTTAATCACGCAAATTGCAATTGGTCTGGCTGTCGGTATATGCGTTGGCGTGTTGTTGAATCATTTTCCCGATTACAAGGGGTGGTGGATCGAACAAGTGCTACAGCCGGCGGGCGACGCGTTTATAAAACTGATGAAAATGATCATCGTGCCGCTGGTGTTTTCCTGCATGGTGGTAGGCATAGCCGGCTCTGGCAAACGCGCATTGGGGCGGGTGGGAACAAAAAGCCTTGTCTATTTCTTTGTTGTCACCGGGGTCGCAATCATTTTCGGTTTGTTGATCGGTAATGTGCTCCAGCCAGGCGCCGGTGCGGGCTTCGCCGTTTCATCGGCGAGTGAAGCAGTGCCACCGGTGCAAAATGGTTCGGCAGGGCTCGGCAAGGTACTGTTGGACATCATTCCTGATAACGTAGTGGCCGCAATGGCAGAGGCGAAGCTGTTGTCGGTACTGTTCTTCGCAATCTTGTTCGGGGTGGCACTGTCTACGCTGGATGAACCCAGGAAAAAGCCGTTGGTTGCGGTGCTGCAGACGGTGGTGGATACCATGTTCAAGGTCACTCATATGGTCATGGCCTACTCACCGATCGGCATCTTTGCCCTGATCGCCGTCACCGTGTCCACCTTCGGGATTGACTCACTGCTGCCGTTGGCAAAACTGATTGCCATCACTTATGTGGCGGTACTGTTCTTTGCAATTGTCGTGCTGGGGCTTGTTGCCAGGGCTGTTGGAGAGAATATCTTCGAGATCATCAAGGCCTTCAAGGGTGAACTGATACTGGCGTTCAGCAGCGCGAGTTCTGCCACCGTCATGCCGCAATTGATGGCCAAGACCGAAGCAAGGGGTATACCGCGTACGATCACTTCGCTGGTGATCCCATTGGGTTATTCATTCAACCTGGATGGCGCGTCGCTGTTTGCGGGCTTGGGTACACTGTTTATCGCGCAGGCCTACCATATTGAACTGGCCTTGGCAGACCAGGTCATGCTGGTATTCATCATGGTATTGACGTCCAAAGGGGCTGCCGGAGTGCCCGGGTTCATGTTCGTGATTCTCACTGCAACCCTGACGGCGGCAGGTTTGCCTTTGGAAGGCGTGGCCTTGATTGCAGGGGTATATCGATTGATGGACATGCCCGTTACGGCACTGAATGTGCTCGGCAATGCGCTGGCGCCGATCGTGATTGCAAAATGGGAAAGCCGTTCTGGCTCTCTACCGGCTGAATCGCGTGTTCATGGCGGTGATGTCGTGGTTATGGAGCAACCATCTCGATAAAAGAGGGGCAGGTTCGTTCAGCGAGGCGTCAGGAACGGGAATTGCAGTATCCCTGCAAACCTGCCTATTCGGGGATACGGCCATGCTTCCTGAAGATCTTTATTTCATGTTTCTCTTCGCCATTGGCGTGCTGGCCCTTGATGTGGCAGCCATCATGCTCTATCGGAGTGCCAAGCCTTGACCCGTGTTTGGGGACTTTCACCCTGAACCGGGTTTTGGTCTAAAGTGCAGGGACGTCTCTCGTGTAAGGAAACAGCTATGGCAAAGCGTCGATGGGCAGTTATCGCTACCTCGATCGCGCTGGCAGTGGGGCCGGCGCTCACTTATGCCGACCCGGGTAATGGTAAAGGGCAGGGCCACGGCAAGGACAAGGGCCAGCATGGTCAAGGTCACGGAGGCTCGTATGGTGGCCCGTCGATAAACCGTGGCGATGTGCTTGGCATTCTTGACGGGCACCGTGGCTACTGGAGCGCAGGGCCGGCGCTGCCCCCCGGCATTCAGAAGAACCTGGCCCGTGGCAAACCTCTACCGCCAGGTATCGCCAAGAAGCTGGATGGCAGGCTGTTGGGGCAACTCCCTCATTATGATGGCTATGAGTGGATGCAGGCGGGGGCGGACCTGATCCTGGTAGCAGTCGCTACGGGGATCATCTACGAGGTGTTGAACGGCGCACTGGATTGAAGCCTGGCGCTGGTGTCAGCCAGCGCCTTCATTCTTGTCATCCTTGCCGCTACTATTTTCCAGAACGTTAAGTACTGAGCCTTTGTCGTCCGTCACCAGCAGTTCGCTCGAGTGCGTGCCCTCTGTTTGTAGTTCGGCCAGTGGCATATCTGCATTACGAAAAATGCTGCGACCTTGTTCACCAACACTCAAGGTGATGAGTTTTCCATTCTGATAGAAGAAGTGCGTGCGGTTGGTGTTCTTTTGCATGGTGCGTGCTCCGAAGGCTATTGGCAGGGTTCACTTTCCCAGCCTTCACGCACCCAGGCTACTGGCAGAAATATCAGGTGGGCCTGTGCTGCGAGACTTTGGTTGATTGGTAAGCCAATACAACCCCCGTTAGAATGCAGCGTATCCTTGATGGCTAATTGCAAATGTCTATGTTTCGTATCTTTCTCTTCGCCGTGCTGGTCACCGGTGTTGCCGGCTGCGCAACCCCTGGCAAACCCACTGCCAGCAAACTGACTCACAAATCGCCCCAGCAATACGCCGCTTGCGTACTACCCAAATGGCAAGCACTGGCGCCTCAAGCCACGCAGAAATCGATCGCCCACGGCTACCGGCTGACGGCACCCAGCCCCGTGGCATCCGATGATGTGCTGGACGTAGTCGATTCCCACGAGGGCAGCCGCGCGACCTTCTACAAGGGCAGCTTCCTGTCTGGCGACAAATTGCGCCAGGCAGCCAGGGAATGCCTGGACTGACTCAGTAACCCGATCCGCTAGAGCCGCCCATGCTGGGCAGGCGGGCCCTGCGCTGAGCATTGCTCCACTCGGCGCAGGTCATGAAAGCGGTATTGTCCACTTTGCCGGTGCCGTCGAAACTTACGCTGTAGGGCTGCCGGTTGTCGGCCTTGGTCAGCATGTAGTCGAAACAGGTGCCGGGCACCACGGTGCGTTCGGTCTCGGCATCGGGCTTGCCGCCTACCTGCATGACCTGGTCTCTGCTCATGCCGTTGGTGACTTTCGCCACCAGCGGCTGATCGTGGTACAGCGTGGAATTGGACGAACAGGCAGACAGCGCTGCCAGTGCAAGGATCAGCGCGTGAAAGGGTTTGTTCATGGCAGTGCTCCGGTAGAGGACGCCGACCGGCGATATCAATTCGCTCGGCTTTCAATCATACGCCTGCACTGCCGCACCCGCAGTAACGTGCCCCCATGTGGGAGCGGCTTTAGCCGCGAACACCGGCGCAGCCGGTGCCATTTGGATTCTTCGCGGCTAAAGCCGCTCCCACAGATTACGCGGACTGCTTCCGAACTCAGTTCTCTACATGACAGCGCAACCCGAAAGGCTGGGCGATCTCCCACAGGGATCGAGCAAGGCTATTGCTTGCGCGATCAGCCTGCATCACCGCGCTTGTTCATCTGCTCACACTGCGTCTGCGCAGCCGTCCTGCTTGGATAACTGGGCTTGAGCCGCTCCTTCGCTTGGTTATCGTAGATGTCGAAACCTCCACATACGGTAGCGGCGTAATAGCGGCTACCCACGCGGAACGACTCCTTTTCGATCGGCACAGCGGGAACGATAACGAATCTTGGTTGCATTTTTCGTGCCTCCCCAGGCAGAGACTTAAGTATTAGTCTGACCATTGGCAAGCATCAAGGAGGCTCATGAATAAAACACAGTTTTCGTGATCGGCAGGTCGACGCTCGTACTGTCATCAAATGAAAACCCGCTGTCGTCCGATGCGAAGCACCCCACACACTAAGGGCATACAGTCCAATTACCCAGAACTGACGCCATGCGTCCAGATCGATGATTGGAGAGACAAGCATGTCCAAAGTCGTACGTTTCCATCAGACCGGTGGCCCCGAGGTGCTGCGCTACGAGGACGCCGAGGTCGGCGAGCCCGGCCCGGGGCAGGTGCGTTTGCGCCAGGTGGCTGTGGGCCTGAACTACGCCGATACCTATTTCCGCAACGGCACCTACCCGATCCCGCTGCCCAACGGCATTGGCGTGGAAGCGGCCGGGGTGGTCGAGGCACTGGGCGAGGGTGTGACCCAGGTGGCAGTCGGTGACCGGGTCACCTACACCGGTTTCCTTAACACCTTGGGCGCCTATTGCACCGAGCGCCTGATCCCCGCGGCCGCGCTGATCAAGCTGCCCGATACCATCGCCTTCGAAACCGCCGCTGCCATGACCATGCGCGGCCTGACCTCGGCCTATCTGCTGCGTCGGCTGCATGACTTCAAACCCGGCGACAGCGTGCTGCTGCATGCCGCTGCTGGCGGGGTCGGCCTGATCGTCGCGCAGTGGGCGCATCTGCTGGGGCTTAACGTGATCGGCACGGTGTCCACCGAGGCCAAGGCCGAAGTGGCTCGCGCCCATGGCTGCAACCACGTCATCAACTACAGCGTCGAGGACGTTGCCACGCGCGTGCGTGAGCTGACCGACGGGGTGGGGGTGAACGTGGTGTTCGACAGCGTTGGCAAGAACACCTTCATGGGCTCGCTCGATTCGCTCAAGCGCCGCGGCCTGATGGTTTGCGTCGGCACGGCGTCGGGCACCATTCCGCCGTTCGACCCGCAGTTGCTGGCGATCAAGGGCTCGCTGCAGCTCACCCGCCCGGCACTGGCCGACTTCATCGCCGACCCGGCGGAAAAGGCTGACCTGGCCGGTGAGCTGTTCGATCACGTCGGCAGCGGGCGCATCCGTATCGAGATCAACCAGCACTACGCACTGCAGGATGCCGTCCAGGCCCACCGTGACCTGGAAGCGCGCAAGACCACCGGCTCGTCGATCTTCGTCATCTGAAGAGGGCAACAGCATGCACATCGAACAACTGACCTGCGCGATTGGTGCCGAGGTAAGTGGGGTCAACCTGGCCGACGCGATCCACGACGACGACCTGTTCGCCCAGCTTCGCGCGCAGTTGCTCCGGCACCGTGTGCTGTTCCTGCGCGACCAGCACTTCAGCCGCGCCGAACACGTGGCGTTCGCCCGCCGCTTCGGCGACCTGGAGGATCACCCGGTGGCCGGTAGCGACCCGGAGCATCCGGGCCTGGTACAGATCTACAAGCGCCCGGACCAGCCCAACGACCGCTATGAAAATGCCTGGCACACCGACGCCACCTGGCGCGAGGCCCCGCCGATGGGCTGTGTGCTGCGCTGCATCGAATGCCCGCCCGTGGGCGGCGACACGATGTGGGCGAACATGGTGCTGGCCTATGAAAACCTGCCAGGCGATGTGAAGGCCAAGATCGAAGGCCTGCGCGCCCGCCACAGCATCGAGGCGAGCTTTGGCGCTGCCATGCCGCTAGAGAAGCGCCTGGCGCTGAAGGCGCAGTTCCCCGATGCCGAGCACCCGGTTGTGCGCACCCACCCGGAAACCGGCGAGCAGGTGCTGTTCGTCAATGCCTTCACCACCCATTTCAGCAACTACCACACCCCGCAGCGGGTGCGCTTCGGCCAGGACGCCAACCCCGGCGCCAGCGACCTGCTGCGCTACCTCATCAGCCAGGCCTACCTGCCGGAGTACCAGGTGCGCTGGCGCTGGAAGCCCAACAGCGTGGCGATCTGGGACAACCGCAGCACACAGCATTACGCCGTCATGGACTACCCGCCGTGCCATCGCAAGATGGAGCGCGCCGGGATCAAGGGCAGCCCCACGTTCTGAGTTCGTCGCCGTCGCTGGCGGCAACCGCACAATAACAATAGCGAGGACTACAGCATGCAATTCTTCGACGATTCGTTGCACCCGGAAAACATGGAAAAGGTGGTGATCACCGTGGCGCCCTATGGCCCGGAGTGGATGCCCGAAGACTTCCCTGAAGACATTCCCCTGACCATGGACGAGCAGGTGCAGAAGGCTGTCGACTGCTTTGATGCAGGTGCCACCGTACTGCACCTGCACGTGCGCGAACTGGACGGCAAGGGCTCCAAGCGCCTGTCCAAGTTCAACGAGCTGATCGCCGGGGTGCGCGAAGCGGTGCCGGACATGATCATCCAGGTTGGCGGATCGATTTCCTTTGCCCCGGAAAGCGAGGGCGAGGCGGCCAAGTGGCTGTCGGACGACACCCGGCACATGCTCGCCGAGCTGACGCCGCGCCCCGACCAGGTGACCGTGGCCATCAACACCACGCAGATGAACATCATGGAGTTGCTGTACCCCGAGTACCTGGAAGGCACCTCGCTGGCCAGCCCGGCGATTCATGCCGCCTACAGCGAAATGACCGTGCCGGCCGGCCCGGCCTGGGTCCGCGAGCACCTGCGCCGCCTGCAGGCCAGCAACATCCAGCCGCATTTCCAGCTGACCGGCATGCATGCCCTGGAGACGCTCGAGCGCATCGTGCGTCGCGGTGACTACATGGGCCCGCTGAACCTGACCTGGATCGGCATCGGCGGCGGTTTCGACGGCCCCAACCCGTTCAACTTCTTCAACTTCATCCACCGCGCGCCGGACGGCTGCACCCTGACCGCCGAATCGTTGCTGAAGAACGTGCTGCCGTTCAACACCATGGCCCTGGCCATGGGCTTGCACCCACGCTGCGGCAACGAAGACACCATCATCGACCAGCATGGCAAGCGCTTCACCTCGGTGCAGCAGATCCAGCAGACCGTGCGTGTGGCCCATGAGCTGGGCCGCGAGATTGCCAGCGGCAAGGAAGCACGCGCCATTTATCGCATCGGGCAGCAGTACGACAGCATCGAGCAGACCCTCGAGGCCAACGGCATGGCGCCGAATCGCCAGCCGGGCGTGAAGGGCGTGCCGCAGCGCTGACTTCACTGGCCTGCGCTGGCCTTTGTAGGAGCGGCCTTGTGTCGCGACAGGGCTGCACAGCAGCCCCGGCAATAGTTGAGTTGACGCTTCAATCGGGGGCCGCTTTGCGGCCCATCGCGACACAAGGCCGCTCCTACAGGGGGCGTGCCAATACATAAGAACAAGAAAAACCCACATCACCCCAAGGAGGCAACATGGCCACCTATCTCGCCAGTGCCGAAGATTCCGGCACCGACACCGCCCACAGCGTCCCCCGACGCTATGCCTGGGTGGTCTTCGCCCTGACCTTTGGCCTGTTGATCTCCGACTACATGTCGCGCCAGGTGCTCAATGCGGTTTTCCCGCTGCTCAAGGGCGAATGGGCATTGAGCGACAGCCAGCTCGGCCTGCTCAGCGGTATCGTCGCGCTGATGGTCGGCCTGCTGACCTTCCCGCTGTCGCTGCTGGCCGACCGCTTCGGCCGGGTGCGCAGCCTGGTGCTGATGGCAGTACTGTGGAGCCTGGCCACCCTCGGCTGCGCCCTGGCGGAAAACTACCCGCAAATGTTCGTCGCGCGTTTTCTGGTGGGGGTGGGCGAGGCTGCCTACGGCAGTGTCGGCATCGCCGTGGTGGTCGCCGTGTTCCCCCGCGACATGCGCTCGACCCTGGCCGGCGCGTTCATGGCCGGTGGCATGTTCGGCTCGGTGCTGGGCATGGCCCTGGGCGGTGTACTGGCCCAGCACCTGGGCTGGCGCTGGGCATTCGCTGGCATGGCGCTGTTCGGCCTGGTGCTGGCGACGCTGTACCCGCTGATCGTCAAGGAGGCACGTATTGCGCCTCGGTGCGCGCAGCAGTCGCAAGGCAGGGCCGGCCGCCCGCTGCGCACCCTGTACAGCAGCCGTTCGGTCATCGCGGCCTACGTCGGCAGCGGGCTGCAGCTGTTCGTCGGCGGCACCGTGATCGTGTGGATGCCAAGCTACCTGAACCGCTATTACGCCATGAGCACCGACCGCGCCGGGGCAATTGCCGCAGTCATCGTGCTGTGCAGCGGCATCGGCATGATCCTCTGCGCCATGCTCTGCGACCGCCTCGGGCGGCAGCGCCCGGACCGCAAGATCAGCCTTGCCATCGCCTACTGCCTGGGCAGTTGCGCGCTGTTGTCCATCGCCTTCGCACTGCCGGCCGGCACCGCCCAACTGGTACTGATCTGCCTGGGCATGATGATAGCCGCCGGCACCAACGGCCCGTCCAGTGCCATGGTCGCCAACCTCACCCACGCCTCGGTGCACGGCACCGCGTTTGCCACCCTGACCCTGGCCAACAACCTGTTGGGCCTGGCGACCGGGCCGCTGATCACTGGGCGCGTTTCCGACCTGATCGGCTTGCATGCCGCCTTCCAGCTGGTACCGCTGATGAGCATCGGCGCGGCGGCGGTGTTTTTCCTTGCCAAACGTCATTACCACCGCGACATGGAGCGTCTGCATGCACCGGCAGGCGACGCTGCCGCACCCCGGGAGTTGAAACCGTGAAACAGCTGTTGTCCGTCGAAGTGTTCTTCGATTTCGTCTGCCCCTGGTGCCTGATTGGCCAGCGACACCTGCAGGCCGCGCTCTTGCACTTGCAGCGTGAACAACCGCAAGTGCAGGTACAACTGCAATGGCGAGGTGTGCAGTTGTTGCCGGGCTTGCCAGCCAGTGGCGTGCCGTTCCATGCCTTCTATCTGCAACGCCTGGGCAGCGAGGAAGCGGTACGTGAGCGCCAGGCCCAGGTGCGCGCCGCTGCCCGCGTGGTGGGCGAGGACATCGACTTCTCGCGTATTCGCCGCATGCCCAACACCGGCAATGCCCATCGGCTGCTGCAACGGGCTGCTCAGTTGCTCGAAGCAGCGCAACTGGAAGCCTTGCTGGCACAGCTGTTCATCGCCTATTTCCACCAGGGGCGCGACCTGGGGGATAGCCGCACCTTGCTCGACATCGCCCAATGTTGTGGGCTGGAAGCCGTGCAGGTTGTCGACTGCCTGCGTGACGACGGCAGCCCGTTCCTCGATGGGGCAGGTCGCGCCGGCAGTGCAGTGCCGCGTTTCCGTTTCAATCAAGGGCCGCTCATTGCAGGTGCGCAGCCTGCCGAGGTCTTGTATGCGGCCATGACCGAAGCGCTGCAAGAGGTTGAGAGGGCATGACCCGGCGCATTGCATTGGCCCCCCATCAGGTGCCGGAACGTGACGGCCGTGTGCTGTTGGCCTGTGAAGGGCGCAGCGTGGCACTGTTCAACGTTGCCGACTCGCTCTATGCCATTGACGACAGCTGCCCGCACCAGGGCGCGTCGTTGTGTGGCGGCCGGCTGGAAGGCCGTGTCATCCAGTGCTGCGCGCACGGCCTGCGCTTTGACCTGGCCAGCGGCTACCTGGTCAATTCCAGGGCCTTGAAGGTTGCCAGCTACCCGGTCGAGCAGCAGGGCGGGCAGGTTTACATCGTGTTTGACTGTGAGGAAGCGGGGCAATGAATACACTGGCACTTGGCGCTACCCATCAGCGTATCCGCACCCTCGCCCCGGGGGTGGTGGTCAGCCTCATCGTCGGTGCGGCCGCCAGTTTCCTCAGTGAGCATTACGCAGCGCCGGTCATGCTGTTTGCCTTGTTACTCGGGATGGCGCTGAACTTTCTCGCGGTCGATGGCCCCTGCAAAGCCGGTATCGAGTTCACCGCCCGCACAGTACTGCGCCTGGGCGTGGCGCTACTTGGCATGCGCATCACCCTGGACCAGATCGCCAGCCTGGGCTGGAAGCCCGTGGCCCTGGTCGTGACCCTGGTGGTGGTGACCATCCTGGTTTCGGTGGTGGTGGCCAAGGCGCTGGGGTTTTCACGGCTGTTCGGCATGCTCACCGGCGGTGCCACGGCCATTTGCGGTGCCTCGGCGGCGCTGGCGCTGGCAGCTGCCTTGCCCCAGCACCCGCGCAAGGAGCATGCAACGCTGTTTACCGTGATCGGCGTGTCGGCGCTGTCGACCCTGGCGATGATCCTGTACCCGATGATTGCCCAGTGGCTGCACCTGTCCCCAGCCCAGGCCGGGGTGTTCCTCGGTGCGACCATCCACGATGTGGCGCAGGTGGTGGGCGCGGGCTACAGCATGTCTACCGAGACCGGCGACATCGCCACGGTGGTCAAGCTGATGCGGGTGGCCATGTTGTTGCCGGTCATTGTCTGCGCGGCCATGATCACCCGGCGCCAGGGCCTCGAGGCAGGCGGGCAGCGGCCGCCCTTGTTGCCATGGTTCGCGGTCGGCTTCCTGCTGCTGGCGTGCGTCAACAGCACAGGCTGGGTACCCGCCGCGGTGCAGGGCGGTATCAACGACCTGTCGCGCGGCTGCCTGGTGGTGGCGATCAGTGCCCTGGGCATGAAAACCCAACTCAAGGCGCTGGCCTCGGTCGGGGTGAAACCCATTGCGCTGATGGTGGGGGAGAGCGTGTTTCTTGTGCTTTTGGTTCTGGCGTTGATGCATTGGGTGGGTTCGGCTTGAGATGTGTGGCGCCTGTGAGATCGAGCGCCGCCCGCGCGGCGCTCGATCTCACAGGCACCGCAAATCCAAGCTCAGGCGCCTGGCGGCCCTGACGCGATCTGATCAAAATTCTGTGCCCGCCAACTGGCCGGCGGCATGCCGAACTGGGCGATGAACCAGCGGGTGAACGAGCTGGGCATCGAATAACCCAGCATGTCGGCGATACGCCCCAGCGAGTAGCCGGGGTTCTCCAGGTAGCGCATCACCAGGTCACGGCGCACGCTGTTGATCAGGTCCTTGAAGGTCAACCCGCTTTCTTCCAGGCGCCGCTGCAGGGTGCGCACGTTCATGCCCTGGGTCTGTGCCACCTGTTCGATGGTGGCGCGGCCCATGGGCAGCAGCAGGTAGATGGTCTTGCGCAACTCCAGCTCCAGGGACGGCGTGCCGCCCGCCGGCAGGCTGTCCAGATAGCGCTGCGCCAGGCGCGCCATGGCCTCGTTGGCCTGCGGGCTGGCGCTGTCGAGGTCGGCGGCTGGGCAGACGATACCGTTGAACTCGCTGCCGAACACCAGCGTGCAGCCGAAAATGCGCCGGTGGGTGGCCAGGTCGGCGGGAGGCGCGTGGGTGAAGTTGGCGCTGATCGGGTGCCAATGCGCACCTAGCAGCGCCGCGCACAGGCGCATCATCACGCCGATCGCCAGCTCGGTGGCCTGGCGGCTGCAGGGCGCGCGTTCGTTGATCACCTCCTCACGGATGACCACGGTCTTGCCGGCTTCCTCGATATGAATGGCCAGGGCGTCATTGAGCAGGTGACGGTACTGCACGATCACCTGCAGCGCATCACGTAGGGTGCGCTGGTGGCTGAGCAACAGGCTTATTTCGCCGAAGTCCGACAGTTGCCGCAACTCGGCCATGCGCAGGCCGAAGCTTTCGCAGCGGGTGGCGCTGGCGGAGGCTTCCAGCAAGGCGATGACGCTGGCAACCGGAATACGCCGATTGGGGTCTTCGAGCAACGCGGCGCTGAGGCCAACCTGTGCCAGCAGTGCATGGGGATTGAGGCCGAGGTGGCGGGACACCTCAAGGTAATTGGTCAAGCTGGCGGCACGGACTAGGGCAGGCATTTTTTGTTGTTATCCATGTTTTCCAGGCTAACTGCTGTTTTTTTGTAGGAGCAGCCTTGTGCTGCGAAGAGGCCGGTACGACGAACATTACTGTTATGGCCTTTACGGCCTCTTCGCAGCACAAGGCTGCTCCTACAAAAAGTGAGCGGCTGATTGGTTTTATAGCCTGCGTGTCATGAATTGAAAAGCAAAGCCCTGTCTTGGCCATTGTCATCAAATGAAAAGCCCCTGACGCCCAATGTGAAGCACCCGGTGGGTGGGCTGTTTACTGTGAACCTCAAGAGCAACACCGCACACGAGGTTCACCGTGGAAAAACTGCAAACCACCGCCACCGTGCTGATCGTCCCCGGCCTGCGCGACCATGTCGCCGAACACTGGCAGACCCTGCTCGCAGGCCGCCTGGCCAAGGTGCGCAGCGTACCGCCGCTGCAGGTCGACGGCCTGAGCTGCACAGCCCGGGTCGAGGCGATCCAGCGCGAACTGGACCAGATCGATGGTGAAGTGATCCTGGTGGCGCACAGCGCCGGCGTGCTGATGGTCGCCCACTGGGCGGCGCGCTACCGGCGGCCGATCAAGGGTGCATTGTTGGCGGCGCCGCCCGACCTGAACGCGCAATGGCCGGCCCACTACCCAAGCCCGGCCAGCCTGGCCGAGCACGGCTGGTCGCCATTGCCCCAGGCGCCGCTGCCGTTCCCCAGCATTGTCGCGGCCAGCAGCAACGACCACCTGGCCAGCTTTGCCGCAGCCAGCAGCCTGGCCCAAGGCTGGGGTAGCGAGCTGGTCGAGCTGGGGGCCGTCGGCCACCTCAACCCGGCCTCCGGCTTCGGCCCCTGGCCGCAGGCCGAGGCGTTCATCCAGCGACTGGACCAGCCCAACCTGCAATAGCGCATGGACGCCCCAGCCACGCTCGCAAAAGACGGGCGGCGAAAAAAACAATAACAATACGTGGAGCCATCGTAATGCCAGAACACCGCATTTACCGTGCTGTGAAACCACAGCGCTGCCTGCTCGCCTGCGCCATCGGCCTGCTCACGCTGCCCGCCGCCCAGGCGTTCGAAGTCGATACCGGCAATGAAAACTGGGCCGTGCGCTTCGACAACACCGTCAAGTACAACTATGGCGTGCGCACCGAAAGCGCCGACAAGCGCATGCTGGGCACGCCCAACAGCAACGACGGTGACTACAACTTCCGCAAGGCCGGCACCAACATCACCAACCGGGTCGACCTGCTGACCGAACTGGATGTGGTCTACCAGGGCAACACCGGGTTCCGCGTCAGCACCGCCAGCTGGTACGACAAGGCCTATGACAACACCGGCTCCAATAGCAACCCGTTCGTCAACGGCAACGGTGACCAGTCCGGCATCAACCCCAGCCTCAATGGCCTGCCCGGCACCGGTGTGCCGCTGGGCAGCCCGCACCTGAGCAACTACGCCCAGCGTTACTACAGCGGCCCGTCCGGTGAAGTGCTGGATGCCTTCGTGTTCTTCAGCCGTGAAGTCGGCGAGGCCTCGCAGGTCAGCGCCAAGCTGGGCCAGCACAACCTGTTCTGGGGTGAAACCCTGCTCAACCCGGTCCATTCGCTGAGCTACGGCCAGTCGGGCCTCGACCTGGCCAAGCTGGCCGCTTCGCCGGGCACCGAGGCCAAGGAGCTGTTCGTGCCGCGCAACCAGCTGTCGACCTCGTTCCTGGTCAACTCTGAACTGACCCTGGGCGCCCAGTACTTCTTCGACTGGGACGCCGCCCGCCTGCCCGAAGCCGGTACCTATTATGGCGGCTCGGACGTGGTAGGCGAGGGCGCCCAAAGCTTCCTGCTCGGCCACACTGGTACCCCCGGGTTGATCCCGGTGCGCGGTGCGCTGACCACCATCCGCCGTGGCCATGACCTGAACCCAGGCAAGAGCGGCGACTGGGGCATCATGGCCAAGTGGTCGCCGGAGTGGCTGGGCGGCACTCTCGGTTTCTACTACCGCAAGACCTCCGAGATCCTCCCGCAGGCCTGGCTCGACGCGCGCGGCATGACCGTCGCCAACGGCCCGTTCGGCAACCCGCCGGGCAGCCGCCAAGGTGCAGTCGGCAACCTGTACAACTCGCTGCAAAGCACTACCTACCAGTTTGCCTATTCCGACGACATCGACATCTATGGCCTGAGCCTGTCCAAGGATGTGGGCGGCATCAGTGTCGGCAGCGACCTGAACATCCGCCACAACATGCCGCTGGCGAGCATCCCGGCAATCGTCAGCGCCCCCGGCCAGGGTGGCCTGGGCGGCGGCTTCGGCCTGCTGCCGGCACGCCTGCCCAGCAGCGGGGTGATCTACGACGTGCCCAAGGATGGCGACGGCCTGAGCGCCACCGGCGACACCTTGCACTGGACCTTGAACGGCCTGATGACCATTGGCGATACGCCGCTGTTCGATTCGGCAACCCTGCTTGGCGAGCTGTTCTACAGCAACCTGCTCAAGCTCGATAGCCACAACGAGGCCTTGTACAAGGGCAAGAGCAGCTACCGCGGCATCGACAAGGCCACCCGCGACAACTGGGGCATCGCGGTCAACTTCACCCCTACCTGGTACCAGGTGCTGCCGGGCATGGACCTGAGCATGCCGCTGTCGGTCAACGTCGGCCTCGACGGCGTGTCGCCGGTGCAGGGCGGTGGCGCCGAGAACACCGGCAACTATGCGGTGGGCGTGAGCGCCGCGATCTACAACCAGTACTTCGTCGACCTCAAGTACGTCGACAGTTTCGGTGAGACCAAGGCCTGCAAGGACGGCCAGACCGACGGCAGCACCCCCAACGCCCTGGACGGCGAACAGGATTACACCTGCTACGGCGGCGGCTACGCCTCCTTCTCCGGCGGTGGTGCCACCACCGAGGACCGTGGCGCTCTGTACCTGACCGTCAAGACGACCTTCTGAGTCATGTTTCCTACAGCCTACACAGGAAGACAACCATCATGAATTTCGTACGTACCCTGCTGGCCTCGTGCCTGTCGCTGGCCGCCCTGAATGCTGCCCAGGCCGCCGTTTCCACTGACCAGGCCGCGCGCCTGGGCACCAGCCTGACCGCCATCGGCGCGGAAAAGGCCGGCAATGCCGATGGCTCCATCCCGGCCTACCAGGGCGGCCTGCTGACGCCGCCAGCCAGCTACCAGAGCGGCGCCAGCATGCGCCCCGACCCGTTCGCCAGCGACAAGCCGCTGCTGGTCATCGATGGCAAGAACGCCGAGCAGTACAAGGGCCAACTGACCGCCACCACCCTGGAACTGCTCAAACGCTACCCCAGCTACCGCGTCGATGTGTACCCGACCCACCGTAGCGTGGCGCTGCCGCAAGCGGTACTGGACAACACCCGCAAGAACGCCACTGCCGCCAACAGCAAGGAGGGCGGTACGGCAGTGGACAACGTGCTGCCGGGTATCCCGTTCCCCATTCCGCAGAACGGCGCCGAGGCCATGTGGAACTTCCTGCTGCGCTATCAGGGCGTGAGCATGACTGCCAAGTACGACTCGTGGAACGTCGACGCTGCCGGCAAGCCATCGCTGTCGACCACCGGCCAGGCCAATATCAGCTACCCGATCTACGAGGACATGACGAAGCCGATCGGTGCCAAGGACACCTACTACCAGATGAAACTGGTGTACACCGGGCCCGCACGCCGTGCCGGCGAAGCGATGATGCTGCGCGATGCCGCCAACCCGCTGGTGCAGCCACGCAGCGCCTGGCAGTACCTGCCGGGCCAGCGCCGGGTCAAGCTGGCACCGAACCTCGCCTACGACACGCCCAACCCGGGCACTTCGGGTTCGGGTACCTACGATGACGTGTTCGTCTTCAACGGTGCACTGGACCGCTACGACTGGACCCTGGTCGGCAAGCAGGAAATGTACGTGCCGTACAACACCTACCAGCTGACCTACAACACCGACGTCAAGCAGGTGATCACCCCCAACCACCTGGCGCCGCAGTTCGTGCGTTGGGAGAAGCACCGGGTGTGGGTGGTGGAAGGCAAGCTCAAGGACGGTGCGCGCCATATCTACCACAAGCGCCGCTTCTACCTCGACGAAGACAGCTGGATCGCCCTGGCCTCGGACCAGTACGACGCCCGTGGTCAGCTGTACCGCGGCTCGTTCGCCTTCCTCACCCAGAGCTATGACAAGCAGACCCCGGACGCCACGCCGTTCATGATCTACGACCTGATCGGCGGCACCTACAACCTCAATGGCGTGGTCGGTGCCTACGGCGGTATCCGCTATATCGACCCACTGTCGAAAACCCAGTGGTCGCCCGAGTCGCTGGCCGGCAACGGCATTCGCTGAACGCACGGAGCAGAGGTGGCAATGTCTGTCTTCAAACGATGCAGCGTGGTGGTTCTGGCTTTGGCCGCGCTGCAGGGCGCGGCCCAGGCTGCGCCCTTCACCGATGTGCTGGACCTGCCCGCCAGGCCCAGCGCCCTGGTCGCCAGCAGCGCCTTGCGCGATGTCACCCTGGCCGGCCAGCGCCTGGTCGCAGTGGGCCCGCGAGGGCACATCCTGTACTCCGACGATCACGGCGCGCACTGGCAGCAGGCCCAGGTGCCGGTCAGCGCCGACCTGAATGCCGTGAGCTTCGCCACGCCCGAGCTGGGCTGGGCGGTTGGCCACGATGGCGTGGTGCTGCACAGCCGCGATGGTGGCGTGCACTGGCAAAAGCAGCTGGATGGCCGGGCACTGGCCGAGCAACTGCCGGGCACGGGTAGCGACAATGCCTTGCTCGACGTGTGGTTCAGCGATGCCCGCAATGGCTATGCGGTCGGCGTGTTCAACCTGCTGTTGCGCACCGTTGATGGCGGCGAGCACTGGCAGCCCTGGCTCGACCACAGCGATAACCCGCAAGGCCTGCACCTGACCAGCCTCGCCGCGGTGGGTGACGAGCTGTACATCACCGGCGAGCAAGGCCTGCTGCTGAAGCAGGACGGTGAGCGCTTCAGCCGTGTCGAGACACCCTACGCCGGCACACTGTTCGGTGCTGTCGGCAAGCCTGGCGTACTGGTGGTCTACGGCCTGCGTGGGCATGCCTACCGCAGCACCGATGGCGGCCGGCAGTGGCAACCGGTCAGCACGGGTGTGAACACCAGCCTCACCGCCGCCGGTGTCGACCGTGACGGCCAGCTATGGCTGGCCAGCCAGGCTGGCGACCTGCTGCTCAGCCGGGATGATGGCGCCAGCTTCAGCCCGGTGCCGCAAAGCGCCCGTGGCCCGGTGACCGCGCTCGCCACCGATACCGGCAACGGCCTGGTACTGGTCGGCGAGCGGGGCGTGCGCAACCAGCCCGGCAACCCCACGCTGCACCCATAACAAGAGAAGACCCTGATGGCCGCTACCCGCCAAGACACCCTGCCGGTAATCCGCAACCTCGACGATTTCGACCCACGCTCGGGCAATTGCCTGGAGCGCCTGGTGTTCAACCATCGCCTGCCGTTCCTGCTGTGCATGCTATTGGCGACCCTGGTGCTGGGCTACATGGCGCTGACCCGCCTGGAGCTGCGCCCCAGTTTCGACAAGATGCTGCCGCAGAGCCACCCCTACATCCAGAACTACCTGGAAAACCGCCCATCACTGCGTGGCTTGGGCAACGCGGTGCGGGTGGTGGTGGAGAACACCCAGGGCGACATCTTCGACCCGGGCTACCTGCAGACCCTGCGCCACATCAACGACGAGCTGTTCCTCAGCCAGGGCGTGGACCGGGCCTGGGTGAAGTCGCTGTGGAGCCCGGCGGTGCGCTGGACCGAGGTGACCGAGGAGGGCTTCCAGGGCGGCCCGGTGATGCCCGACAGCTACCAGGGCGCTGCGGGTGACATCGAGCAGCTGCGGCAGAACATCGAGCGCGCCAACATTGTCGGCAGCCTGGTGGCGCGCGACTTCAAATCGAGCATGCTGGTCGTGCCGCTGCTCGACCAGGATTCGGCTACCGGCAAAGGCCTCGACTACCACGCCTTCTCGCAGAAGCTCGAACAACTGCGCAGCCAGTACCAGGCCAGCGGCCAGTACCGCATCCATGTGATCGGCTTCGCCAAGCTGATGGGCGACCTGATCGACGGGCTGATCCAGGTGATGGCGTTCTTCGCCCTGGCGGTGCTGACCAGCCTGCTGATCATCTACTGCTACACCCGTTGCGTGCGCAGCACCCTGCTGGTGGTGCTGTGTTCGCTGACCGCGGTGGTGTGGCAGCTGGGCATCGTCGCCTGGCTGGGCTATGCCATCGACCCGTATTCGATCCTGGTGCCATTCCTGATCTTTGCCATCGGCGTATCCCACGCGGCGCAGAAGATGAACGGCATCCTTCAGGACATCGGCCGTGGCACTCACCGCCAGGTGGCAGCGCGCTATACCTTCCGCCGCCTGTTCGTGGCCGGGGTGACTGCGTTGCTGGCGGATGCGGTGGGCTTTGCCGTGCTGATGCTGATCGACATCCCGGTGATCCAGGACCTGGCCATCACCGCCAGCATCGGCGTGGCGGTGCTGATCTTCACCTCGCTGCTGCTGATGCCGGTGGCGCTGTCTTATGTTGGTGTTGGCCGCAAGGCTGCCGAACGGGCCCTGCATATCGACGCCCGCGCAGCCCAACACCGAGGTTTCGGCCGGCTGTGGGACCTGCTCGACCGCTTCACCGAACGCAAATGTGCCAGCGCCGCATTGCTGGCGGCCCTGGCCCTGGGCGCCCTCGGCATCTGGGGCAGCCTGCAACTGAAAATCGGCGACCTCGACAGCGGAGCCCCCGAACTGCGCGCCGACTCCCGCTACAACCTCGACAACGCCTACATCACCCAGCACTACGCGCTGTCCAGCGACACCTTCGCGGTCATGGTCAAGACCGCGCCGGAAGGCTGCCTGCAATACCAGACGCTGGTGCTTGCCGACCGCCTGGCCTGGGAGCTGCAGCAATTGCCGGGTGTGCAGACCACCGTGTCGCTGGCCAACGCCGTGCGCCAGATCACCGCCGGCACCTATGAAGGCAACCCGCGCCTGAACAGCCTGCAGCGCAACCAGGACGTGCTCAACTACGCCGCCCAGCAGGCCTCGGTCAACGCCCCCGAGTTGTTCAACAACGACTGCTCGCTGATGCCGGTAATCGCCTACCTCAAGGACCACCGCGCCGACACCCTGGCCCAGGTGGCCGCCGTGGCCGAGCGTTTTGCCCAGGCCAACAGCAGCGCCGAACAGCAGTTCCTGCTGGCCGCCGGCAGTGCCGGCATCGAGGCTGCCACCAACGTGGTGGTCCGCGAGGCCAACCACCGCATGCTGTTGCTGGTGTACCTGGCGGTCACGCTGTTCTGCCTGTTCACCTTCCGTAGCTGGCGCGCCACGCTGGTGGCGATCCTGCCGCTGATGCTCACCTCGGTGCTGTGCGAAGCGCTGATGGTAGCCATGGGCATTGGCGTCAAGGTCGCCACCTTGCCGGTGATCGCCCTGGGCGTAGGTATTGGCGTGGATTACGCGCTGTATCTGCTCAGCGTGCAACTGCACTACCAGCGCGCCGGGTTGAGCCTGGCCCAGGCCTACCAGAAAGCCGTGGCTTTCACCGGCCGGGTGGTCGGGCTGGTCGGCATTACCCTGGCGGCCGGTGTGGTCGGCTGGGCCTGGTCGCCGATCAAGTTCCAGGCCGACATGGGCCTGCTGCTGACCTTCATGTTCCTGTGGAACATGCTCGGTGCGCTGGTGTTGATCCCCGCGTTGTCGCATTTCCTCCTGCGTGGCCAGGCCGCCCCGGCACCTGCCGAGGTCCAGGCCACGTCGCTTCCGCAAACCCAAGAAACCGAGTGTTCGCCTCATGTCTGATTACCTTCCGCCACTGCGCGACATGGATTTTCTGTTCAACGAAGTGTTCGACATCCCGGCCTGGTGGGCGCAAACGCCCGCGCTGGCCGAGCAGGTCGATGGCGACACAGCCCGGGCCGTGCTCGAACAGGCCGGCCGGCTGATTGCCGAGGTGGTGGCGCCGCTCAACCGCAGTGGCGACGAGCAGGGCTGCCGCTGGGAGGCCGGCCAGGTACACACCCCGGATGGCTTCGCCGACGCCTACCGGGCATTTGCCGCGGATGGCTGGGTGGGTGTGGCCGGTGCCCCGGAATATGGGGGCATGGGCATGCCGAAAGTGATCGGTGCCCAGCTCGAAGAAATGCTCAATGCCGCCAACCTGTCGTTCGGCCTGTACCCGATGCTGACTGCCGGGGCCTGCCTGGCGCTGCTCAACCATGCCAGCGAGCCGTTGAAGGCGCTGTACCTGCCGCCCATGTACCAAGGGCGCTGGACCGGTTCGATGTGCCTGACCGAGCCGCACGCTGGCACCGACCTTGGCCTGATTCGCACCCGCGCCGAGCCGGTTGCCGATGGCCGCTACCGCATCAGCGGGACCAAGATCTTCATCACTGGCGGTGAGCAGGACCTGACCGAGAACATCATCCACCTGGTGCTGGCGCGGCTGCCGGATGCGCCCGCCGGGCCCAAGGGCATATCGCTGTTCCTGGTGCCCAAGGTGCTGGTTGACGCCGACGGCGTGCTGGGCGAGGCCAATGCGGTGAGTTGCGGGTCGATCGAGCACAAGATGGGCATCAAGGCCTCTGCCACCTGTGTGATGAACTTCGACGGTGCAATCGGCTACCTGGTCGGCGAGCCGAACAAGGGCCTCAACGCGATGTTCACCATGATGAATTACGAGCGCCTTGGCGTAGGTATCCAGGGCCTGGCCCTGGGCGAACGCTCCTACCAGGGCGCCATTGCCTATGCCCGTGATCGCCAGCAGGGCCGTGCGCCGACGGGGGCCGAAGCGCCGGGGCAAGCCGCTGACCCGATCGTCGTCCACCCGGATGTGCGGCGCATGCTGCTGACCATGAAAGCGCTGAACGAAGGCGGGCGGGCCTTCTCTACCTATGTGGCACTGCAGCTGGACCTGGCCAGATACAGCGAGGCCCCGGTCGCACGCGCCCAGGCCGAGGCCAAGGTGGCATTGCTCACGCCAGTGGCCAAGGCCTTCCTAACCGACATGGGGCTGGAAACCACCGTGCACGGCCAGCAGGTGCTGGGCGGTCATGGCTATATCCGCGAATGGGGCCAGGAGCAGTTGATCCGCGACTGCCGCATTACCCAGATCTACGAAGGCACCAATGGCATCCAGGCCCTCGACCTGGTGGGGCGTAAACTGTTTGCCGATGGCGGCCAGGCCTATCGCAGCGTGTCCGATGAAATTACTGCCTTTGTCGAGACGCTGCCCGCGGCGTGCGCCGAGTTCGGCGCGCCGCTGCTGGCTGCCGTGCGCAACCTCGACGAGCTGACCGCCTGGTTGCTCGATCGGGCCCAGGGCAACCCGCGTGAGCTGGGCGCGGCGGCGGTGGAATACCTGCAGGTGTTTGGCTACACCTTCTACGCCTACCTGTGGGCACGCATGGCCGTGGTATGCCAGTGCCATGCGGCCCCCGAGCCGTTCCACCTGAGCAAGCTGGCCACCGCGCGGTTCTACTTTGCCCGCCTGCTGCCACGCATTCATTCGCTGAGCGCCAGCGTCAGGGCCGGTAGCGACAGCCTGTACCTGCTCGAGGCCGGGCAACTGTGAAGGCCGCCGACATGATCACCACTCGCATCATGCCTGCGGCAGAGCAGGCCTACGCCTATCCGCTGCTGATCAAGCGCCTGCTGCTGTCGGGCGTGCGCTACCAGCCCAACCAGGAAATCGTCTACGCCGACAAGCTGCGCTACACCTACACCACGCTGCTCGAACGCATCCAGCGGCTGGCCAATGTACTGACCGCCGCCGGGGTCAAGCCTGGCGACACCGTGGCCTTGCTCGACTGGGACAGCCATCGGGCCCTTGAATGCTTCTTCGCCGTACCGATGCTGGGTGCGGTGCTGCACACGGTAAACGTACGGCTGTCCACCGAGCAGGTGCGCTACACCATGAACCATGCCGAGGACCGCCTGGTACTGGTGCATGACGACTTCCTGCCGTTGATGGCGCAACTGCGCGATGACTTGCCGACGGTCGAGGGTTTCATTCGCCTCGGCGAAGGCGGCCCGGCAACGCAAGATGTGCCGTTGCTGGGTGAGTACGAAGCGCTGCTGGCGGCTGCCGAGCCACAGTTCGACTTCGCCGATTTCGACGAGCACTCGCTGGCCACGCTGTTCTACACCAGCGGTACCACCGGCAACCCCAAGGGCGTGTACTTCAGCCACCGGCAACTGGTGCTGCATACCCTGGTCGAGCAGGGCACCCTGGCTGCCTGTGGCGAGGTACCGCTGCTGCGCAGCGGCGACGTGTACATGCCCATTACGCCGATGTTCCATGTGCATGCCTGGGGCGTGCCCTATGTGGCCACGGCACTGGGCATCAAGCAGGTCTACCCGGGGCGCTACGAGCCCAACCGCCTGGTGCGCCTGTACCGCGACGAGGGCGTGACGTTCTCCCATTGCGTGCCCACGGTGCTGCAGATGATGCTCGACAGCGAGGAAGGGCGCCGCGCCGACCTGAGCGGTTGGAAGATGCTGCTGGGCGGCAGCGCCCTGACCCTGGGCCTGGCGCAGCGTGCCAGCGAGCGCGGCATCAGCGTGCATTGTGGCTACGGCATGTCGGAAAGCTGCCCGCTGCTCAGCATCACCCACCTGAGTGCCGAGCTGCTGGCATTGCCGATGGCGCAACAACTGCCGCTGCGTATCGATGCTGGCGTGCCGATCGCCCTGGTGGACCTGCGCATCGTCGACGCTGAAGGCATTGATGTGCCCCGCGACGGCGAGAGCCTGGGTGAAATCGTGGTGCGTGCCCCGTGGCTGACCCAGGGCTATCTGCATGAACCGGAGCAGGGTGCCGCGTTGTGGCTGGGGGGCTGGATGCATACTGGCGACCTGGCCTGCATCGACCCTGCGGGTGTGGTGCGCATTCGTGACCGGATCAAGGATGTGATCAAGACCGGAGGCGAGTGGGTCAGCTCGGTGGCGCTGGAAAACCTGATCAGCCAGCACCCGGCTGTCGCTTCGGTGGCAGTGATCGGCATCCCGGACCCGCAGTGGGGTGAGCAACCCTTGGCCTTGGTGGTCCGTTGTGACGGCATGCAGTTCGACCAGGCGGCATTGGCAGGGCATCTGCAGCCGTTTGTCGATAGCGGGCACCTGAACAAATGGGCGATACCGTGGCATTTGCGTTGCGTGGACGAGATCCCCAAGACCAGCGTTGGCAAGATCGACAAGAAGCGGATCCGCCAGACATTTCTCTGAATACTGGCGGGACCCGGCTGATGGCACCGGCTGCGCCGGTGTTCGCGGGTAAACCCGCTCCCACAGGTACAGCGTATTCCTTCAGTTGATGGGGTCCCTGTGGGAGCGGGCAGGCCCGCGAAGCAGGCGACGCGGAGGATGGCACCGGCTACGCCGGTGTTCGCGGGCGCGCCCGCTCCTACAGGTACGGCGCATTCCTTCAGCTGATGGGGTCCCTGTGGGAGCGGGCATGCCCGCGAAGCAGGCGACGCGGTGGATGGCACCGGCTACGCCGGTGTTCGCGGGCGCGCCCGCTCCTACAGGTATGGCGCATTCCTTCAGCTGGTGGGGGCCCTGTGGGAGCGGGTTCACCCGCGAAGCAGGCGACGCGGTGGAGGGCACTCTGGTCCGGGCAATATGCCGACGCCGATGTTCCGCTTGCGTGATTGCCTGAGCAAGAAAGCGGATGCAGGCAGAACTGGGGATGCGTACAGTAGGTTGATCGCAACCTGGCAGGGGCCTGCTTATGTCCAGCGCATTCACCTTCATGCAGTCACCCGTCGGCACCTTGACCCTGGTAGCCCGTGGCGAGTGCCTGGCAGCCGTACTGTGGGAAGAGGAGCGGGAAAACCGCGTGCGCCTTGGTGCCCTGCACCGTGATGACCAGTGCCCGGTACTGCTGGAAACCGCTCGCCAGCTCGGCGAGTACTTTGCCGGCAAGCGCCAGCGCTTCGACCTGGCGCTGGATTTTGCCGGTACCGAATTCCAGCGTCAGGTGTGGGCTGCGCTGCTGGCGATACCGTTCGGTGAAACCCGCAGCTACAGCGACATCGCCCGGCAGATCGGCAACCCTAGCGCGGTGCGCGCGGTAGGCGCCGCCAATGGCCGCAACCCGATTTCGATCATCGCCCCGTGTCATCGGGTAATCGGTGCATCTGGCAGCCTGACCGGCTTTGCCGGTGGCCTCGCGGCAAAGCAGTACCTGCTGGCGCTGGAAGGCCGGCAAAGCCTGGCACTGGACCTGTAGATGTCAGCAGAACCAGCTGGCGGCCAGACAGACCAGCAGGGCCAACGCCGAGCCGGCCATCAGGGTGTACTGACGATGGGCCCGGCGCGCATGCGGCTTGACTGCACGCAGATACTCGCCGGGTGTCGGCGCATCAGGCCGGTGGCGCAAGCCCTCGGCTATATCGGCCAGTTGCCCATGGATGAGCAGCCCCGTCAGGTAGTAGGTACAGGCGTAGCTCAGCAACGCCAGGAACAGATAGATCATGACGGGTGCGGGACCAAGGGCACCGCAATGGCACTGGCGCTGGCGGTGTCCAGCACGATCAGCCCTTCGCTGTGGTCGTCCAGGCTGGCCAGCAAGCGCCCCTGGCTGTCCCACGCCGCCGAGCCGCCAGCGCCGATGAAGGTGTCGGCCGGCCCCACGCAGTTGGCCAGCAACACTGCCATGCCCAGCTCTCGAGCCACCTCGGAGTAGTGCAGGTAACCCTCGCGAATGCCCTTGGCAGTTTTAGCCACACTGACCAGGTACAGGTCGGCGCCGTGTTCCCGCGCGGCTGCCGCATGCGCCATGAACATCGATTCGTAGCAGATCGCAGGCGCTACCCGGTGCACGCCCACCTGCAGCAGCAAGGCTTGATCGCCTGGGGTGAACCAGGGCAGTTCATCATCATGCAGGCGCCGCTTGGCATAGGCTTGGCGCGGTACACCGGGGCTGAGGATTGGCATGCCGATACGAATGCCATCAGGGGTCGGCAGTGGCAGGCCCGCTGCGACAGTGATACCAAACCGGTCGCAGGCTGCCTGCAGCGGGTCCAGCCGTGCCGAACTGACTGGCAGGGCGGCCTGGCGCGCGAGGGTTGGTTCATAGCCGGTCAGCGACAGTTCGGGAAATACCACCAGTTCGGCACCAACGGCCGCGGCCTGTTCGATGCAGACCAGGTGGCGTTCGAGGTTGGCTTGCACATCGCCCTTGAGCGACGCCAGTTGCACGGCGCACAACTTCATGAAAAACCCTTCCCTGGTACAGGTTGAAGGGCCGAGCATACTACCGTCACCAACGCCTGTACCAGTGAAGGGATTTTCAGGATGCCGGGTGGACGGCGAAACGCTGGCGGAACCAGTCGTCGAGCATGGCCTTTTCGGCATACAGGCGGTCGCTGCTGCTCGTGACCCGGCCCGGGCGGCTGAGGTACATCTTGTCGCTGACCCTTTCCTGCGCCTGCTGGTCGGGTTTGCCCGGTTGGCTGAGGGTGTAGCTGAGGTCGATGGTCGGCCAGGTGATTTCGCGCATGAAGCGTACATCGTAGGCCTGGCTGTGCCAGGGTTCGAAACGCCCGGCCAGGTCGATGTCGCGGATGTCGATGACCAGTTGCTGGCCAGGTTGCAGGTAGCGCTGGCCAAGCTTCTGCAGGTACTGGGTCAAGGTTTTCATCACATAGGCGTCGGCGCCACGCTCGTACCCGTGGCTGTCGAGGCTGGCATCGCGGAATTTTTCCGGATGCTCGAAACGTACCTCGACCTGCGCGGCCGGGGCACCTTGTGCCATGCTGTCCAGTGACAGCGCCATGAGCACGGCACACACGAGGGCGGTACGCATGATGCACCTCCGGGGGCAGACTGCATGTGCCTCCATTTTACCCCTGGCATGGCGGCACCAGCAGAGGAAGATTGTAATGGCACGGTTTCGGCGTCTGATTGCCAATCTGCGGGGGCGTGACCTGGCGGTGGGCGATATCCATGGTCACTTCCAGCGCCTGCAGGAATGCCTGGATGGGGTGGGGTTCGATCCGGCCGTGGACCGCCTGTTCAGCGTGGGGGACCTGGTCGACCGTGGCCCGGACAGCGAGGCGGCGCTGGATTGGCTGGCGCAGCCCTGGTTCCATGCCGTGCAAGGTAATCATGAGGCCCTGGCGATTACCCGCGTGCGCGGCGGGCGGCTCGATCTGGACATGTACCGCGCCGCCGGGGGGGGCTGGTTTCTGGACCTGCCGAGGGCTCGGCAGTTACGTTTCGTGGAGCGCTTCGAGCAGCTGCCGATCGCGATAGAGGTTGAAAGTGCGGCCGGCCTGGTAGGCCTGCTGCATGCCGACAGCCCGTACGCCGACTGGACGGTGTTGAGGACCTGGCTGGAACTGGATGACGACCCGCAGGTACGGGAAGTGTGCCAATGGTCGCGGCGGCGCCTGAAGGTAGGCGATACCGCGCCCGTGCAGGGCCTGCGTGCCTTGTTGGTGGGCCACACACCGGTGCTGGAGGCCAAGCTGCTTGGCAACGTCTGGCACCTGGACACTGGCGGCTGGGCCAGTGGCCATTTCACCTTGATGGACATGCGCACCCTGCAACTGGTCAGCCCCAGGCCAGGTGAAACAACAGTGCCATAGCCAATAGCACCAGCATGGCCCCGGAGGCCCGTTCCAGCCAGGGCAGGCTGCGGGCGAAGCGCCGCAGCACCAGCGGGTTGCCGATGGCCACGGCAACCAGCAAGTCCCACAGCAGCACGATGCTGAACATCCACAGGGCACAGGTTGCCTTCCAGGCAATGCTGGCGCTGGCGACCATGCTGACCAGGCTGGCATAGAACAGAGCATTCTTGGGATTGAGGATACCGGACAGGAACCCCATGCCCAATCCCCGCCACCACCCTTGGGCGGTCTGTTTGCCAGCGACTGTGCCCAGGCTGGTTTGCCCGGCATGGCGCAGGAACAGGGTGCCGATGTACAGCAGGTAGCTGGCGCCGGCCAGTTGCAGGGTTGTGAACAGGAGGCTGCCTTCCTGCAGTACCGACAGGCCGGTGAAAGCCATGGCGATGAACACGCCATTGGCGAGGGCGATACCCAGACAGGCGCCGCTCGCGACGCGCCAGCCGGCGCTGACCGAGGTGCGTGCGACCAGGAAGAAGTCCGGGCCGGGAGAGAGCAGGGCGAGGAAGTGGGCGAGGGCGATGATCAGAAACTGTTGCATTGGGTGAGGTTGCTCTGGCGTAAAGCCTGACTCTGCCCCTCGGCGCTCATGCCGTATTGAACAATATTGCAGGCCTGACCAGCAGGCGCGGTCCCTGTAGGAGCGGCCTTGTGTCGCGATGGGGCGCGAAGCGGCCCCAGGTTTTCAGCTCCGCGGCACAGATTGCCGGGGCTGCTGCGCAGCCCTTTCGCGACACAAGGCCGCTCCTACACAGACCGCGCAGGCCTTCAGTCTCCCCGATACTGCCCCGGTGTCACCCCCACATGGGCTTTGAACACCCGCTGGAAATGGCTTTGGTCGGCAAAACCGAGCCGATAGGCCACCTCCGCCAGGGCCTGCCCTTCACCCAGCAATTGCCGCCCACGGTTGACCCGGGCATTGAGCAGGTAGGCATGCGGCGTAAACCCGGTGGCCGCGCGAAATGCGCGAATCAACTGGTAGCGCCCAAGCCCGGCCTGCCGCGCGAGTACCGCCAGGCTCAACTGCGCCGGGTCCTGGCCTTCGATGTGCGCAATCAGCCCACTCAACGCGGTCGCCCCCAGGGCCGGTGCCGGTGCCAGCGGCGCGTGCCTGGCAAAGTCCAGGTCACCCAGAAAGGCAATCAGCGCGGCATCCTTCTCACCATTGCTGGCGTTGGAAAACAGCAGACTGTTCAGTTCGCAGAACTGCCGATACACCTCCGGCACCTGGCAGATACGTGCCGGCTCGCCGGGCCCGGCACCATCCAGCCCGGACTCCAGGTGCAGCTGTGCCAGCCAGTCGGCATCCACATGCAGCATCTGGTAGCTCCACGCCTGCCCGGGCTCGGGGTTGCAGGCATGTACCCGGCGGGCCGGGACCAGCACCAGAGTGCCAGGCGTCAGGCGTTGCTGGCCGTTGCCGGCACCGGTGAAATGACTGTGGCCGGCATCCACCACACCGATGGAAAACGTTGGGTGGCTGTGGGCCTTGTAGCAGGCGCGGCTATGGCAGGCGCGGCGGCTTTCGACATGCGGCAGGGCCGGGTCGCGCCACAGCGCGGCATGGGAACGGGGCATCACAGGGTCCTCGATATGCCCGGCAGCTTATCAGGCGCCGCGCACCCATACAGTTTTTTCCGCTGGCTGTAACTTGACCACCAGGCCAGCTAACCGCCGAAATAGGCGCCTGTTGCCAAAGGAAAACGATAATGGACCTTTCAAGCCTGCTGCTTTTCATCCCCGCCTGTTTCGCCCTGAACATGGCGCCGGGGCCGAACAACCTGCTGTCGTTGCACAATGCCAGCCGTTACGGCCTGCGTACGGCCTGCGTGGCCGGTGGCGGGCGCATCGTCGCCTTCAGCGGCATGATCGCCCTGGCGGCCATGGGCCTGGCAGTGGTGCTGCACACCAGCGAATACCTGTTCCTGGCCATCAAATTGGCGGGGGCGGCGTACCTGTTCTATATCGCCTGGCAACTGTGGCGGGCACCAGTGGGCGAGGCCGCGGTTGCAGGTGATCAGCCGCACGGCACCTGGCGTCTGGTACGCCAGGAGTTCTGGATGGCTGCTGGTAAACCTAACGATGGCCAATATATAAAGTAATGGCGGGAATTTATTGGCCAGCAGCAGTCATTCGAAGCGTCTTCGAACGCCGGTGCGGTTTCCTTCCCTGCTTTCACCTCCTTTGAGCTGATCGATGATCTGGAGTAGGCTGAATAGTTTGGCATTGCTATGATTACAGCCCTCTTCACGCGAGCAAGGAAGCAAAGATGGCGGCAGTAAGTAACTCTGTTGTTCACCTAACGATGCGGTTCGAAAAAACTACTCTCGCTATCGGGACGGGCGTAGTTTATGAACGTGATGGGAAGTACTATATCGTGACCGCTTGGCACAATTTGACAGGTCGCCATCCCGACAATCTGAAATTTCAGAGTATTCAGAATGCAGTACCTGATAACGTGGTTGTTAACCTTGTAGTGAGCCATCCCCCGCTTGGCGCGACTCGAATGTCAATCATCGTCCCCCTGGCGGATGAAGAAAAGTCGTTATTTCTTATTCACCCAACGAGATGGCCGCGTGTTGATGTCGCGGCCATTCCCTTCGATCCAATGGGTAATTTCAAGTTTGAGTACCGGCAATCTGATAATGAGATTGTAGAAGGGCTAATTTCGCCTCTTAATAATCCTATTCCTGCTGAGCTTTGCCCTATACAGCGCTATTTGGCTCCTAGCGAAGCTGTTATTGAAAAATGGATGGACGATGTTGAAGTTACTGAGGAGCTCTTTATTCCTGGTTACCCGCACAATGTTCAGGATGACTACTCACAGCCTATATGGAAACGGGCAACGATAGCTACATCTGTTCAGAATGGGTTTAATGGTCAGCCAAAGTTCCTCATAGATAGTGCCTCGAAGAGCGGTATGTCTGGCTCTCCGGTTCTTTACTACAGTCCTAAAGGTAGCGTCTCGATTAGAGGTGGGAGTTATCGATTTGGGACTGACGTTGCCATACTTGTAGGGATTTACGTAGGGCGAGAGGGAGTGACCGATAAAGCAGACCCGCAAATTGGTATTGTATGGCATCGCTCGGTGATTGACGAAATTATTGATGGCGGGTGTTTTGAGCGGCTTCCTTACGACATTGAGGTCAAGTCCAGTGAACTCGATGAAGCCATTAATGAAGAGCTTAAGACTTGCTCGAGGAAAGGGCTGGATAACATTATAAATCCGGATTTGCCATCTCGATTTTTTGTCCGCGACAGGGTGCTTCAGAAGTTGCAGGGGCGTGCAGTGCCTAAAGAGGTTGTTGACGCTACCGTTAGGTTGGCAAAGATTTATGAAGGACCACTTGTTCCTGATGACGATATTTAGAGGTTAGGCTTTCGAAGCTTCGGCCCGAACTGCTGTCTCTGGCTTGGTCGAACGACCATCATTGCCCGTTAACTACCGTAGAAAGTGAGGGGACATGGAAACGCAGCACTGTGAAACACTTGAAGAACTCAAAGTGGCTATCCAACAATACGGGCCGGGCGTTCTTTACAGAGGGCAAACCCAGCACTATCTTGATTCCAACGGCCACCCTTCGTTGTCAACCTCATTTCAGCGTCAGGGGTGCGTGCCCGACCTGATGATTAAGTGGACCTATTACGCAAAGAGAGCCTTGCAGCATTTAGTACGCGGTTGGAAGGAGACCGAAGATACAGCCACCAACCAAGCGATCCTGCAGCACTATGGGTTTCGCTCATTCTTCCTTGATGCTACCGGTGATCCGCGTGTTGCCGCTTGGTTCGCAAGTAATAGGTTTGAGTCAAAGATCGCAGTCAATTTGGTTGAGGATTGCTTTGAAGACCCGATCTGGCTGCGCACATGCAATGCGTGGTTTGTCCCGACTGAGGACGTAGGTCATCTTTACCTGATAAGCCAGAAGTCGCTCCGACGGTCTGGAATTCAAGCGGTTCACCTTTCAGAGATTGCTACACATCAAGGAGCGCCGCGATACGTACGACAAGACGCTTACATGGTTGGCCCTTTGATCCAGGGTGGCCTACGTAGTGATTGCATTCTTTGTCATATCACCGCGCCGGCAGAGGTTCTGCGAAACTTCGCGGGGGGATATAGCGCTGGCTGGCTATTCCCTGAGCCCTCGGATGACCCCGTGTATTACGAGCTGCTGGCGATGCCATGGGAAAAGATGCGGCACATCCCGGATGATGGTCTCGAAGCATTCTGGCGATCACTGGAGCTTCCAGAGTATTCCGGGCACCTTCAAAAGCATATGCCACCTCGGAGCGCGATGTATCGCCCATTCTGGACAAGAGATCTTCCGCCTCTGCCAAATTGCCAGACCGCGACCGCCAGACAAATCGCCCAGCTTTTATGCGGTAGCTCTTTGTATCACGGAGCTAGCACGCCTCGCTTCATCCTTCCGGAGATTAACAAGCTGCTCGAAGAGTACGACGAGATCTCTATCGAGCTTGATGGCCTTGTTTACCATGGGATGGACACAAAATATGGGAAGGGCGTGGGAATTGTGAAGGTTTCCGGAGGCATCGTCTGTGTTTTTGAGTATGGCGTCGACCATCCGGGGCTGCGCATCATGGGCATGGGACGCTTCTATGGATTGCATTACCGGATCGACAGCCTTGGGATCTGGGAGCGTGTTTTGCATGAAGACGATTGTACGTGCGGGTCGGATCACACCGAGAATTTCAGTTTACTTGGCCGTGTTGATCGTTCGTTGAAGGACGGTTTTTTGGAATGTGTTGAGCCTGGTTTGTACGTTCAGAGCGGTGTTGACCGTACCTCTGATCCACGGGCTACTTGGGGCGAGCCTTACTAGCGAGTTCGAGCGAACAAAGAGTGGCCGATTGCCCACTCAGCTCTACTCTTATGCCATCGGCGCTAAAAATCGAGGTTGATCCCGATGATTAAAGAAATTCCGACGAGCGAAGAATTCGCGTCGGCAGCATACGCGCAGTTTGATTTTGCCTGGGACATCGTCATTTCGTTTATAACGACCCTGGATGAAGCGGGTCAGTACGTCGAAGTGGACAAAGATGATGAGGCGCAGTTTTGGGAGGCTGCCCGGCAACGGATTCTGACCTCACTTATCATTGCCCAGCAGGGCGTCGAGCTCGCTATCAAGGGTAAGCTCGTAGCTTTCAGCCCATACTTGTTACTCGGATCTCCGTCAGACTGGCCTAAGGACAAGACAGGTCAGGGCGTCGAGTTCTCCGAATTCAAAACCATCGATGCTCATGATCTAATCAAAGCTTATAACATGGTGAGTCCTCAACCTTTCGATGCGAAATTTGTGGAGTTATTCGATCGAGTGCGAAAGGTTCGAAACTCAGCAATGCATTCAGTAAATGCGAAGCTTCGAATTTCGCCCAAAGAAGTAATTTTGATCATTCTCGAAGCACACGAGCACCTATTCCCTGATCAAAACTGGGTAAAGACTCGGAAGGAATTTCTATTTTCAGCGCCGGATGCTCAAGTTTATTTTGATAACGATCACATTGAAGGCGTTCTGGTCCGAGAGTGCTGGGCAGTTTACAAACTACTTTCCAAGTCTGAGCGACAGCGATTCTTCAAGGTTGCTGCAGGGGTCCGCAAATATATTTGCCCGGCTTGCAGCTACGAGTCTGTAAAGGTAGACGGTCCCGTACCTCGTTATGCTGTGCTAGAACCCAACAAGCCTACGTCCACTACGCTGTGGTGCTTTGTCTGTGACGACACCCACTTGGTAAGCCGCACGCATTGTTATGATGCTGCGTGTAAGGGCAACATCATCAGTGATGAATACGGCTCTTGCTGCACCTGTGGTGAGGAACAGTTTTAGAGCTGTTGGGCTAGCATGGATGGGGTCATCACCTAGGCGCTAGTGGTCTTAGGCACGCCGGGTGACGAGCAATACGGAGGCTGCGCCCGACAGCAGTACCGAGCAGATGCGGTTGAAGAGACGTTTTCCATCGGGGTTATTGAACCAGCGTCGCAAGTGCAGCCCGATTAAGGCATAGCCTGCCAGAGCGATCATCTCCAATACCAGGAATAGAACACCCAGCATTGCAAACTGCGGCGCGACATCATGCGCTGGGTCTACGAATTGCGGTAGGAATGCTGTGAATATCAATATTGCTTTTGGATTTCCAGCTGCAATAAGAAACTCTTGTTTCGCTAGGCCCACAAGGTTTCTTGATTTTGCATCATTCGAATCCTGATTCTGAATATTTGCTGTCCAAAGTTTAAAAGCTAAGTAGAATAGATAAGCAGCGCCAAGAAGCTTGATGCCAAGAAATACCAGTTCGGACGTTTCAAGTACAGCAGTTAACCCCGCTGCTGCGAGCGCTATCATTGCTGCAAAAGCAATTAGCCTTCCGGCGCCTGCAAGACATGAAGCCCAGAAGCCATAATGTGTGGCGTTATTAACTGAAAGCAAGTTATTTGGTCCGGGAGCCATGTTCAGTGCAAAGCAAGCCGGTATGAATATGAGAAGTGTGGAGATGTTCATGATTCCTCGTTATTTTTGTGAATGTTTGTGTGGGCATCATTGATGAAGTCGTTTCTTTTTTCAATCCCCTGCGTGCTGAGCGCGGACTAGCAGCGTCATCACAGCATGGTCATGTGTCCATTGGCGAGCCCTTTGAGTGGTAATATATACTTCAGGTTTTCACGGTTAGAGTGGAATCAAGGGTATGCAAGCGTCTCAAGGATTGGTCTACAGCTATCTGCGGTTCTCTGACCCGCGCCAAGCGGCAGGAAACAGTGCGGACAGGCAGGCTGAGTATGCGAAGTCATGGGCTGCGGCAAGGGGTCTCACACTAGACCAGTCGCTTTCCTTGAGGGATGAGGGCCTCTCCGCCTTTCACCAGCGGCACATAAAACAGGGCGCCTTGGGCGTCTTCCTGCAGGCTGTTGATGAGGGGCGTATCCCGGCCGGCTCTGTATTGGTCGTTGAGGGCCTGGACCGTCTCAGCCGGGCAGAACCAATACAAGCGCAAGCGCAGTTGGCCCAGATCATCAATGCGGGCATTACCGTGGTCACCGCGAGTGACGGCCGTGAGTACAACAGGGAAAGGTTGAAGGCGCAGCCAATGGACCTGGTCTATAGCCTTCTGGTCATGATCCGGGCTCATGAAGAGAGCGACACCAAAAGTAAGCGCGTGAAGGCCTCAATCAAGCGCTTGTGTGAAGACTGGATCGCTGGACACTACCGTGGTTTGATCCGCAATGGCAGCGACCCTCGCTGGGTCCGCTTCGTCGACGGTCGCTGGGAGTTGATTCCTGAACGTACCGAAGTTGTGCGATTTGCCATCGAGAAGTATCGCGAAGGATATGGCGCTGATCGAGCCTTCAGTATGATCCAGGAACGGGGCTTCGATACATCTTATCTCGGGATCTCTCCACAGCAGATTTATCGCCTGATCAAGTTAGTGGCTTTGAAAGGTGCGAAGCATATCTGTGTTGACGGTGAAGATTACCTGCTGGAGGACTATTATCCTCGGTTACTCTCGGATGTTGAGTTTGAGGAATTACAGCTATTGCGAGGTCAGCGAAGTCGTCGGCGAGGGAAGGGAGCCATTCCTGGGATAGTGACTGGTATCGGTATTACCTACTGTGGCTACTGCGGCACGGCAATGACCGCGCAGAATGTGATGCATAAGGTTCGACCTGATGGGACTTTGACGGATGGGCATAGGCGTATCATGTGCATGTCCTACATGAACAAAGGTGGGTGCGATGTGGGCGGAAGTTGTAGCGTTGCACCTGTCGAACGGGCTGTTATGTCGTTTTGCTCAGATCAGATGAACCTGCTGCGTTTACAGCAGCCAGCAGGACCGAGTGGCGACCTACAGCAAGGGGTTATGAGCTCGCGAAAGCAGGTGGCTGATCTCGAAGCCCAGCTCGGCCGGCTTACTGAAGCGTTGGCATTGGGGGAGGGTGATGGCGTTCTGCCGATTACGTTCCTGCGTAAAGCCCGTGATCTCGAAGAGCAGCTGACTAAGGCTAAAGCAAAGCTGCTCCAGGCTGAACGAGAGCTAGCCGGCATCGCCTCCAGGCAGAGGCCAGCAGATGCAAGGCTATGGTCGGATCTAACCGCCGGAGTTGAGGCGCAGGAGGTCGAGGCGCGGGATAAGGTTCGGCAATTGATGATCGATACTTTCGAGCGCATCGTGGTTTACATGCGTGGTGTATTGCCAGAGGGGCGCAGGGCTTGGTACATCGATGTCCTGCTGATTTCCAAGGCGGGGCAGCGCCGATGGCTTAGGGTCGAGAGGAAGTCTGGAAAGTGGGCGGCCGGTATCGACCGCCCAGGTTGAATCTTTAAGCTGACTTTTTGTTGTCCAGTGGGAGGCCAGGTGGGCTAGTGTGGACCACCAGGTGCCCTTGTCCCTCCCAGAAGTTTTCCTGTACCTCCACACATACGCGCCAGGCCGCCCATGCCACGTCTTGTCCGGCTGCAAGGATGTTGCCGTACTCATCAATGATCGCCAACTGGGCGGGGGCGCCTGACTCGCTCTTGGCGGTGAAGCCAGTGCTGATTGTCGCTGATAGCTTTGCACCCGCCAGTTTTGGGTTAGGTACTACTGTCTTCATTCAATATCTCCCCGGCGGGCGATGGCCCGTTTACCCAATGCGCGTTTAGCGGCCACGTTGGCCATGTAGGCTGCCCACTTGTCGCCTTCCCGCTGTTGGCGGATCTGGCTGCACTTCGTGTGTCGTCGTGTCGATCTGCCTTTACCGCAGACATCACAGATGGCGGGCAGGTCGAGGCTGTGTGAGGCCATGGGTGGGCGGATGCGCTCAGTCATGGTGTGCCTCGCCGGATAACGCGGTTTTGATGCGCTCGCGCAAGGGCTTCGAGTAACCACCTTTCAGCATGGCGGTGAAGCAATCGCGTAGTAGCCCATCACACTCAGCCAGCTGGGCGCGGAGGGACTTGATCAGATCGTCGGCCTTGATCTGAAGGTTGCGGTGCTGCAGATTTTCCTCCGCCAGCCGAGCAACCTCGACGCTGTCGACGGCAAGTCCCGCGAGATCCGATTCGTCGATCAGAATGGCCGATTCGATCCGTTGCTCGCCGTTTCCAACAGCCTCCATCTTGGATTGGTACAAACCGCCTTGGCCGCACCAAACTGTCACTGGGGTCAGTTGATAGGTAGCCAGTTCCGACAATTGCCGGAATACATCTCCAGCGATCAGATCAGTGCTCATGTTGTGAAGCCCGCAAACGGCGGAAAGTGCATGTTCCAGCGACATCTCGTTGAAAATGATGCGTTGAATGCGGCTCATGCTGCCTCCACACTGTCGACGCTCGCCGAAGTTTTTCGCAGTTGGACGTGCACGCGAATTGCGAGTGCCAAGATATCCTGCTGTTGCTGCATGGCTCGTTTCCGGCCTGGTTCGGTGCCTGGGAGGGCTTTCCAAGTCTTCTCGGCCAGGCGCAATGTCTCGGCCGCATTCATCAGCAGGTCATAGTCCGATCTTGTCACCGGCATGCTCTGGTAGGACTGATCAGCAGGCATCATGAACCCGGCTTGCTTCAGTGCGGCTTCAATTGCCTGTGCCATCTGCTCGGAGGTGGCGTACGTACCGTTCTGCTCGGCCAGTATCGCTTCGATCGCGGCCCCAATGCAGCTGGCGGCGGAAGGGTGCGTATACCCCATGGCAGGCTGCGCGTGCGGGCGATTTTTAGCGATTAGCGTTGCATCAGCGGGCGCTGCCTCGCGCAGCTTGTCGTGGGGTATCAGTCCCTCGGTGGGGTTGCTGAAAGGGGGAATAATGCCTGCTGCTTCGCAGCAGAGACTTTCTGTTTTTTGCGCGTCGACAACACGAACTTCGCGGAGCGAAGCGGGAGTGGCTTCGATTGATTCCTGTGCTCTCGCGTGCCCGCTTCCCTCCGGGGTCGAACCCTGTGGTGGTATCCCCATGATGGCGGTGCGACTGGCATCGCTCGGCAGGAGATCAAAAAGCAAGCCGCGTTGGTGGTGGGCGCGACCTGCTTTTCGGCCAAGGAAATAGGCGTAGGCATACAATCCGACTATGAACGCACTGATAACGATGAGGGCTATGACCTGTTGGCTGGTCATGGGTCTAACTCCTTGTGGTGTGCGGGCCGGTGGTGGCGGCCCTCGCTGGGGTGTTACTGCTTTTCTTGCTCAGGTTGTCGAGATTGCTTTTCGTCCGCCAGGTAAGCCCTGCTATCGATCAGAGCGGCGATATGGCGGATGTGGGCGAACTTCAGGGCTTTCTGACTGTTGTCCAGAGTGGTGATGGGCAAGCAGATCCGTCCTACCTTCAGTTGCTCGGCAAAGGTGTCTTCGTTGAGGTTGCGGAAGTACTGCACACGCACCTTGTCGAGTGGAATGAGCACATCGCCAAAGGTCCGGTACAGCAGCTCCACAGTGGTTGCATCAGGTGCGTGCGGCAGGCGCAGCGCGATTTGGTTTGTATTGCTCATCAGGCGTCGGGCTCTCCCTGAGCTTGTGGCGTGACGGATGGTTCCAGGTGATTTCGCAGTGTTTGCGGACCAGGTCCTGCAGCTCTTTTGGTACCTGCTGAAGCGCAGCGTTGCGCTCTGCGCGGGTCTTGAGCTGCATGATCTGATTCGCATACTCCCTAGGCCGCATGTCGCTTATCTTCTGGTGGTGTCGGAAGTTGCAGATTGAGCCGTTCCGCTAGCCAGGGGATCCCGGTCTGCTTCACCCGGGTCGACTCGCTGTACTGCATCCCGGCCTCTGGATGAAACCAGCTCCCCTCTTTTGTCCGCAGGTATTGGCGGTCGCGAGTGGGGTAACGGGGTAGATTGCGTTCGTTCAACAGCTCGCTTTCACGCATTCGGCGAATCAGCTCGTTGCGGCTAATACCGAAATGCTTCGCGGTTTGTGCAAGTGTGCGCTCCACATTCACCTCCTAAGCCACGTCAGCGAGCACGGACTCGATCTGTGGCATGTCGGCTGTATCCAGCTTGCCGTTGGCGATGGCTTCGAGGTGCGCCGCGACCTTTCTCGCGCTGGCGAGGTTGTTCGCTGGCAAGGTTAGGTTGTTCACCGTCGAGCCCATTCGGATTACCACGTTGACCTGGTCGAGATACACCTCGGTCTGTAACGTTGCCTTGGCGCGTGCGCCGTTCGACTCGTCGCGAAGGATGTGGGTGAATTGCCCAGTCAGGTTGGTCTGCGCCTTGAGGCAGACAAAAGCGTTGTGGCTAAGTGCGAAGCTCATGCGGACAGCTCCTCGAAGGCGACGTTTTGCTGCAGGGCGTAGCCCCACGGGCGGATGCCATTTGGTGTGCTGGCTGGCAGGCGGACGCGGCGATAACCGAGCAGGGGCAGGCACTGACCAACTGCCATCTGGTTGGCGCGGTCTTCAGTCAGTCCGAGCGCCTCAATCAGGCTTGGTCCGGTCACCATTAGGGGCCAGTCATTTTCGGCTAGGTGAGTGCGGAGCTGTTGCTGAAGCTGGTACTGGCGGCGATTCGGCGTAGGAGTATCGGCACTGTCTATCCAGTCGCTAGCGCCCAGCTCGGCAACCAGGTCGACCCCGGTGGAGCGATGAGTGGCTTGGTTGGCGCGGGACGCTGCCATGCGGCGGTTCATGCCGATGCTCCGGCCGGTGCGGAACATAGCATTGAAGACACGGCCTGCGCTGACGATGCGGTCGGCTTCGATGTGGTCGGCCATGGGCGCCGGTGGCTGTACGTAGGTGGTGCCGGTAATGGAGTACGAGCCATGTTTGCGGAGGCTCGGCAGCACTTCGCTAGTAACCCATTTCTTGAAACGCTTGGCTTCTGGCTTGCGGCTGGTGAGGATCAACGAGAACAGGCCGGACTCATTGATGATGCCCAGGTTTTGGGGCCCGCCAGGGGTGTTCATACTGTGAATACCCTTTTCGTCATCATCAAGGCGGCTCAAGGCACGAGCGGTATTGATAATGGCCAGCGCGTCGCAAGTATCAGCTGCCACGAACCACGGTTTGCCGTCGATCAACAGCAGGCGGATGTTGTGGTTTTCAAAGGTGCGATGGATTGGGTGGTTCACGCCGCGTGCCCTCCATCGTAAGGATTTATAGGGCGGGGTGCGGTGGCTACTGTCGGGCGTTTGGTGGTGGCGAACGTGCAGCCGTGTTGCTTAGCCAAGCGGCGGATTTTGAAGATCAGATCGGTGGATGCGGCGGCCGGATGTACGTGTAGTGATGCGGTGGTGTGCATGGTATTGCCTCACTCTGTGGTGAAAGAGTGAGGCAAGTAAACGTTATGTTTGCTTTTTGGTCAACACATTTTGTTTGGTTAGATGAGTGATGGTCCCTTGAGGGGGCGAATCGATGACCACCAGAATATCCGGCCTAGAATAACGATGCGCTGGGCGAGGATTTCATCGAAGTCATAGTCCTCATCTGCGTACTCTGCCGAGTTGAAGCTTCGCATGCGAATGCCGTTGGGCAGCCGCTGCAAGAATTTGATGCGAAAGTGCCCGTCGTGGTCAATCGCATAGATTTCCCCGTCGATGATGCGTGTCATGCCTTTATCAATCCCCACCGTGGCGCCGGACAGGATGAGGGGATGGTTACTGTTGCCGCTGTTGGTGGCGAAGACGGCATTGCATGGATCCACCCCGCATGTTCGCATTGTGGCTCTCGAAAACCGAAGCTTTGGTCCGGATACCTCTTGGACTTCCGTGCGGGCAACCATGCCAGGGCCGGAAGATAGCTCGACTTCCTTGTACAGCCTCAACTCAACCTCATCATCGTCTAGTGGGGTGTCAGAGTCCCACGGGGCCATTGGCTCTAGGACATAAAGCTGGGCGTCATTAGCGGCTGGGCGAGTGGGATTGCGCTCCGTGCTGTCGGTGCGCATGACCACATCCTTGCCTTCCAGCCACTCCCGTTCAACAACCAGGGTCGCTGCCACCTGGCCCACCATGTATGCGGGAACGCCTCTGGCTTTCCAGTTGGTGATGTTCTGTTCATTTTCCAGGTCTAGGAGACGAGCAAGCTCGGCGCCTGACAGTCCTGAGTCCTTCAGGGCCTCCCGGAACCGCTGGCCTTTTAAGGTGTTTGAGTGTTTGTTCATAAACAGGATGTTACAGGGCTTGCATTCGGATGATAACAAACGTAATGTTTGCTTATGTCACTCACATTGTTTGTATTGGTAACGGTATGAATACGCCTGATCAGGTCTTCGAATTGATTTTGCGAGCGGCCAAAGAGGCGGGCAAAACCCCTTCCCAGCTTGCGCGCGAATGTCAGGTAAGCCCTCAGCGGCTCTTCAATTGGCGCCGGCGGGGTGTTCCGGTGGCTCAGGTGCGTTTGCTTTCGAAAGCCCTGTCCGAAGTTCTTTTGCCGCATCAATTGCGTCCGGATCTACCTGATGTTTTTCCGGCTCCTGAGGCAATTCCTACTCATGATGCTGCTTAGAAAAAAGGCGACCCGAAGGTCGCCTCGTTTCCCCCAGTAGTACCACCACAGTGCTACCGGGCCGCATTCAAGGACGTGGCGCACACCACGAGACAACTGTCCTTGACCACGTAATGCCTGGCACGGATGCCAGGAGCCGCTTCTCCACCACAGAGGGGCGGCGTTACCGGAAGAGTCCATGGACAGTACCGGTAGTGACTCTCTCAAGACACGCGGCGAGTGTAACACCACCCCTCGTCGCTGGCACTGGCAGCCTTCAAGGTGTAATGCCATGTGCCACAACGGAGGCGAGTGATCGCCTCCAAAGCCCAGCAGTAGCACCACGATGCTGCCGGGCTGCGTGATAGGTAAGCGGGCACACCACATAGGTCCGTTTGCCTTGATCGCACCGCCCAGGCAGGGAGCCTGGGTGTCACCTCCTTCACCACGGGAGGTGGCTGTTTCGCTTGGGGCAGTCGATGGATAGACGCCCCGGCCTGAGGCCGTAACAGCCTCCGCGACCCGCTATTTACTCTCTCAACCGCTATGCGGCGCATGCACCACCACTGTATGCCGCAGGCACTGGCTACCGAAAAGGACCACGCCATGAGCCGAATTGCAATGAGTTGCACCGAGCGCGCCAAGCGCGAAGTGCTGCCTCTCGAACTCGCGCTGTACCACGCTGTGCGGGACTACACAGGCGGTGCTGCCGCCATTGCCGCCACCACCGGTCGTAATGCCACCACGCTCCAGCACAAACTGTCTCCCACCCACCCCACCCATATCGTCAACGTTCAAGAATTCTGTGAGATCTTGGAACTGACCAGGGACCCGCGCATCCTTGACTCGATTCACGCCCTTGTTGGCGACACCATCTGGCAAGAGCTGTCTGACGTATACACCCATGACATTCCTGAAACTCTGACGATGGGCCTTGCCGCTTTCTTCCGGCAGGTTGCCGATCTGTCCGAAACCTGGGCTCGGAGCATCGGTGACGGGAAGGTCGACGATCAGGAACTTGCCGAGATTCAGCACCAGGTGTTCCGAGGGATTCAGGGCTTATTGGGCATGTATCGCCGGGCCGAATACGTCAACCAGACTACTCGGGGGGCTCGCCGTGGCTGACATTGCTGACCTGGCGAATGATCGCGCCCAGTGGCACCTGGATCTGGTTCTGTCTGCTCGTGCGCCTGCGCCCGCGAGTGATTCACTCGAAGAGTGCCTTGGATGTGGTGACCCCATTCCGGAGCCGCGCCGGTTAGCTGCTAAAGGCTGCCAGCGCTGTATCGAGTGCCAGGGGCACTTCGAGAAGAAGGGGGCTCGCTATGCTGGATAAGGTACTAGACCAGTTGCTCGACTATGGCCTGCAGCCTGATCAGCCCTTGATCTTCGGCAAGCTGACTCGCTGCCGCACAAAGGACGACAAGGGTAAGGAGAAGAATGGCTGGTATGTCCTGCATGAGCATTTGGCCGAGAAGGGACAAACTCTGATCTTCGGCAGCTTTGGTGATTGGCGCCTAGGCGAAACGCAGAAGGTGAAGACTGATGGTCGAGGGCTAACCCCGGAAGAGCGTGAGGTGATGCGCGCCCGGCAGGCCGATGCCAAACGACGTGCTGCAGAGATCGCGGCCAACGCTGCGCGCCGTGCAGCCAAGCGGGCGGAAGCTCTGTTCAAGCGTATGCCTGAGAAGGGGCGTAGTGCTTACCTTGATCGAAAGCAGGTGGTCGGCTTTGGCGTTCGTTACGCACCCAAGTCTGGCGCGGTACTCGTCCCGATGCAGAATGCTCAGGGCGCCATTGTCGGCTTGCAGGTGATTTTCCCGGCTGTCCAAGAGGATACTGGGCGCGACAAGTCCTACTGGCCGCACGGCATGGCCAAGGATGGTGCGTTCCACATGATCGGTGGCCATCCTGAGCCAGGGGAGCCTGTACTAGTGTGTGAGGGTTACGCCACCGGCGCTAGCCTGCACATGGCAACCTCCCAAGCAGTCGCTATCGCATTCGATGCGGGCAACCTGATGGCGGTAGCCAAGCACATGCGTGAGCGCTTCCCTGGCCGGTCCATCATCATCTGCCGGGATGACGACTGGAAGACCAAGCGGCCAACGGGCGAGCCCTGGAACCCGGGTGAGGAAAAGGCCAATAACGCGGCTGTGGTGGTCGGCGGCCAGGTGGTAGGCCCGATCTTTTCGGGCGACCGCGAGGTCAAGTGGACTGACTTCAACGACCTGCACTGCGCGGAAGGTCTCGAGGCGGTTCGCCGGCAAGTCACGGCGGTGATCAAGCCACCGGCTACCGGTGGCTGGAAGGACATGCTGGCCAGGACCGAGAGCGGTGCCCTGATCGCGCACATGCAGAACGTCGAGCTGATCCTGGCCAACGATGAACGGTGGAGCGGGGTGATCGGCTACAACGCCTTCAGCTCGAAGATCATGCGCCGCCGGGCGGCGCCCTATGGTGGCGTGCCGGGGGAGTGGAGCGACATCGACGACATGCGTGTAATGAAGTGGCTTGCCCAGCAGGGCCTCCGCGTCAAGGCCTCGCATGTGGTCGAGGCTGTCAGTGTTGTGGCGCACGACAACGCCTTCCATCCGGTCTGCACCTACCTGGCCAAGCTGGAATGGGATCGCGTGCCACGCCTTGAGCGCTGGCTGCATGAAATCTTCGGTGTGCCCCGCAATGAGTACAGCGCCAAGGTCGGTAAGCGCTGGATGATCTCGGCGGTGGCCCGAGTGATGAAGCCCGGTTGCAAGGCGGATGCGGTGATGATCCTCGAGGGTGCGCAGGGCGCGGGTAAGTCCACAGCGCTGGGCATCCTTGGTGGCGAATGGTTCATGGACACGCCGTTTACCTTGGGCGACAAGGATGCGTTCCAGGCGATCCGGGGCAAATGGATCGTCGAGCTGGGCGAACTGGACAGCTTCAACAAGGCTGAGAGCACCAAGGCCAAGCAGTTCTTCTCGGCCTCCATCGACACCTACCGCGAAAGCTATGGGCGAAGAACGAGCGACGTGCCACGCCAGTGTGTTTTCGCGGGCACCACCAACCAAGATGAATACCTCAAGGACGCCACCGGTAACCGGCGTTATTGGCCGGTCGCCTGCGTCAAGGTCGACCTGGAGGCGTTGCGCCGGGTCCGTGACCAGCTGTGGGCCGAGGCCATGTTCTGCTACCAGGCCGGTGACATCTGGTGGGTCACCCGCGAAGAGGAAGAACTGTTCACTACAGAGCAGGAAGAGCGCTTCGTGGTGGATGAATGGGAAGGACCGATCCTCAAATGGCTGGAGGAATCGCAGGCCGGGGAGACGGTCACCGGGAGCGAGGTGTTGGGTCAGGCGCTCAACCTGGACCCCGGCCATTGGGGCAAGCCTGAGCAGATGCGTGTGGGGTCGATCATGCACCGCTTGGGTTGGCGGCGTCGACGGCTCGCCGCGCTTCCGAAGAGTGGCAAGCGGCCCTGGGCGTACCAGAAGCCCGAGGGCTGGGGCCGCACCAGCGCCCTGGAGCAACAACCGCCAGCGCCGAAGGAGGACTGCTTTTGATCAAGCATATCGATGAGATGCTGAAGCTGTGGGCGCAAGAGCTGCACACGCCAGATGTTCACGGTGGTGGTTCGGGTGGTGGTAGCATGCTCGGGCTCCTCATGGACTGCCGGGGTGATCTGATCCGAGGTACCAGAGGAAGTCGGGTACTGCTTGATGAGTCTGCGGACATCGAGATCATCGTGAACAAACATCTGGCCCCTCAGTTGTACGTCATTGTGAAAGAGCACTACTGCAATCAGGACAGCCTGCTCGAGCAGAAAATGGCGTATTGCAGGTGCAGTAGGAAGACGTACTATGAGCGCCTGCACCAAGCCCATGTGGCTATCCAGGGGTTTTTGAAAGGGAAGAAGGCTGCATGATCCGCCACCTTTGGTCCTACCGTCCCGCTGCGGTCCTGCCGTGTTTTTCGCAGGTTAGCCCAGCCCCAGCCCGCGCAGTTCGCGGGCTGTCCCACCGTCCCACTGCTCACACGAAGGCGCGCACATAGGGCGCATGCAACGCGTTACGCGCGCGTTGCGCGCAGCGTGCTTTTAATATTTCTCTTTACACGGGAAAAGGTTAATAACAGTTAGACAGTGGGACAGCCCTTAATTTTCGGGGGTTCCACAGGTCCCACTATCGCCTCCCCCTTTGGGACCTATGGGGCAGCACCAAAGTAAAGCTAAGCCGGGAAGGTGTATTCCCCCGAGATTCGCCAGACATTCCCTAGACGTTTACCCCTTATTGCCGGGTGGCATTAAAACCCTCTTGCTGCCAGGAAACTCGGCCTGCAAAATGTATCCATCTTCGAGACGTGCGGGCGCACAAAGCGGCCCGCCAAACACTGAAAACCCCGGCCTTGGTGCCGGGGTTTTTGCATTTGGGGGATTCGATGAACAGCGAGCAGCAAGCGTTAGTTGAGATGCCAATTTGGTTGGTGATCTTCCTGTCCTTGGTGGGCGGCGTCTCAGGCGAGATGTGGCGGGCCGACATGGCCGGCGTTAGCGGCTGGTTCATTTTCCGTCAGGTGCTGCTGCGCTCAGGCGCCTGTGTCGTATGCGGGCTGTCGACCATCATGCTGCTGTACTCGGCCGGTATGTCCATGTGGTCGGCAAGCGCCATTGGTTGCCTCACCGCTACTGCTGGTGCGGATGTCGCCATCGGCTTGTACAAGCGCTGGGTCGCCAAGCGTCTGGGCGTCTGCGATGTCCAGCCCCGGAGCGGTGAACCTGGTCAGTGATCCGACCGCCAGCCCCGGCGGGGCCGGGGACCCTGGTGATCTGGCCGGGGTACGGGGCAGGAAACCCGCGGCTTTTTGTTAGCGGGAGGTTCACCAGCTTAGTGAACTGCGGTGAACTGGTTAACCCCCTGAATTCATTGGGTGAACTGGACTTTTCGACATGACGTACCTGACGAAATCGGAGTTCGCTGCCCGTCACGGATGGTCGAAATCCTATGTCTCTAAACTGACCAAGCAGGAACGGCTGGTGCTGACCGACGACGGCAAGGTCGACGTCGAAGCCACTGAGCTGCTGCTGACTGAGTCCGCCGATCCGAGCAAGGCAGCTGTGGCTGCCCGACATGAAGAAAACCGCGTTGAGCGGGATGTCCGAAGCCAGCTCCAGCCCGGCCTCGGCCCACGAGCGGTGTTGCAGCCGGATCCAGCACCTGGCGGGGCTCACAATTTCCAGAAGGCGAAGGCGCACCGCGAGTACTACCTCGCCCAGTTGGCCGAGGCTGAGTTCAACAAAGTTCAAGGCAATCTGGTCGAGCGAAAAGCGGTGGAAGATGCTGCCTACACGGCAGGCCGGATGCTGCGCGACCAGTTATTTGGGCTCGCCCCGCAGCTCGCCGCCGAGCTGGTCGGTATGAGTGATCCGTGGGAGATCGAAAAGCATCTCGCGAGCGCCTTCCGCCGCGTTCTAACCGAGGTCAGCAAGATGAGCGATGCCGACCTCAACCTAGCCATCACAAAGAGCTGAGCCTATGCCCACCGGATACGCAGACGGTGCCGAGGTGTACCGCGAAGCGTATTGCCGAGGGCTGACGCCTGACCCCGAACTGTGGGTTGATGAATGGGCGGACGAGTACATGCGGATCCCGCGTGACACCGGCGCCGCCGAACCCGGCAAATACCGCACCGCGCGCACACCCTACGCACGTGAACCAATGCGCTGCCTTTCTCCCGCGCACCCGTGCAAACGGGTGGTGACCAAGGTCGCCTCGCAACTGATGAAAACGCAGATCGCCCTAAACTGGATAGGCGCCCTGATTCACATGGCCCCATCCAACATCCTGACACTGCTGCCCAGCCTGGGGCTGGCCAAGCGCGTGTCGTCCCGTATCGGCAAGACAATCGACGCAACGCCCGAACTCAAGGCGCGCGTGGCAGCTAACCGCTCCAGGGATGCCCGCAACACCATGGACACCAAAGAGTTCGAGGGTGGCACGTTGTACGCCACCACCGCTGGCTCGGCGGCGAACCTGTCTGAGCTGTCGGCGCGGTACATCTACGGCGATGAGGTTGACCGCTGGGACGTTGACGTAGACCAAGAGGGCGATGGCATCAAGCTGGCCGAAGCGCGCGGCAGTACCTTCGGCCGTAACGCAAAGTTCTATTTCTCCAGTTCCCCGCTCATCAAGGGGGCCTCGCGGATCGATGACCTCTTCATGATGGGGGATCAGCGGCACTACTACGTGCCATGTCCCACCTGTGGGCATATGCAGATCTTGAAGTGGGAGCGCCTGCTTTACTCGGCAGACTTCAGCACGGTGCATTACCAGTGCGAAGGAACTGAGTGTGATGTGCTGATTGATGAGCATCACAAGGCAGAGATGTTGGCCAAGGGTGAGTGGCGAGCCCATGCCCAGGGAGACGGCGAGACAGTGAGCTTCCACCTTAATGCGCTCTATGCGCCTCTTGGTTGGCATTCTTGGACCATGCTGGCCCGCGAGTTCGAGGGGGCAAAGCGCGCCCAGGATCGCGGCGACTTGGAGCCGATGCAGGTGTTCTACAACACCCGTTTGGCAGAGGTCTGGGACAGTGCAGTCGAGCAAACCAAGGCCGAGGTGCTTCAGGCCCGTGCGATTCAAGAGGACTACGTTCTTGGAACCTTGCCCGTGGGGGCGCTTGCCTTAACGGCCTCCGTCGATGTCCAGGCCAATCGCCTGGAGCTGATGGTGATGGCTTGGGGGATTGGTATGGAGCGCTGGGTGGTCGATCACCAGGTGATCCCCGGCGACCCGGCCGACGAGCGCACTTGGTCCCTGCTGGACGAGCGGTTGAAAGTCCGGTACCGGCATCCCTGCGGCGTGAACCTCGGCATCCTGGCTACCGGCATTGACTCCGGCGGTCACCACACCCACGAGGTCTACCAGTTCACCCGTGTCCGCCGTTGGCGCAACGTGTTCGCGCTTAAGGGCGCAAGCAAGCCGGGGCGGCCCGTAATCGCCCAGCGGCCGTCGCAGGTGGATGTCACTTGGAAAGGCCAAACCGAGCGCAATGGTGCGGAGCTTTGGATCGTCGGTACCGATACGGCCAAGGATTGGATCTACAACCGTTACAGCTTTGAGAAAGGTCCTGGTGCGTTGCACTTCGCCAAGGACTTGCCCGACGAGTTTTTCCAGCAGTGCGTGGCCGAGCGAAAGGTCGCTCGCTACGTGAAGGGCTATAAGCGGATTGAGTGGGTCAAGGGCAAGGCCGACCGCAACGAGGCGCTCGACCTGATGGTTTACAACCTGGCCATGGCCAACTTCCTTGGCCTTCACCGCTACGGCGAACAGGACTGGGACAAGCTGCGGCAGGCGCTCGCGCAGGCCAACTTGTTCGAGCAAAGCGAACCGGAGCCAGCCCGGCCCCAGGTCAGCGAGCCGGACGACGACCAGGGCGACGAGATCGATTCGCCGGCTCCTGTACCTGCTCCGGTCAAGCGAAACGATCCGCCACCACTGCCGGCTCCACGAGCCGCACCCCAACCCATGCAACGCCGCAGCTCCAGCAGCGGCTATCTCAAGAGACGCTGACATGGCATACACAAAGGCACACCTCGACGCTGTCGAGCGGGCGATTGCGCGTGGTGAAAAGACCGTCCGGTATACCGACCGCACCGTTGAATACCGGACGGTCGACGAGCTGATCAAGGCTCGTGACCTTATCCGCACTGAATTGACCGCTGCCGCAGGCCCCCGCTCGCGGGTGACCCGTATCTACCACGGGGGCAAGGGGCTGTGAGCGGACGCTACCTGTCCCTCGGTCGTTCAGGCATTTTGGTGCCCGAGCGGATCAAGGCCAGCTACGAGGGCGCCGCCGAGGGACGGCGCTCATCAGGATGGGATGCGCCTGACACTGGCGTGAACAGCTTGATTATGCCTGCCTTGCGTAACCTGCGCTCCCGCTCCCGCAGCGCGGTGCGCAATGACCCTTATGCTGCCAATGTCATCGACAAGCGCGTCAGCAACCTGATCGGTACCGGCATCACGCCGCACCCTCGGCTGCTCGACAAGGCGGTCCGCAAGGTGATGCAAGAGCTGTGGGAGGACTGGGTTGATGAGGCTGATGCCGATCAGCTCACCGACTTCTATGGCCTGCAGGCGCTGGTAGCCCGCACGGTAGAGCAGTCGGGCGAGTGCTTCATTCGTCTGCGTCCGCGCCGGCTGGAGGACGGCTACGCGGTACCGCTGCAGCTGCAGTGCCTATCGCCAGAGTTTGTCCCCCATGACAAGTTCGAGATTACCCGTTTCGGCAATGTCATTCGGGCAGGCATCGAGTTCAACGCCTTGGGCCGGCGCGTGGCGTATTGGTGCTACCGCAACCATCCCAGCGACAAGTCCTCTCTCAATGTCGGCTACAACCAGCTGGTGCGGATCCCGGCTGAGCAGATGCTGCATGTGTTTGAGCCCTTGGAACCCGGGCAACTGCGCGGCGTACCGCGCTTGGCGCCGGTTCTGAAGCGTCTGCGTAGCCTGGATAACTTCGACGACGCGGTGTTGTTCCGCCAAGAGGTTGCCAACCTGTTTGCCGGCTTCGTTCGCAAGCCAACCCCGGACGGCCCGCCGCAACTCGACCCGCTCACCGGGGCGCCTGTCAGGTACGACCGGGACGGCTTCACCCCAATGGTAGGGCTGGAACCCGGCACGATGCAGGAGCTGTTGCCTGGTGAGCAGGTCGAGTTCTCAGACCCGCCGGACGCCGGCAACAATTACCCAGACTTCATACGGCAGCAGCTGATGGCCGCTGCCGCCGGCTCGGGGCTGCCGTACGAACTCATGACCGGCGACATGCAAGGCGTGAATGACCGCGCGATCCGCGTCGTACTGACCGAGTTCCGTCGTCGGTTGGAGCAGCTCCAGTTCCAGGTGTACGTCCATCAATTGTGTCGGCCGGTGCGCAAAGCTTGGTTGGACATGGCCGTGCTTGCCGGGGCGCTAGACCTGCCGGACTACGCGCAGCGTCGCCGCGAGTACCAGCGTACCCGTTGGGTACCGCAGGGCTGGGCCTACATCCACCCGGTACAGGATGTTCAGTCACGCAGCATGGAGATCGCCGCGGGCTTCGCATCGCGCAGTGAGGTGTGCCTGCGTAACGGTACGGATGCGGAGGTGGTCGACGAAGAGAACGCCGCCGATATCGCCCGGGCGAAGGCTTTGGGCATCAACTACAGCAGCTTGCCGGCCGTCGAGGATGACCCTGATGAGTCCGGCGACAAGGGGAAGATATGAAAAAGCTGATGCCGTTTCGCATCTTTAACAAGGCGCCCTCGGGGCAGCAGATCGAAGACCAGCATTGGTACAAGATCAGCGCGGCGGCTGAGGGGCAGGGCGATGCTAAGGCCGATACCACTCCCATAGAGATCTACATCTACGGTGAGATCGGGGGCTGGGGCATCACCGCGAACGATTTCATTCAGGACCTGAAAGCGATCGATGATGGTGTTTCCCCGGTGGTTGTGGCGTTCAACACCATCGGCGGCGATCTGTTCGACGGCTTGGCCATTCACAACGCGCTGAATCGGCTGGGTGAGCGTTGTACCGCGCGTGTTGATGCTCTGGCGGCCAGCGCAGGGAGCGTCGCTGCGTGCGGCGCCCACCGTCTGGTGATGGCTTCGAATGCGATGCTGATGGTGCACAACCCGTGGACCTGGACCAGCGGTGATGCCGAGGACTTGCGCCGGGTTGCTGACGTCCTCGACCAGACCTTCGAGGCAATCATCGCGGCTTACAAGGCCAAGGCGCCGGGCATCGCCGATGCTGAGCTGCGCCGTATGGTCAATGATGAAACCTGGTTGACTGCCCAGGAAGCCCTCGCGCTGGGTCTGGCTGACGACGTGGGCAGCGGCGTCGAGGTCAAGGCGTGCCTTGGCCAGGGCGCGGCGATGCAGCGCTACCGCCAGACGCCCAAGGCGCTGCTGGATCAATTGGCCGACCAGCCGGAGGCAGCGGGTGGCCAGCCGGCAACACCCCCTGACCTGCCAGCCGATGACCCAGGCGACTCTACTGCGCTGGCTTTGATGATCGCCCAGTATTGCTCCAAGGCGGGAATCAGCAACCTGGTCGAGCCCTTGATTGCCTCCACCAAACTGGCCGACAAGGCCACTGTGCAGGCTGCCTTGACGCGTGCCAAGGGTGTCCGTGATCTCTGCGTAGCCGCTCGGCTGCCAGAGCTAACCGTTGAATTTGTGCAGGCCGGCTTGGAGCCTGATGCGGTGCGGGCGCGGCTATTCGAGAAGCTGGTCAGCTCCGGCAAGGGTTTTGAGATCGACAACAGCCTGCCGCCGGCCGATGACGAACCAGAGAAAGTCAAAGCGCAGTTACCCAATCCATCCAGCATCTGGGCTGCCCGCCGGCAGGCCGCCAATAAAGGAGCACGACCATGAGTAACATCCGCCAGGAGCCGGTGCATGCCGGTGAGTTCCTGCTTTCCGAGGGAGCAGGAAAGATTTCCCGCGAAGCCATCAACGTCGCTGCTGGTCCTGGTCTGGTCGCTGGCCAACTGCTTGGTCTGGTAACGGCCAGTGGCGAATTCACAGCCTACGACCCCGCTGCAGAAGACGGCAGCGAAAAAGCCGTGTGCATTCTCTATGCCTCTCTCGGCGAGTCCGAAACCGTTCGGCGTGGCCGCGCGGTGGTGCGGCTGGCCGAGGTCAGTGAGGCCCTGCTGACCGGCATCGACGCTGATGCGGAACAGGCATTGGCAGCGCATTTCATCATCCTGCGCTGACCCGACTCTCTTTCATCCTAACCCCGCCCTGAGCGGGGTTCTTACTTTTTGGAGTACCTCATGGCTGAGATTGCCATTTTCCAAGACGACGCTTTCGGCGTTGCAGCCCTGACCGCTGCTATCAACGAGCAGGAGTACGTACCAGGACGCCTTGCGGCTCTTGGCCTGTTCCAGGAGGAGGGTGTCGCGACCCTTACCGTGCAGATCGAGAAAGACGGTGACACGCTCGCTCTGGTGCCGGCAGGAGAGCGCGGCACCTCTGGCCTGGTGGTGGGTGGTAGCAAGCGCACGCTGATCCCGTTCAATACCGTTCACCTGCCGCAGCGCTTTGCGATCAAGGCGGACGAGATCCAGGGTATTCGCGCGTTCGGTACGCTGACGGAGCTGCAGGCCGTACAGGATGTGGTTAACAAGCGTCTGGCCAAGGCGAAACGCCAGCTGGATGCCACTCACGAGTTTCATCGGATGGGGGCCATCAACGGCAAGGTGCTCGACGCAGACGGCTCTTCAGTGCTGCTGGACATCTACAAGGTTTTCGGGGTGTCGCAGCAGAAGCAGTCGATGGGGCTGAATGACCCGAACGCCAACATTCAGGTGCAGTGCGTGGACGCCTTGGACATGCAAGAAGATGCGCTCGGCAACGTGACCACCACCGGCGCCCGCGCTTTCTGCGGCAAGACCTTCTGGAAGAAACTCATCGCCCACTCATCGGTTGTTGATACCTACAAGGGTAGCCAGCAGGCCGCAGCGCTTCGTGGCGACGGGCGTGAAACGTTCGAGTTCGGTGGTATCAGCTGGGAGCGTTACCGGGGCAAGGTAGCGGGTGTTCCATTCGTTCCTGACGATGAAGCGCGCTTGGTGCCAGAGGGGGTTTCTGAACTGTTCCTGTCGGTCTATGCGCCGGCAGACTACATGGAAACCGTCAACACCGAAGGCCTGCCGTATTACAGCAAGCTGGAGGAGATGCCCTTCGGTAAGGGTGTTGCGGGTGAAGCTCAGTCCAACCCGTTGCACATCTGCACGCGTCCCCGTGCAGTCATCCGCCTGACCGCTTGATCATGGCCTTCCGCGACCTGATCGATGATCTGGACGAGGTGGTGTTCGATGTCCTCGGCGATCTTGCGCATATCGAAGGTCGCGAGGTTCTCGGGATGTTCTCGGCGCCGTGGCTGCAGCCCAAGCTCGGCCAGATTAATACCGGCCTGCGTGAGCCGCACCTGGTCATCCGCGTTGGTGACACCGCGGGTGTCGATACGCGGCAGAGCGTGATGATCGATCTGCCGCCCGAGGACGGTGGTGGGAATTTCACCATCGCCCGAATTGAGCCTGGTGGCGACGGGCTTGTAACCCTGGTGCTGAGGAAATCGGTATGAGCGTAGGCAGTTACCAGAAACAGTCGTCTAGTTCAGGTCTCATTACACTCCAGGCGAACGCGCAGCAGGCTTCAAACTTCGCACAGTTCGCCGCTTTGATGCCGAAAGCTATCAAGGCGGCTGAAAGACGGGCAATCAATAAGACCATTCGTTGGTTGCGCACGCACATTGCCAGATCGGTGAGCCAACAAGAGCGAATCGCGGTTACGGCGGTCCGTCAGCGTTTGAGAGCTTTCCCAGTGGCCAGCAATGGCCAAGGCAAGCTGTGGTTCGGTTTGAATCCCATTGAAGCCAGTCGAGCGGGCCGCCCTCGGCAATCCCGCTCAGGTGTGTCCGTAGCCGGACGTTCGTACCAGGGTGCTTTTTTCCGGACAGTGTATGGCAGTAAGCCGGATATCTGGATCCGTACTGCCAGTAAGCACTTCAACGCTGATGATTATCCCACCAGCCAAGTCTCTGCTAGAGGCGGTGCGAGTTCAGGATGGGTCGGTGAGAACGGCAGCCGATTTCCATTAGCTAAGGCAAAGATCTCGCTGGAAGAGGTGAGGCCGCATTTCGAGTCATGGACGAGAAAGGCGCATCAGCGGTTGCTTGTGGTGATGGAGCAGGAGCTGAACTTCGAGCTGTTGAAGTATCTACGGAGATTGGGCAATGGGTGATGAACCGATACCACTCGAGCAGCTATATGCCGCTATCGAGCAACATATCAAAGACGCCATTCCAGGGCTGGCGTACGTCGGTACCATGCCTGACGGGATTGAGGTAGTTCCACCTCCTGCCGTTGTACTGGAGCTGGCCGGATTCGAGCGTGCAGACATGGATCCGGGGACTGGCGAGACCGCCGTGGAGGCGCGTTTTGAGGCCCGTGCAATTGTTCCGGTAGAGGAGAAAAACTGCCTTCACGTTGCTGCCTTTGTTGCCGCGCAGCTTGCGGTTCTACTTCGTGGGCAATCGTGGGGGCTCCCTATCGGCTTTGCTGACTTTGTCCGTGCAGAGCGTGACTGGAGCCGTCCTGAGCTGGATACCTTCGCGGTCTGGGTCGTCGAGTGGACTCAAGTCATCTATCTCGGGGAAGAGGAGTGGCCGTGGCCCACTGAGCTCGGCCCGGCCGCTGCAGGCACTACTGCAGATGGGGGACCGCTTTCCCAAGGTTATGTCGAGATTGGGAGGATTACGGATGAGCTACCCGCTGGCTGAGCATGACCGAATGATCGCCGGCATGATTCGCAAATGCCGGGTCGTCGCGCTTGACCTCGCCGCCGATCCGCCGGTGTGCCGGGTTTCGGATGGCGAATGGACCAGCGCCTGGGTGCGCTGGCATAGCTTGGGGGCCGCTCCTGGTGCGCGGCACTGGCTTGCCCCTGGCATGCATGAGCAGGGGGTGTTGATCAGTACCAGCGGTGATGTAAGCCAGGGCACATTCCTGCCGGGGCTGTACAGCGGCCCTGCGCCGGCGCCGGATGACCGCGACCATGTCCAGCGCTGGCTGTTCGAGGACGGCGGTTCACTGACCTATGACTGGCAGGCCAAGCGCTACAGCATCGAGCTGCCGGCCGGCCAGGTGGATATCAAGGTGGGCGGGTCGGTCGTTACCGTAACGGAGTCGGCCATTGAAGCGATGGCGCCCATGCTGCGCTTCATTGGACCGATGCTGATTCAGGGCGCGTTACGCGTAACGGGCGATATCTACGGTGACGCCCGAATCATCGACACGGCCGGCAACACCGCCAACCACAAGCACTGACTCACAGCGGGCGTGCGCTCATGCGCCGCAGCCCTGATAACTACCAGCCCGCCGCGCGCGGGCTTTTTCATGTCTGGAGGAAACCATGGCGCCTAAAAAGGACGCTGTCGCAGCCCAGGAGGCACCTGTGACCGACGAAACCCCTCAAGTGCTGTACCGAGACGCGGCGTTCCGCTCCCGCTCCATTTTCACCCCCAGCGGCGCCCAGTTCGATGTAGTCAATTTCGAGGTGCGCGTGCCGGCCTCGGACGACGAGGCGCTGGCCACCTTCGATGAGCATCCGGATTTCCAGCGCGTGCAGGAGTAACCCCCGATGATCGGAATGGACCGCCACACCGGCGCCGTGCTGTCCGGGGTCGATCACTTGCGGCAGTCCATCGTGGACATTCTGACCACCCCGGTAGGGTCACGGCTGATGCGGCCGGAGTACGGCAGCAAGCTGCGCCGGTTTGTCGACCAGCCAGTTAACGCAGGCTGGAAAAGCGCGGTGCAGGCCGAGGCGGCGCGGGCACTGCAGCGCTGGGAGCCGCGCCTGGTTCTGCAGAGCGTGCAGGTGGTTTCTGCGGTGGGTGGCCAGATCGGCTTTCGCATCACGGGCACCTATTCCGAGGACAGCGTGAACCTTGAGGTAAGCATATGAGCACCATCGACCTGGCCAGCCTGCCGGCGCCTACGGTGATCGAGGAACTGGACTTTGAGACGTTCTATCAGGAAGGCCTGACGGGCTTTCGCGCCCTGATGGGCAACAACTGGAACGCCGAGTTGCTATCGGATCCGGTGGTCAAGCTGCTGGAGCGTGCGGCCTATGAAAAGGTGATGACCCGCGCCCGTATCAACGATGCGGCCAAGTCGCAGTTCATTGCCTTCGCCCAGGGCGCCGACCTCGATCAGCTGGCCGCCAACTACAACGTCAAGCGCCTGGTGATCGTGGCGGAGGACCTGAGCGCGGTACCGCCGGTGGCCGAGCAGCTGGAAAGCGACGAATCTTTGGCCGAGCGCACCTTGCTGGCCTTCGAGGGCATGGCGGTGGCCGGGCCGGCCGGCGCGTATGAGTTTCACGCCCGATCCGCTGATGGGAGGGTGGCCGATGTGAAGGCCAGCAGCCCGTCGCCGGCCACCGTGCTGGTCAGCGTCCTTAGCCGGGTGAATGGCGGGGTGGCTACCCAGGACTTGCTCAACAAGGTTGCTCAGGCGCTGACGCCTGAGAATATCCGGCCGGTGGGCGACCGGGTACTGGTGAAGTCGGCCGAGCTGGTCGACTACGAGATCGAGGCGGTGCTGTACATGTTTCCGGGTGCCGAGAACGAGCTGGCCCTGGCGCAGGCCAAGATTTCCTTGGATACCTACATCAACGCGCAGCGCCGACTGGGCCGGGACATTCGCCGCTCGGCCATCCATGCCGCGCTGCATGTGTCACGCGTGCAGCGGGTGGAGCTGGTCAAGCCGGCGGCAGACTATGTGATCGAGGACCACCAGGCATCCAACTGCATCGGCTCCAGCGTCGTGATGGGCGGTACCGATGAGTGACACCAGCCTGCTGCCGATCAACCGCACCGCGCTGGAGGATGCCCTGGCGCAGGTGGGGCTGGAGCCGGCCGACCTGGCCAACGTGCTGCGCTCGATGAAGCGGCCAGAAACCTGCCCGACCGATATGCTGCCGTGGCTGGCGATTGAGCGCAGCGTGGACCGCTGGGACCCGGCATGGTCCGAGGAAATCAAACGCAAGACGGTGCGCGACTCGTTCGAGGTCCACCAGCGCAAAGGCACCATCGCCTCGCTGCGGCAGGTCATTTCGCCGTTTGCCGACATTATCGACATTGTCGAGTGGTTTGACCTCACCCCCATGGGGCCGCCCGGCACTTTCAGCCTGAGCCTGGCGCTACTGAATACCGGCCTCAGTGACCGTGGGATTGCCGAGCTGGAGCGCATGATTCTGTCGACCAAGCCGGTTAGCCGGCACCTGGTCGGTTTGAGCATCACCTACAGCCCCAACGGCCAGTTCTACCTCGGCGCGGCCGTGTCCTCGGGTGACGAAACCGAGATTCTGTCGGCCGAACTGCAGGCCGAGGCCTTTGCTGACTTGGAGCTGATGATGCTGGCCAATGACCTGCATTACTTCGCCAACCACCGAATGCCTGAACTACTGGAAAAGCCATGAGCGAACTATCCGACCGCCAGGCGGCCGCCATCGCCCTGATGGAAGCCGCCGCAAAGACGGCCCATGACATTGTGCATGGGCCTGCTGACGCCACGGTCGAGACGGCTTCGGGGCCGTCTCCGACCTACCTGGCGCTGGCCAAAATGATCACCGACCTGACCGGCGGGTTGCTGCTGCCGCGCCGCAAGGCCATTACCGCTGCTGGCAGCGCTTTGGCGCTGGATGTGGCCTATACCGCCGGGGTGTCCTTTTTCGATGTGACGCTAGACCAGCCGCAGTGCGCGCTGACCTTCACCAACTCGGCAGTGCCACCGGGCTACACCTGGTCGTTCTCGGTGCGCCTGCAGCAGGGCACCGGAGCGAACCGGGTGACATTCCCGAGCAACGTCCGCTGGCCGGCCAACCGTCCGCCGGTGCTGTCGTTTGAAAAGGGCTCGGCCGACCTGCTGACGTTCCTGTGGGACGGGGTGCGCTGGTCCGGGTTCTATGACGGGGGATGGCTCAATGTTTCTTAATCCGCTCAACAGCCGGCGGCCGGTCAGCCAGCGCACGGCGCTGGCCAATGCCGTCAGCCTGATCGAGGGCCATCACCGTTTTCTGCGCAACAACACCGGCGACACCGTCGATGCGACGGTGCAGCACTTTGTGCAAAACAATCAGGGCGTCCTCTCGAACAACCGGCATTTCATCGCCCATTCGCAGATGGAGTACCAGCCCAACGGCGACGGCACCACCGAGGGCCAGGCGCTGCATATCCTGGGCTATGCCCATGCCTACCTGGCCACTCAGGACCCGCGCTATCTGGAGGCCGCCATATGGCACTGGGAGGCCTACGAGCAGTATTTCTATGCGGGCCAGCCGATCCCTGACACGCCGCAGCGGCGTATCTGTAACTGGATCATCAATTCAAAGGAGCCGGTGCTGGCCAACTGGCCGGTGGACCCTGTCGAGCCGACGCACAGCGGATTCAAGGGTGTGCCCTTCGCCTTCACCAATGGCGCCCTGTCGATTCCGCACGGTGCGCCGCACTGGGGCGAATACCTGGACAAGGCGACGTTTGCCTTTGACGGGGCGCTGGCCTGGGGGGCGATCAATGCCGGCGTGCGTGCGCTGCGTGAAGACGGATCGACCGACTGGGACAAGGACGGCACGGTGTATGAGGTGGATTGGATCATTGCCCATACCGGCCAGAAAATTACCGATGACGGCCGTGTGTTGTCAGAGGGGCACACCGGCGCTGATATCGGCCGGGTGCAACTCAAGGACACCAGTCTGAACGGTACCCACCTGTTCAACTATGCCACCCGGCAACCGGTCGAGCATGGCGGCTACCTGATCCCGCGCAACGCCGTGCAGCACAATCGCCCGCTGCATGTGCCCCTGCTGGGCGGCGTCAACCAGATGGGCAACGCTGCAGACGGCGAGCTGTGGTACATGGACGCCTGTTATCTGCTGTGGCGTATCACCGGCGAGGAACGCTACAAGAAAGCCATGGACGCCTGCCTGTTCACGGCCCATGAGTACACCCTGATCGACTCGACCGACCGCTTTTTCCGGCAGAGCACGGTGGCCGCCACGCCGTTTACAGACGGCATTTCCTACGAGTTCGCCTACCCCAGCGAGGCGAAACGGGAGTACGGCCGCGACTCGCAGGGCTACATCACGCTGCAGACCGATATGGGCGCCCAGGTGTCCATCGAGCAGCAATCGGTGTGGTTCCGGGTTAGCAAAGACTCCAAGGTGCGGACCAGTTTCGGCGGGGTCGACCAGGCAAACGGCGCTCTGACAGCCAAGGTCGAGGTCACGATTGCCCCGGAGAAAGTCGAAAACACCGGCACCCGTTACTGCTACATGCTGCCGGAGTCGACCTCCAGCTGGCAGGTGCTGCAGCACGATATCCCGCTGTCGCAGTTCTACCGGGTGGCCAAGGATGATGGGGCCGAATACATCATGGCGGACCTGCGCGCGGTGGTGCACTCGGCCGACATTACGTCGCAAGAGCGGCATGTGCCGGTGATCTTTCCCGGTCGGGCGGGCAACGTGGTGCGCTCGTTCTTCCCGGGCGGCGGTAATGGCGGCTGGTATGTGATCGGCAATTACCTGCAGCCGAGCAAAAAGGCGCCGCTCAAAAGCATCACCTACCGGGCGGACGGCAATTTCAACGTCCGTATTCAGGACAAGGACGGTTGGCGGTGGTGGTGGATGCTGCCGGCCACGGATGGCGCGTTTTCCACTGTGCAGATTCGCCCCCAGGACGGTACGCTGTCAGGCTACCAGCCCAACGCGGCCGGCCGGCCGAACCCGTCAGCGCCGAACTACGACGAGCTGGCGGAAATGGACATTCTGTTGGACAACGATGCCGACACGAACCTGACGTTTGAGTATTACTGCATCAACGAGCTGCCCGACCTGTACGACGGGGTCGACGGCTACACGATGCTGTACCGGCTGACCCTCAACGGTCAGCAGGCGTTTCGCGGCCTGGTGGGCGATTGCACGGTGGTTGGCTATCGCAACGACTCGTTGGCCTACAGTCCTGGGGTGATTCCGTTTTCCAATATCTACTCGGACGGCACCGAGCAGATTGGCGCGTGGCACGGCATGCCCTATCCCGGTTATCAATACCCGCTGATCTTCTGCCTGGACCCTGACACTTACAGCGTCGAGCTGGGGAACATGGTTGATTTCCTGTACGACTCCCAGCAGTGGTACCAGCAGAAATTCGGTGTCCTCGGACCTGGTGCGGCGGCGTACATCTGGAACCGCTGGGACAACTACCGCTACGGCCCGGCCGACACCTGGACCCAGTATCACTGGGGCGATGGCAACGCCTGGGCCGGCTACCAGCCCAGGGCGATGATGGGCGCCTGCAGGGCGTGGTACGAGCTGGTGCACCGGGGCAAGCCCGTGCCGCCCAAGCTGGTCGCCTACGCCGAGAACTGGCTGCGCTGGCTGGTGCAGTTCGTCAAGGACTCCAAGGGCATCTTGCCGACCGACTTCCCGACCAACAGCGTGCCCAAACCGGTGGAGGATGACTTCACCGGGCACATGACCGGGCTGTGGCTGGCCGGCGCCTGCCTGGCGGCGATGGCCGGCAGTCAGGTGGCTGACCTGGATGTGCTGATCGAGGCGTGCATGGACGAGCTGCAGGCGAACTACACGGTAACGCCCATTCCTGGTCATGCCATGAACGGCAGTTGGACCCCCGACCCGCGCCTGGGTACCGATAACGGCATGTTCTTTGGCTTCTGGGCCGGGGAAATCCTGCGCGGCCTGGGCCTGTACATCCAGTACCGGACCTTGGGCGTCGGGGCCAACATCTACGGCGGGCCTGTGCCCGCTTAGCGCTTCACGGCCTGCCGCGAGGGCAGGCCCCTTACTTCAAGAGCGAACCAATGGCAGATACAGACGCGATTTACGTCGCCATGCTGACTGACGCGGGCGCGGCTGCGCTGGCGAAAGCCATCGCCACCAAGACCACCCTCAAGATCACCCGCATGGCGGTAGGGGATGGCAACGGCAGTACGCCGCTACCCTCCAAGCTGCAGAAAAAGCTGATTCATGAGGTGTTCCGGGTCAACCTCAACCGCCTCTCGGTGGAGAGCGGCAGGCCGGTTATCGTGGCCGAGGGCATCCTGCAGCCGGAGGTCGGCGGCTGGTGGGTGCGCGAGGTCGGCCTGTACGACGACACCGGCGTGCTGATTGCGGTGGCCAGCTACCCGGCGACCTTCAAGCCGCTGCAGGAGCAGGGCAGCGGCCGCACCCAGGTGATCCGCCTGCTGATACAGGTGAGCAGCACCGCCAATGTGCAGATTCTGCAGGACCCCAACACGGTAACGGCCACCCTGGCGGTGGTGCAGGAGGCCATCAGCCAGGGCGAGGCCGCTACGGCCCGCGCACTGGCCACCGAGCGCACCATTTCGCTCAAGGGTGATGCCACCGGTGCGGCCAAGTTTAACGGCGCCGGTGACGCGGCGATCAATGTCACCCTGGCCAACTCGGGGGTGCAGGCTGGGACCTATTCCAAGGTGCGGGTCAGCGCCAAGGGTCTGGTACTGGAGGGGGCGGAGCTGACAGCCGCTGATATTCCCAGCCTGGACGCGACCAAGATCACCACCGGCACCCTGAGCCGGCCGACCACCGGCAACGCCGGCAGTGCGACCAAGCTGCAGACACCGCGCCTGTTCACCTTTGACGGTGATGTGGGCGGGCAGGCTCAATTTGACGGCGCCAAGGATGTGGCCATTACCCTCAGCCTGGGCAGCACCGGTGTGCAGGCCGGTACCTATTCCAAGGTGCGGGTCAGCGCCAAGGGCTTGGTGCTGGAGGGCGCGGCGCTGACGGCTGCGGATATCCCCAGTCTGGACGCGACCAAGATCACCACCGGCACCCTGAGCCGGCCGACCACTGGCAACGCCGGTACCGCGACCAAGCTGCAGACGGGGCGTACGTTGAGTTTCACCGGTGACGCAACCGGGCAGGGGGTGTTTGACGGCTCGCAGAATCTGTCGATTGCCCTGTCTCTGGCAGGCCTGAACGCGGGCAAGATCAATAGCGGCATCCTGCCTATTGTCCGGGGCGGTACCGGTGGCGGCACAGCCGCAGATGCGCGACAGGCGCTGAATGCGGCGATTCGTTCGCAGTTCTCGGGAGCGCCTAACGGCTTCTATTGGGACACGGACAACGGTTTTATGGCCCAGTGGGGGCGCGTGGGGATAGGGGATTTGCCCACCCAGTTTTATGAGTACCAAATCTGGTTCCACTCGGGTGGATTCTCGGCCGCGCCGTTCATTGTCATTCCGGTGATCTACCACAACAGCAATCCGGGGGTGCCGGCGGCAACCCTGACGCCGGCCATCATGGCGGGCAAAACCACGGGGGAAAGCTTCAACATCATGATTGGTGAATGGGCGGGTTCACAGCAGGATTTCAGCCTGTACTGGTTCGCCATCGGCTTCCGAGCGGGCTAGCGCTCAATACATTTCACGCTGTTCAACACGACCGCCCACTGGCGGTTTTTTCGTTTCTATAGGGAGCATTTATGGCTAACTTTTTTCATGGCGTGACGACCTCGCTGGTCAATTTGGGGGGGCGCACCATCAGCGTGCCCTCGTCGTCGGTGATCGGCATTGTCGACATTTACACCCCTGGGGTGGGCTTGGCTGAGCCCAATACGCCGGTGATGGTCGTTAGCGACCGAGAGGCCAAAGCGGCGTTCGGACCTAACTCGCCGCTGACCAAGGCCTGCCTGCAGATTTTCGACCAAGCCAAGGCCGTGATCATCGCCGTGGGTGTTACGTCTGCCGGCACGCCGGCCAGCATCACCAGCGCCGTGATTGGCGGTGTGGCGGCCGATGGCAAGCGCAGCGGCCTGCAGGCCTTGCTCGATGCCAAAAGCCTGTTCAACCAGCACCCACGGCTGTTGTTGGCTCCCAAGCACTCGGCCACCAAGGCGGTGGCCACCGCCATGGATACCTTGGCAGACAAGCTGGAAGCCTTGGGCCTGATCGACGGGCCGGGTACTACTGACGAGGCGGCCATTGCCTATGCCACCGGGTTTGGCAGCAAGCGGCTGTACATGGTCGACCCCGGCGTCAAAAAGTGGAGCGTTACCAGTAACGGCGACGAGGACCTGGCGGCGTCGCCAGTGGCGGCCGGCCTGTTCGCGCAGACCGATGCCAACATCGGTTTCTGGGCTTCGCCGTCCAACAAGGAAATCAAGAACATTACCGGCACCGTGCGGGCGGTCGAGTACCTGGACAACGACCCGACTTGCCGGGCCAACCTGCTCAACAACGCCAATATCACCACCATCATTCGCGACGGCGGTTATCGCCTGTGGGGCAACCGCACGCTGTCCAGCGATAGCAAGTGGGCATTCGTCACGCGGGTGCGCACCGTGGACATGGTGATGGCGGCCGTGCGTGCCGGCATGAAATGGGCCGTCGACCTCGGGATCACCAAAAGCTATGTCAAGGATGTGACCGAGACGGTGCAGGCCTTCATGCGCGACCTCAAGGCCGCCGGGGCGGTGATCGACTTCGAGGTCTACGCCGACGCCGAGCGCAACACGGCCAGCCAGCTGGCCCAAGGCAAAATCATCTGGGTGATCCGCTTCACCGATGTGCCGCCTGCCGAGAACCCGATTTTTGAAATCGAGGTGACCGATGAATACCTCACCCAAGTTCTCGACGTAGCCTAAGGAGGCGCGCAATGGCTGTTATTCCAGAAGTTCTGTTCAACATGAGTGCCTCGGTGGGCGGTGTCAGCCTGCAGGGCGATGTGCCGTCACTGACCTTGCCCAAGCTCACGATGAAGACCGACGAATATCGCGGCGGCGGCATGGACGCGCCGATTGAGATGGACATGGGCCTGGAGAAGCTGGAGGCCAGCTTTACCTCCAACGGCATGCGCCGGGAAACCCTCAAGTATTTCGGTGACTTTGACCTGTCCGGCTTCAACTGCGTGTTCCGGGGCAGTTTCAAAGGGCGTGGAGGGGCCACCAAGGCGGTGGTCGCCACCTTGCGCGGTGCGCTCAAGGAAGTCGATCCGGGGGACTGGAAGGTTGGCGAGAAGGCCGAAATGAAGCACAGCATCGCGGTGAGCTACTACAAGCTGGAAGTCGGCGGCCGCGTCATCTACGAAATCGATCCTGTGAACTGCATCCGCGTTATCGACGGTGTCGACCAACTGGCCAGCGTTCGCGCTGACCTCGCCATTTAAGGAGCCTGAGCATGTCCATTACCAACACTACCCCTTCCTGGCTCAACATCGAGGGCGGTCGCGCCGTGGTATCCCTGAGCGTGCCCCTGGACGTTTACGGCGAGGTGCGCCAAGCGCTGACCATGCGCTGTCCAACCGTGCGCGAAGACCTCATGGTGGCGCATCAGGCCGGGGACAACGACGAGCAGCGCGAATTACTCATGCTGGGGTCGCTGTGCGAGCTGACCGAGGATCAATTGACGGCCCTGCAGGTGCGCGACTACCGCCGCCTGCAGCGGGCCTACAAGGAATTGCTGGGCGATGACAGCGGCGAGAATCCGGCATGGCTCAAGCTGACCCTGGAGCATGCGGTGGTGCGCCTGATGGAGCCTATCGAGCGCGATGGCGTGAAGGTCGACCACCTGACGCTGCAATCGCCCTCGATCCGTCTGAGCCGCGAGGTGGAGGCCGAGGCCGGCGACGACAACAGCAAGCTGGAAATGCTGCTGTTCCAGCGCCTGACCGAAACCACCCCGGCCGAGCTGCATTCGCTGACCATCCGCGATTACAACCGTGTGCGCGCGGCCTACTTTCGCCTGGTCCACCAAGACGGGGTTTAACACCCCCGGATTCCAAAAGTCGCTTGCCAAGCGCCTGGCGCGAGAACTGGGGTTCTCGGCCAGCGAGCTGGAGCAAATGCCATTCGCGCGCATGGTCTGGTGGCTCTCTGAGTGAGCCGCCGGGCTGTGCCTGCGTGGGAGTGAGAAACCATGGCCAACAACAAGTTTTCCATTGGCCTTGTGATCGGCGGGGTGGTCAGCGCGACGGTCGGCGCCGCGTTCAAGGACGTTGAGGGCCGCATCGGCAAACTCAAGAAGCGCGGCGAAGACGCCAAGGTGCTGCAGGGCGTCATTGGCGAAACCATGCGCCTGCGCGATGAGTGGAAGAAAGCCAGCGAGGCGGGAGAGGCCAGCGCTCGCGGCTTGCGCAACCAGCTGGACCGCAACCTTGATGCATTGCGAAAACAAGGCGTTGAGGTCGGCCGGCTGGAGGATCACTACCGCACGCTGGGTCGCACGGCTCAAACCGCTGCCCGTCAGGCCAAGGGGCTGCAGCAGATCGAGGCGGGCAAAGCCAGCCTGCGGTCCACCGTTGTGCAGGCCACGGTGGGCACCGCGGCCTTGGCTGTGCCCACCAAGGTCAGTGCTGATTATCAGGCGATAGTGCGTGATATCGCGATCAAGGCAGGGGTGGCCAACAAGGCCGAGGAAGTCGAGCTAAACCGGGGCATCATCACCACGGCCAAGGACACGGGCCTGGCGCGCAACGAGGTGGCCGGTGTCCTCAACAACCTGGTGGGTGCCGGTATGGACCTGCAGGAGGCGGCGCGTTATTCCAGCGTGGCCGCCAAGTTTGTGGTGGGTCAGGGCGCGGACGGTAACGACACCGCGCGAATGATCAATGCCCTGGGGCAGAACGCCAAGATTACCGACCCGCAGGAGATGCAGCGGGCACTGGAGGCCATTGCCTACCAGGGGCAGGCCGGTAGTTTCGAGGCCAGCGACATGGCCAAGTGGTTCCCTGAGCTGCTGGCCGGTATGGCGAAGCAGGGTATCTACGGCATGGACGCCGTCACCCAGCTGGGTTCGATGCTGCAGGTGCAGATCAAATCCGCCGGCAGCGCCGACGAGGCGGCCAACAACCTCAAGAACTGGATGGAAAAGATCGGCTCAAGCGAGACGGTCAAGGCGTACAAGGACGCCGGTATCGACTACCAGAAGTCGCTCAACACCGGGCTACAGAATGGCATGTCGACACTGGAGTCGAGCTTTGCGCTTGCCCAGCAGTACATCCAGAAGACCGACCCCAAAAAGGCCGCAGCCATGGCCGAGGCGGCGGCCAAGATCAACCAGGAGACGGACCCCGAGAAAGCAAAGCGCATGATGCAGGCGCTGGAAGAGTCCATGCGTACCGGCGACCTGTTCGCGGATATGCAGGTCAAATCCGCGCTCATGGCTTACATGCAAAACAAAGCGCTGTATGAGGACCTGAAAACCAAGTCTGCAGACGCGGCGGGCATTCTCGACCAGAACCTGGCCGAGCGCCGCGAAACGTCATCGCAGAAGTGGAAAGAAGCCGCCAACGCGATTGACGACGCATTCCGTGCCATCGGTGACGGTCTGCGGCCGCTGACAGATGGCGCCGCCGATGTACTGCGGACGACGGCCAACGGCATCGGCTGGATTGCTGAAAAAGTACCTTCGTTGGCTCTTGGGGCTACAGCGCTGGCTGCAGGTGGCTTTGCCATCACCAAGGCCGTGGCAGCTATCCGGGTGGCCCGAGGCTTGTACAACGTCGCCAAAGGGGCTGCAGGTGCTGCCGGGGTGCAGCGTGTGTTCGTCACCAATCCCCAGGCAGGCGGCGGTAAGGGCAGCGGTCCGGTTGAGAGCGGCGTGGGCGACACCGCACGACGCAACCCACGGCGCAGTCGGTGGGGGCGTGTCGGCGGCTTCGTGGGGCGCGCTGGACGCCTGGCCAGTCTTGGCAAGGGGGTGCCGGTGCTGGGCACTGCGTTGGCAGCGCTACAGGTTGGTAGCGCTATGGCCAGCGATCAGCCGCCTGAGCAAAAGGCCGAAAGTGTCGGCGGAGCGGTAGGAGGTTTGGCCGGAGGTATCGCCGGCGCAGCCACGGGCGCTGCCCTGGGCTCGATCATTCCTGTGGTCGGCACGGCCATTGGCGGCCTGGTGGGCGGCATCCTTGGGAGCTTGGGCGGTGACGCGCTGGGCGCCAAGGTCGGCAGTCTGTTTGCCAGCAAGGTGCAGCCTGACCCAGCGGCAGCGCCGGCGGAGCAGGGGGAACCTGCAGAAGGGCGAGAAGGGAATGGGCAGGTTGAGCCAGTTTCTTCTGATTCGCCTGTTACGCGTAACGACCCTGAGGCGCTGCGGGTGGTGCCGGCGCCTGCCGGGTCGGCGGTTTCCTACGATCCGAAGGACCCCAATTCCAAGGACCCGTTCCTGGTGCCGGCGCTGGCCGTCAACCAGGTGCGGTTCCCTGGCGCGCCGCTCACCCGGCCGTCGGCTGACCCGGTCGTTACGCGTAACGACTCTGAGTCGCTGCGAGTGGTGCCGGCTCCTGCAGCACCGACGGTTTCCTACGCCCCGAAGGAGCCCGAATCCAAGGACCCGCTCCTGGTGCCGGCGCTGACCGTCGACCAGGTGCGTTTCCCCGGTGCGCCCCTCACGCAGCTGCCGGCCGGCGTTTCTGCGGCCTTGCTGGGCAACCTGCAGTCAGCTGGCGTCGTTGCGCCAGGTCTGGCTCAGGCGGGGCAAATGCTGGGCGACTACCAGCGTGCAGCGGATAAGCCGGCACCGGCTAAGGCTGAGCCGGTATCACTCAAGCTCGACCAGCGGTTTGAGCTGAACATGCCGGTGACGGTGAAAGGCGATGTGTCAGACCGCCAAGCGCTGGCCTATGAGCTGCGGCCTTATTTTATGCAAATGATCGAGGACGCGACCCGCGACCTCAACGCGCGTCAGCTGTACGACGCACCGCACCTGTAGGGAGGATAACCAATGGCTTACATGGAGCAGCTGCAGGGCAGCTTAAAGTCGCTTGCCGCTGCGGGAGAGGCTGGCCGCCGCACGGTGGACGGCATGATTGGCCCCATGAATGGGGCCGTTACTCAAATGAAAGGCGCGGTTTCCGAACTGGAAACCCTGCCTGTGGTGGGGGAGCTGATCGGCGGCCAGCTCAATCGGGTCATGGGCGGTATCGCTCAGGCTCAAGCCAAGGTCGGCAAGGTGTTGGCCGTTTACAACCAGGCCAGCAACGCGGTCACGCAAGTGCAGGAGCGAGTGGCCGAGTTTGGCGAGCAGGCGGAGAGGGCCAAGAAGGCCATTTCCAACATTGCGGACAAGTACAACCAGGCCGGCGGTATCAGCGGCATGCTGTCCAATTTTTCGCTGTCGGAAATGTTCTCCAGCGCCTCGATCCGCCCCAAGGAAGACCCGCCCAAAGAAGCTATTAAGGCGTTTCCCCACCTGCTTATCCTGCAGCCTCAGAGCGTCAAGGCGGAGCCGTTCTACTTCAACCTGGACACGGCGGCATTTGAGGAGCTGCGGCGCAAAACCTCGTTCCGCTGGGCTGCTCAGGAGCGCCTGACCCGACGCTCTGCGCAGCAGGCGGTAGGCATTGGCGATGAGCGCCTGACGCTCAAGGGGGTTATTTTCCCCTCGTTCCGTGGAGGCCTCGGCCAGCTCGACACCTTGCGCAGCATCGGCGGCCAGCTGCAGCCGCTGGGGCTGACCACCGGTTACGGCCAGGTGCTGGGTAATTGGTGCCTGACCGATATCGAGGAAGAACAACCTACGCTCCTGCAGGGCGGAATCCCGCGCAAGCAGGCATTCACCTTGGAGTTCACACGCTATGGCGATGATCTGTCGAACGTCTGATGGCGATGTTCTCGACGCTATCTGTTTCCACTACTACGGGCACCTGAGTGGCACGGTGGAGGCGGTGCTGAGCGCCAATCCGGGGCTTGCTGTCGAGTCTCAGCCCTACCGTGCCGGGGTTCTGATCACCCTTCCCGAACTGGCTAAAACTGACCAGCTGACCGTCCAGCTGTGGGACTAGCATCCCGCCTAACTGGAGCTATCCATGAAACCGCAATTTCGTATCGTCGCTGACGGTACCGATATCACGCGCCTGATCAATGACCGCCTGCTGATGCTGCGCACACTCGACAAGCCCGGCATGGAGTCGGACGAGTTCGAGCTGCGTATTGATGACCGGGACCAGGTTGTTTCGCTGCCGTCGCGGGGCGCCAAGATCGAGGTGTTTTTAGGCTATGGCGGCGCGCAACTGACCCGCATCAACAGCTATACGGTTGATGAGGTTGAGCTGACCGGACCGCCGGATACGCTGGTGATCCGAGGTAAGGCCAGCGACATGCGCGGCAGCGGCAAGACCACCCGCAACGGCAGTTTCGAGGGCAAGACCTTGGCCGAGATTGTCGCCACGGTGGCTCGCCGCAATGGCTGGGTACCGGCCTGCGATGTGCAGACTGTTGTGCCGCGAGCGGACCAGCTGGGCGAGTCGGACTACAACTTCATTACCCGCATTGCCCGGTTGCATGACTGTACCGCCAAGGTGGCCAACGGCAAGCTGCTGGTCCTCAAGCGGCAGGCGGGTGTCACTGCCAGCGGTAAAACGTTGCCGGCGGTCACCATTCGCCGCTCGGACGTTAGCCGCTACTCGTTCCGCCTCGGGGACCGCTCGACCCACAAGAGCGTCAAGGCCACCCACCACAATGCAAAGACCGGCACCCTGGACGTTATCGAACTGAAAAACGACGACGCCCCGGACGGCCTGCCGCCGGTGCATACGGACCGCCATATACACCCGAACAAGACCGCTGCCGAGCAGGCCGCCAAGGCGCGCCTGGCGGCGTTCAATCGCTCGACCGCGGGGGTGCGCCTGGAAATGCCGGGCCGTGTCGACCTGTTCGCAGAACGCCAGATCAACGCCCAAGGCTTCAAGGATGGCTTTGATGGCGAGTACCTGGTGGATTCCCTGGAGCAGGTATTCACCCAGTCCGGGTGGTCGACCACCGTTGAATGCAATGGCGGCAAGAAGGGCAAGGCCAAGGCTGCTGGCAAGAACAAGAAAACCTCAACACCTCTCGAAGTCGTGCAGCTTTAACCGCACAGACAAACAGACCATCACTGGAGACTTAAATGGCTATCTCTGTACATCAGCTGCAACAGATCCTCCCCAACGCCGGCCGAAAAGCCGGCGTTTTTGTTCCCGGCCTCAACGCAACAATGGGTAAGTACTCGATCATCACACCTCGGCGTATGGCTGCGTTCCTTGCGCAAGTTGGCCATGAGTCGGGCCAGCTGCTGTATGTGCGAGAGCTCGGTAACGATGCCTACCTGGCCAAGTACGATACTGGGCGTCTGGCGCAGCGTCTCGGCAATACCCCGGAGGCTGACGGTGATGGTCAGCGGTACCGTGGCCGCGGGCTTATCCAGATCACCGGCCGTGACAACTACGAGGCCTGCAGCGAAGCGCTGTTCGGTGACAGCCGCTTGCTCAACACTCCCGACCTGCTCGAGCAGCCGGTCTACGCGTCGCTGTCGGCCGGCTGGTACTGGCAACGGGCGGGGCTCAATAGCCTCGCTGACAAGGTGCTGCAGGCCGATGACTCGGTGTTCGAGCTGATCACCCGTCGTATCAATGGTGGCCTGAATGGCTTGAAGGATCGCCAGGCGCTCTACAAGCGTGCGCTTGAGGTGCTGCAGTAATGCCGTTGAATTGGCGTATCGCACTTCTGGCGGTGGCGGTCGGGCTCTATGTCGGCGGGCGTGGGGCTTGGGTGTGGCAGGCTAGTGATTACGGAAAGCAGTTGGCTGAACAGGCTGCAGGTTATGTCCAGCAGTTGGCGGCCAAAGATCGGGCTTACGGTCGTGAGCGTGAGGAAGCTGCAGTTGCAGCCCTGGAGCAGTTGGCTGAACAGAAAAGTCAGCGCAAAGACCTGGAAGATCGCCTGCAGGAGCAGGGCAAAACACATTGGAAGGAGATGAACGATGCACAACAGACTCAAGCTCGCCTGCGTGACAGGCTGGCTACTGCTGACTTACGGCTGTCAGTCCTTGTCGACGTCGGAGCCTTTGCCGCCACGGGTTGTGACGGTGGGATGCGAGAAACCGCCGGCACCGGAGGCGTGGTTCATGGAGCCGTTCGCGCCCGACTTGACCCAGCGCATGCTCAACGAGTTATCGGCATCACCGACGACGGTGACCGAGGACTGATCGCACTGCAGGCCTGCCAGGCCTACGTCCGCGAAGTGACCAAATGAAAAGAGGCGAGCCGGGTGGATGCGCCAACATCCAGCCCGGCCCGCCGAACCCGCAGACCCTTCCTGCAAGTCCAGCCGTGGCCTCTGCCTTGTGCACAAAGCGCGGCGAGCCTATCACCTGTTTATCCATACAGTAAAGACTTGCATACCTATGACCTCTCCAATCATTCCCTGGATGGGTGGCAAACGCCGCCTGGCCGACCGCTTGATCCCTCTCTTTCCCCCTCATGAGTGCTACGTCGAAGTCTTCGCCGGCGGTGCCGCGTTGTTCTTCATGCGTCCCCAGCCAGCCCCAGTGGAGGTGCTGAACGATCTGAATGGTGACCTGGTCACCCTTTATCGTGTTGTACAGAACCACCTGGAGGAGTTCGTGCGCCAGTTCAAATGGGCGCTGAGCTCCCGGCAGATCTTCGAGTGGCAGAAAATGACACGGCCGGAGACGCTAACCGACATCCAGCGTGCTGCCCGGTTCTTCTACCTGCAGCAGCACGCTTTCGGTGGGAAGGTCACTGGCCAGACATTCGGCACCGCCACCACGGGACCGGCTATCAATCTGTTGCGTATCGAGGAGAATCTTTCCGCTGCGTGGCAGCGCCTCGCTGGTACCTACGTCGAGAATCTTTCCTGGCTCGACTGTGCTGAACGGTACGACCGGGCGCATACGTTCTTCTACATGGATCCACCTTACTGGCAGACAGCCGGCTACGGCGTAGACTTCTCCTTCGAGGAGTACGAGTGCATGGCCGACTTTATGCGTCGTTGCAAGGGTAGGGTGATGGTCAGCATTAACGACCACCCGGATATCCGCCGAGCGTTTGAGGGTTTCCATTTCGAGTACCTGGATATCCGTTACAGCAACACGAACCAGCGGCAGGGCAAGGCTGAAGTGACCGCTGAGCTGGTGATCACGAATTGGGAGCCGGCATCACTAGGCGGCTTGTTCTGAGCCCGTTTTAGGATCGTTTACAGCGCGCGTCGCCAGCCAAGTTGGCCAGTCGGTCGCTGGCGACCTTGTTGGGTAGATATCCAATAATTCATGGGAGGCTCCTTTTTCCAGAACCAATTTTTCTCTAGCTGACGAATTTTAAAACGGATTTGAGTTTTTTAATTTGGCTCTGAATATTTTCTGCTTCGGTGTTTAGTGAGATAAAAGCGATTGCGTCCTCTGCTGTTTTGTATCGAAATGGGTTGCTGATGAAGAACTGAAGTGCGTGTTCAAAGAATCGACATAGTTGAAATAATTTCAGTTCGATGTTTGTGGGGCGTTTTCCTCCATGGATATGGTGGTTTCTAGCGAGGCGTAATGAGCGCAGTATAGATCTTTGCAGATGTGTTTCTCGATAAAAGAACGACAGTCTTCTAATTAGGGTTTCAGTGTCATCTGTTGCCAGAAGCTGCTCGATGGCAACCCATAGCTTTAAAAAGCGAAGTTCGGTATCTTTTGAAGCTAACGCGTTGCTGTAGTTGAGAAGAGCTTTCTCTACGTGGTCGCTGAAAGTAAGTCTTGCGATTTGTCTAAATCTTTTTTGTGTGTGGGAAATGGTGTTTTTATAATTCTTTAAGCTTGTCGGTTGTCTTGGTTCGTAGTCTGTATTTATCCATATGGCCTCCTGATGGCAGCTGCCTGACCTGAGGTGCAATGTCTGAAGTTTTCCTTGGTCTATGGCTAATTTCGAAGGGTATTTTCCCTCGTTGCTTATAGCGAAAAAGTTAATGTTTTTTTTAAAGCCCAACTGCATGAGTCCAGATAGTATGGCTAGTGCATCGTTGGCTTTCGCGACAGCGGACTCTGGGCTCTTAGCGTTGGTGAATATGATGGCGTAGGCCAGGTCTGTATGGTCTTCTATTGTTTCTTGCTGTTCTTGAAGAGCTCGAGCCCTACTTTTTAAGTATTTCTTTGGAAGGCTGTTTGTGATTTTTATTCGGCATTCGTTTGTGTGAAACTGCGGGAAGGTATAGATGTTTTTCAGTTGAATTGTAGTGACAAGTGTGAATTGCTTGTCGTTTAATTGGGTGTGGCATAGTTTATCGAATTCGGTGAGAATTCGATTGTGCTCGTTTGATTTTTTTGCGGCGTACACGTTTAGGATGGACTGCCTGAAAAGTCTGAATGCAGTATTGTTATCGAGCAAGTGATGGTGTTCGATTAAGCCGAAAAGACCATCGAAGAAAAACTCTGCAGCTATCTGATAGCCAACCCTTCCGTCAGAATTGATGGACAATAGTTGCATGGTTTCGGCTATCAGTTCGGCTGGTGTGCCTTTAATCCATTTTGATTTCATTAGGGGCTCGCGTGAGTCATTTACAGGTGCGGTCTGTTACTTCCGGAGGCGTGCTATTCCAGATGATATCGCCTCAGCATGGATGTCGAGGGTCGTTAGGGCGGCCATCACGTTTTCATGAATGTTGACTGAGCCGCGATGGCTCACCCACAGCGAAAGCTCCTCCAGCGCTGCTCTAATGGCGACCTGGTTCAGAAACAACAGCTCAAAGGTGTCGGCTGTGGTCGAGGCTTGTTCATCCATGAGCGTGCTCCAGATTCGAGAATTCTTAGGGCAAATTTAGGGCAAATTCTAGGGCGTTTCAGGCCTAAACGGGCCATCTGCCAATGCCATAGTAGCCGGTCATGCTGGCCTGCGGCGGCCTATTGAGAGCGTCGGGCGGGTTCAAATCCCTATGTCGAAAGCTCGTGGGTGTGTAGAGATTAAATGGCCCTGCAATTCGTTTGGTATCCAAAAAGGCGTGTCGAGTTACAGGATTACTGATTTGTCAACAAGGGTGGGGGCTGCTGCCCCCAGCTACCGTATTATGAGAATCGTACACAATCACCCGAGAATTCAAGTGTCTCGGTAGAGGTCCCTACACCGAATGCCTCCAAAAACCTCCTGGCGAAAACATCTTTTGGACCTTCCTTGCCTTCCTCTTTGTTCATAATTCGGGATATGGAGCTGACAAAAAGGTCTGCAACTTGCATGAGCGGTGATATAGCTGAGTCTTCGGACTCAACAAGGTCGATGTAGACATTGTCATTAAATAGGCTTTTGGCTGCGCTCTTTAGTTGGAGCTCTATCTCGAACATGGTGATCTTATCTTTAGACTCTTCTTCCGAGTCTTTTCTGAACTGCAGGTTTCGAGGCAGCACAGCTCGGCCTGACTTGTTCTCATCCTTAATACCTTGAATGGTCATGTGATAAAACATTTTCACTAAGGTGTCATCGACGCTCTTGAGACCTTTGCGCTCCACCGCCAGTCCCTTAAAAGAGACTGCTTCTGAATTTCTAACAATTGCCCCGAGGAGCTCCAAGTAATCATTTAAATTGTGATTGTTGATTTCCTTGAAGTGCATCTCTCCTTTGAATTCTAAGTCTTGTTTCTTTTGATTGATGGCACGTGTGATTTTCATCGTGTCATAACTGCGCAGAACCCAAAGACTACCAACAAGTAAGTATTTGCTGGTTTTTCCGCTTTCATCAGCGTAAATACAATACACTGGATGAGCAGGTCTAGCGTCTAGAATTTTTTGCTTTTCCTCTTCTTCCAGTTTGCCTCTGGTCCGCCGGACCTCAGGGGATGCTATGAACAGCCCATGTGTGTTCTGGATAAAAGCACGCGAGCGAGCGATTGAATGGAGTCGCTCAAGTTTTGGGTAGTTCTCTATTAAAATATTTCCACCGCTGTATAAGTCGGCTTGGAAGGTTTTCCAATATTGCAATTGGCAGTTGATATCAGAGTCACGTGCTTTCGGGTAGTGGTTCAAAATCCACGCCACCCGATCAATAACGCGGGTAGGGCTGTTGCCGGCTATAGCAGAAATGATTCGGTTCTTCTCGGCCTCATTCTTGGCTTTGACTGCAAGGTCCTTCAGATCCTGCTCTTCATCGGGGTCTAACTCTACCTGCTGGTTCATCGATCCACTTCCTTGGTTGATGGCTGAGTGCTATCAGAACGAAGTTGGAGGGTGCTCGTCAATAGCGGGTTCGAGCTTGTATATATTAATAATCATTGGGAAATCCGAAGGCTATCCTGATCTTCACCGCGTTCCTGCCGCAGTTCGTTTCGGTCGGCAGTACCACTCCGGTGAGCGAGCAGTTCCTCTGGCTGGGTGCGTTGTTCCTGTTGCTGGAATGGGCCGCCATCGCCATCTACGCCGGCCTGGGGACGTACATGCAGCGTTGGTTCAGCCAGCCCGGCCCACGCCGGCTGTTCAACCGGGTCAGCGCCTCATTGCTGGGCTGCGCCGGCCTCGGGCTGCTGGCTGCGCGGCGCTAGAACTGCCAGCGCAGGCCCAGGTTCACGCCGCTGGCTTCCTGCTGGCGGCTGTCCAGGTTGGCGGTGTACTGCACGCCGCCATGCAGGCTCAGCGCTTCGTTGACCTGCGCTACCACGCCGCTTTCAAGTTGCACCGAGGTATAGCGGTAATCGGTCTTGATCTTGTCGACGCCATCGAAGGTCAAGGTATCGCGGCCACCGTCGCCGTGCCACAGGTTGACTTGCGCATAGGGTTGCAACAGGCGGTCGCTGCTGCCTTTGAAGGCCCCCTCGAGCCGAACGCCCAGTCGGCCGGTCAGCTCGACCTGGGCGTCGTGGCTGATGTGCGAGACGCTATCGCTGGCGCTGTCGAGCGAGACTTTTTGCGCGATCACCTGAGCCTGCGGCTCCAGTACCCAGCGTTCGGACAGGGCGATGGGATAGCCGGACTCCAGTGAAGCGGTCCAGGCGTGGCCGTCGATGTTCAGCTTGTCACCACGGTCCGAACGCGCCCGGCCATCCAGGTTGGTGTACTGCAGCACGGCGTCGAGGTAGCCGCCTTGCGGTCCGACCAGCGTCCAGTAGGCGCCGACGCTGTCGCCATCAAGCTCCAGGTCACCGACGCTGCGGTTCTCCACGGCGAGGGCGAAGCCTTTGACGTCGGCGTCCAGACGGCTATGGCTGACGTAGATACCGATGTGCTGGCGATAACCGCTGTCGCCAACCTTGGCATACAGGTCCTGGCCCACCTTGAAGCCGTACAGGTCGCCATCCAGGCTCGGGCTGACCGTGCCGCTCCATTGCTGACGTAACGCGCCGCCGTAGGCCTGGCCCCAACTGGCGGGTAGGGCGCCGTCACCCTGCAGCAGCTGCTGGTCGCCCTGACGCTGGTGGAACGTGCCCAAGGCCTGGCGGGCGATGATCGCGGCGCCCCGTGGCGCTGCAGCATACACCGCAACTTCCGGGCGATACAGCGGCAGGCCTTCGCCTTGCACCGGTGCTGGCAGGTCGACCTGGCCGGGCGCCGGGGCCGCGACAGGCGGGGTAGCGGCGGGTGCGATCACCACTGGCTCGCCAGGTTGCGTTGGCTGTGTCGGCTCGCCCGGTTCCGGCGCAGGGGCCGGAGCGGGTGGCGCAACCAGGGTGGAGCGCAGGTACCAGCTGTTTTCACTGCCTGCAGTCACGCCGCCCTTGAACAACCGGTAGTCGTAGGCGCCGGCTGAAAGGGTCTGGGTCTGGACAAATGCGGTGGCCGTGCTGACCGCGCCGTCACGCGCTTCAACGACTTGAATGCCGTTCTGCGCGGTGGTTGCACCGGCGCCATCGAGGTTGTTGATGAGCAACTGGGTAGAGCCGCCAATCGCACCACGGCTGACCACCAGGCGATCGGAGGCAGCGCCGTCGCCGGCCAGCACGCTGTTCAGACGCAGGGTGCCGTTGTTGCCGGTGTAGTTGCCCTGGATGGTCAGGCGACCCTGAGCGTCGTTGCCACTGCTCAGGTCTATGGTGCCGGCGTTTACCACGGATGCCTTGCTGCCATTCTGGATGCTGACGATGCTGACGATGCTGACGATGCTGCCGTGGCGACTTGTCAGTGTGCTGGTCGCGTCGATTTGCAGGGTACCGGTGCCCGTGGCTGCGGCTATTGGTGGCTGATCGGAGCCCAGGTCACCCAGGGCCAAGCTGTCGTTCAGGGTCAGCTGGCTGCCCTGGTTCAGGTTGATGGACTCCCAGTTGACATACAAGGCACCCTGACCGACCTTGGCTTGCTGAAACGTCAGGGTATCCGTGCCCGTACCGCCGTCCAACAGCACTGTTGAACTGCTCAAGTCGAGTGTGCTGACGGTGGCCGTGTCATTGTCGGCGCCCATGTCGACTTTCTTGCCGATCTTGCCGCTCGTCCAGTTGAAGTTATCGTCGCCCTGGCCGGCACGTATCTCGCCTTTGAGATTGACGCCTTCGACATTGATCTTGTCTTTGCCGCTGCTGGTACTGAGATCTCTACCGATGGTGCCGCCAGCCAGGATGTAAGTATCGTTGCCAAGGCCGCTGACCACGTTGCCAACAACGATGGTTTCCACACCAAGGTTTTCGGACATTTCAAGGAAGTTATCAGCCATCTTGAGGTCGATGCGGCCAATGCTGCCACCCTTGAATCGGGCCGTGTCGCCATCTTCGAAGGCACCCCTGATGGCCCCCTCGGTCATGAGGAAAACGTCCATGGCACCGCCTTGATTGAGCGACCCGAGTTCGCCACCAGACATGTTGAACGTGTCCTGCCCCTCGCCTTGTTGCAACGATGTGACCTTGCCGCCGGTGATGATGAACTGATCTGCAGCTGGCGTCTGAACGATGGCGCCCAGGTCGTCGCCTGCTGCAACGGTCAGGGATTGGGCGTGAGACAGCAAAGGCAAAGTGAGCAGAGGGAGTGCGGCAGGCAAAAGCAGGCGAGGGCAGCGCATAGGCAGGTCTCCATTAGAGGGGCCACTGCCTGAGTTGTATGTTTTGTACGGTAGGGGGACAACTGGCAAAAATGTCAGGTGGCCCGGGGCTATCAGTCGCGGTAGAACGTCTGCACCAGGTGGTAGCCGAACTTGCTCTTGATCGGCCCGTGCACCACGCGCAGGGGCTTCTTGAAGATCACCTGGTCGATGGCGCCGACCATCTGCCCGGGGCGGATTTCACCCAGGTCGCCGCCACGTTTGCCCGAAGGGCAGGTGGAGAACTTTTTTGCGAGCACGTCGAAAGCCTCGCCATTGGCGATGCGCTGCTTGAGCTTTTCGGCTTCGTCAGCGGTCTTGACCAGGATGTGGCGGGCTTGGGCTTTCATGGGGTACCTGTGCTTCGGGGGCGAAAAAGGTCAGCATTATGCCTGATCGAGTCGAGTGGAGGCCATTGTGGGAGCGGCCTTGCGTCGCGAAAGGGCCGCAAAGCGGTGCCAGAAATCTATGCTTCGCTGCTGAAATCCCGGGGCTGCTTTGCAGCCCTTTCGCGACGCAAGGCCGCTCCCACAATGACGGTGAATACCTTCATTACGGGGTGCGCAACTCCTCCCGATCCCGGAACTGCTCCAGCGCCTCGGGGTTGGCCAGGGCGTCGGTGTTCTTCACCGGCAAGCCATGCACCACATTGCGAATCGCCAACTCCACCAGCTTGCCGCTGATGGTACGCGGGATGTCATCGACCTGGGCGATCACCGCCGGTACATGGCGGGGCGTGGTGAACTGGCGGATCACCTGGCGGATGTGCTGGCGCAGGGCCTCATCCAGCTGCAGGCCGTCCCGCAGGCGAACGAACAGCACCACCCGCACATCGCCTTGCCAGTCCTGACCGATGGCCACGCTTTCCAGCACCTGCTCGACCTTTTCCACCTGGCGGTAGATCTCCGCCGTGCCAATGCGCACGCCACCGGGGTTGAGCACGGCATCGGAGCGGCCATGAATCACCAGCCCGCCGTCGGCACGCTGTTCGGCGTAGTCGCCCTGAGCCCACACTCCCGGAAACTGGCTGAAGTAGGCGTCGTGATAGCGGCTGCCGTCCGTGTCCTTCCAGAACCCCAGCGGCATGGACGGGAAGTTGCGCGTGCACACCAGCTCGCCTTTTTCGCCCAGCACCGGCTGGCCATGCTCGTTCCACACCTCCACCGCCATGCCCAGGCCCTTGCACTGGATCTCGCCACGGCGCACTGGAAGGGTCGGGTTGCCCAGCACGAAGCAAGAGACGATATCGGTACCGCCGGACATCGACGCCAGGCACAGGTCGGCCTTGATCTTGCGGTACACGTAGTCGTAGCTGTGTGGCGACAGTGGCGAGCCGGTGGACAGTAGCAGGCGCAAGCGCGCCAGGCGGTGGCTTGCCGCAGGCTCCAGGCCCGCCTGCTCCAGCGCCGCCAGGTACTTGGCGCTGGTACCGAAGGCCTGGATATCCTCGGCGTCGATCAGGTCCAGCAGCCGCTCGGGGCCGGGATGGAAGGGCGAGCCGTCATACAGCACCAGCGTGGCACCCACCGCCAGGCCGCTGGCCAGCCAGTTCCACATCATCCAGCCGCAGGTGGTGTAGTAGAACAGTACGTCATCGGCTTTCAGGTCATTGTGCAGGCCATGTTCCTTCAGGTGCTGCAACAACACGCCGCCAGCGCGGTGGACAATGCACTTGGGCACGCCGGTGGTGCCGCTGGAATACAGGATGTACAGCGGGTGGTCGAAGGGCAGCGGGGTGAAGCGGGGCTCGCCGCCGGGCTGATAGAACTCGTCCCACAGGCTGACATTGGCGGCCTGGAATTCGTCGACACGCGTTCCGCTACGGGTGTGGGGGACCACGATCAGCTGTTCCAGCCCGGGCAGCTGCGCGCACACCTGGTTGACCTTGTCCACCTGGTCGATGGCTTTGCCGGCGTACTGGTACCCGGCGCAGGCGATCAGCAGCTTGGGCTCGATCTGACCGAAGCGGTCGATGATGCCGTGCACGCCAAACTCGGGCGAGGAGCTGGACCACACCGCACCGAGGCTGGTGCAGGCAAGCATGGCGACCAGTGTCTGCCAGGTATTGGGCATGATGGCGGCTACGCGGTCGCCGGGGACGATGCCGGTGGCCTTCAAGGCTGTTTGCAGGCCGGCCACCTGGGCGGCCAGCTGGGCATGGGTGAACAGCTGACGCTGGCCGTCTTCGCGCACGGCGACCAGGGCCGGGCGGTCGTCACGGCGGCGCAGCAGGTGTTCGGCAAAGTTGAGGGTGGCGTTGGCGAACCACTGGGCATCGGGCATCTGCGGCCCTTCGCTGAGCACCTGGCTTGGCGGGTTATGCCAGTGAACGTGGAAGTAGTCGGCAACGGTTTGCCAGAAGGCAGGGCGCTGCTCGATGCTCCAGCGGTGCAGCGCGTGGTAGTCGTCGAGTTGCAAGTTGTAACGCAGGTTGACCCGGCGGCGGAAGGCATCCATCCGGCTGGCCTCGATCTGCGCCGTGGAGGGGCGCCAGAGCACATCGTTCATGCCGAACCTCCAGATGATCATTTGGATTCGAGGGCGCCTTCGCGGGCTCGCCCGCTCCCACAGGTACAGCGTAGATGTCCAGCCTGGTGATAGCCTGTGGGAGCGGGCGTGCCCGCGAAGAAGCCCCTTGGCAGCAGGGGCTTGCGCGTTACTCTACTTTAGCCTTTTGCACGTCCTGCGACGCGGTCCACACGCGGTAGCGCACTTCGACGTCCTTGGGCACATACACCACCACCGGCAGCTTGCTGTTGTAGCGCAGCATGAAGCCTTCACCGACCACTGGCACGAAGGCCTCGGTCTTCTTGCCATCGGGGCAGGCCATCAGTGTGCTGGCCGGGCCGCTGACCTTGTCCAGGCGGTAGTAGCTGTAGCCCCAACCTTCCAGGGTACGTTCCTCCAGGCTGCCGCCCAGGCGCTGGCGATTGCAGTCCACCTTCAGGGTCTTGCCGGCGAGGATTTCCAGTTGATAGGCCGACTCATCAGCCTGGGCCGGCAGGTGGATGACCTGCCGGGTGAAGCCTTTTTCCGCCTCGGGGTAGGGCGCGACGTCCTTCAGGCTGGCTGCCATCGCGGGTGCGGCGGCAGCCAGGGTCAGGGCCAGAATCGCAGTCATCGGGGTTGGGCGCATAGGGCCTCCTTGCAGATAAACGAATGCAAGACCGCCGCCAGGCCCAGGCCGCCCGTCACTGGGCCAACCAGCCACCATCGACGTTCCAGGCGGCACCGCGAACCTGGCTACCGGCCTCGCTGCACAGGAATAGTACCAGCTCACCCAGGTGCTCGGGGGTGACGAAGGCCAGCGATGGCTGTTTTTCTGCCAGCAGATCGTGCTGCGCTTGCAGCGGATCGCCACCGTTGGCAGCACGATCGTCGATCTGCTTCTGCACCAGCGGGGTCAACACCCAGCCAGGGCAGATGGCATTGCAGGTGACGTTGCTTGTGGCGGTTTCCAGGCCCACCACTTTGGTCAGGCCGACCACGCCGTGCTTGGCTGCCACATAGGCCGCCTTGCCGGTGGAGCCGACCAGGCCGTGCACCGAGGCGATGTTGATGATGCGCCCCCAGTTGCGTGTGCGCATGCCGGGCAGGGCCAGGCGCGTACCATGGAACACGGCCGACAGGTTGAGGGCGATGATCTTGTCCCAACTTTCCAGCGGGAACTGCTCCACCGGCGCCACGTGCTGGATACCGGCGTTGTTGACCAGGATGTCGACACCGCCGAACTCGCGCTCGGCCAGGGCGAACAGCGCTTCGATCTGGGCTACGTCCGAGAGGTCGGCCGGGTGATGGACTACCTTCACCCCGTGCCGGGCGATCTCCGCCAGCGCCGGGGCAGGGTCGCCGAAGCCGTTGAGCACGATGTTGGCGCCTGCGCGGGCCAGTACCTGGGCAATGCCCAGGCCGATGCCGCTGGTGGAACCGGTGACGAGTGCGGTCTTGCCTTCGATGGTCATGCAAAGCTCCTTAGACGATGCCGGTGGCGTAGAACGTGGCGATGACCACGAACACCGCCAGGGTCTTGATCAGGGTAATACCGAAAATGTCCTTGTAGGCCTCGCGGTGGGTCAGCCCGGTCACGGCCAGCAGGGTGATGACCGCACCGTTGTGCGGCAGGGTGTCCATGCCACCGCTGGCCATGGCGGCCACGCGGTGCAGTACTTCGAGCGGGATGTTGGCGGCATTGGCGGCGGCGATGAAGGTGTCGCCCATGGCCGCCAGGGCGATGCTCATGCCGCCCGAGGCAGAGCCGGTGATGCCGGCCAGCAAGGTCACGGTAATCGCTTCGTTGACCAGTGGGTTGGGGATGCCGCGCAGGGCGTCGGCCAATACCAGGAAGCCCGGCAGCGAGGCGATCACCGCACCAAAGCCGTATTCCGAGGCGGTGTTCATGGCCGCCAGCAAGGCGCCGCCCACGGCGCTTTTGGTGCCTTCGGCCAGGCGGGCACGGATGGCGCCGAAGGCACACACCAGCACCATCAGGATGCCCACCAGCAACGCTGCCTGCACCGCCCAGATGGCCGTGAGCTTGGCCACATCGCTTTGCACCGGTGCGCTCATGCCGGGCAGTTGCAGGCTGTGACTTGGGCCGTACCACTGCGGGATCCAGTGGGTGAACAGCAGGTTCATCACCCCCACCAGCAGCAGCGGCGACAGGGCCAGCCAAGGGTTGGGCAGCGCCAGGTCGGCAGCGGTCTCCGGTTCGTTGCGCAAATCGCTGCCATAGCCTTCACCGGCGCGCTGGGCCTTGTTGCGCTGGCGCTGCAGGTAGGCCATGCCGGCGCAGAACACGAACAATGTGCCGATCAGGCCCAGCCATGGCGCGGCCCAGGCGGTGGTGTTGAAGAAGGTGCTGGGGATGATGTTCTGGATCTGCGGGGTGCCGGGCAGGGCATCCATGGTGAACGAGAACGCGCCCAGGGCGATGGTTGCCGGAATCAGGCGTTTGGGGATATTGCTCTGGCGGAACATCTCGGCGGCGAACGGGTACACCGCGAACACCACCACGAACAGCGAAACGCCGCCGTAGGTGAGCAGCGCGCAGACCAGCACGATCACCAGCATCGCCTGGCGGGTGCCGAGCACGCGGATGGCGGCGGCGACGATCGAGCGCGAGAAACCGGACAGCTCGATCAGCTTGCCGAACACGGCGCCCAGCAGGAACACCGGGAAGTAGAGCTTGATGAAGCCGACCATTTTCTCCATGAATACCCCGGTGAATGCGGGGGCCACGGCGGACGGGTCGGTGAGCAGTACCGCACCGAGGGCGGCGATGGGGGCGAAGAGGATTACGCTGTAGCCGCGGTAGGCAGCCAGCATCAGCAGGGCCAGAGCGGCGAGGGCGATGAGCACGGTCATCGGGGTGGGTCTCCTGGGTGAGTCTTGTTTTTATCGGTGAGCAGGAGATAGCGGGAATCGTGCCAGTTTTTAACTTATTGATTTATATGAGTATTTTGTTTTCTTCTGAATTTTTGTCTCTGTCTTGAGATTTTGGGGCCGCTTTGCGGCCCATCGCGACACAAGGCCGCTCCTACATGTGCACCGCGATCTCCTGCAGGAGCGGCCTTGTGTCGCGATCGAGGGCAAAGCCCTCGCGACAGTCTCTAAATGGAAACAAAAGTCTCCACTCAGAGACCGAGCGCTACCATCTTCTTATATAGCGTTGACCGCCCCAGTCCTAACGCCGACGCAGCTTCCGGCACATTTCCCCCATGTTCGGCCAGTGCCCCAACAATCAGCTCGCGCTCAAATGCCTCACAGGCCTCACGGTAAGTCTGCCGCATAGGTTCACCCGCCACCGGGCTCAACGGCCCCAATGCCGCCCGCAGATCCGCCACCCCCAGCCGCGGCTGATCTGCCAGCAGCGTGGCCCGCTCCAGCACATTGCGCAGCTCGCGAATGTTCCCCGGCCATGCATGCCGCGCCAGTAGCTGCTGCGCTTCGGCCTCCAGCTCATACTGGCTGCCCAGTTCGCCCAGGATGGCCTCGCACAGCGCCGGCAGATCCTCCAGCCGTTGCCGCAGTGGTGGCACCTCGATCGGCAGCACATTCAGCCGGTAATACAGATCGGCGCGGAATGCCCCGCGGGCGATGGCGGCCTGCAGGTCGATGGAGGTGGCGGCAATGATGCGCACATCACTGCGCAGCATCTGGTTCGAGCCTACCGGCTCGTACTCTTTCTCCTGCAACACCCGCAGCAGCTTGCTCTGCAGGGCCAGCGGCATGTCGCCGATCTCGTCGAGGAACAGTGTGCCGCCTTCGGCCAGTTGCAGCTTGCCGCTGCGGCCCTTGCGGTCGGCGCCGGTAAAGGCGCCGGGGGCGGTGCCGAAAAATTCGGCTTCCAGCAGTGTTTCGGGGATTGCCGCACTGTTGATGCTGACAAACGCCTTGTGCGCCCGCGCCGACGCCGCATGGATGGCATGGGCCAGCAGTTCCTTGCCGGTGCCGGTTTCGCCCAGCAGCAACACCGGCGAATCACTGCTCGCGCCACGCCGGGCGCGGCGCTTGGCCTCCAGGCTGGCGGCGCTGCTGCCGACGAACTGGGCGAAGCTGTACTTGGCCTGGCGAGCGCGCAACTGCGAGCGGGTCGAGGCCAGTTCCTGCTGCATGCTGGAGTAGCGTTTGAGCAGCGGCGACAGGCTGCGCAACTCATCGAACAGGGCAAAGCCGATGGCGCCGATCAGTGCGCCCTGGTCGTCGTGGATGGGCAGGCGCATTACCACCAGCGGCTCGTTCGGGGTGTCGAGCATGTCCAGCAGGATTGGCCGGCCATTGCTCACTACTTCGCGCATCAGGCTGCCCGGGATCACCGCCTCGCATGGCTGGCCGATGGCACTGGCGGCGTTGGCCAGGCCAAAGCGCCGGGCGTAGCGCTCGTTCATCCAGACGATGCGCGCCTGGCGGTCGACGATTACCGTGCCCTCGCTGGACTGCTCGATGATCTCGAACAACGAGCGGATCGCCAGTTGCCGTACCTGGGGGTAGTCCTTGAGGCTGTCGCTGTCGTGCATGGGTAGAAATCCTGAAATCTGTGTAAGCAGGGCTGGCCTCTTCGCGGGTAAACCCGCTCCTACAGGGTCACCACAAACCTTGAGGCGGGTTTACCCGCGAATGGGCCAGACCTGAAAACCTATCCCCTGGGGTCGAACGCCTCGCGCAAGGCATCCCCGATAAACACCAGCAGCGACAGGATCACCGCCAGGGCAAAGAACGCGGTAAAGCCCAGCCACGGCGCCTCCAGGTGCTGTTTGCCCTGGGTCACCAGCTCTCCCAGTGAAGCACTCCCTGCCGGCATGCCGAAACCGAGAAAATCCAGTGCAGTCAGGGTGGTGATCGCCCCGGTCAGCATGAACGGCACATAGGTCAACGTTGCGTTCATGGCATTGGGCAGGATGTGCCGCAGCATCACCTGGCTGTCTGGCAACCCCAGTGCCCTTGCGGCCTTCACGTACTCCAGGTTACGACCGCGCAGGAACTCTGCGCGCACCACGTCGACCAGCGTCAGCCAGGAGAACAGCGCCATGATCCCCAGCAGCCACCAGAAGTCCGGCTCGACGAACCCGCTGAGGATGATCAGCAGGTACAGCACCGGCAACCCCGACCACACCTCCAGCAGGCGCTGGCCGACCAGGTCGACCCAGCCGCCGTGGTAGCCCTGCAAAGCACCGGCCGCCACCCCGATCAGCACGCTGACTACGGTCAGGGCGAAAGCGAACAGCAAGGATACCCGGGTGCCATACAGCACCCGGGCCAGCACGTCGCGGCCTTGGTCGTCGGTACCCAGCCAGTTGCTCGCGCTCGGCGGGCTGGGGGTGGGCACCTGCAGGTCGTAGTTGGGGGTATCGGCGCTGAACGGGATGGGGGCGAACAGCATCCAGCCACCTTGCTGCTCGATCAGCTGGCGTACATAGGCGCTGCGGTAGTCTGGCTGGAACGGCAGCTGGCCGCCGAACTGCTGCTCGGTGTAACGCTTGAGCGCCGGCACGTAGAGGTCGCCCTTGTAGCCCAGCAGCAGCGGTTTGTCGTTGGCCACCAGCTCGGCGCACAGGCTCAGCAGCAGAAGGGCGGCGAACAGCCACAGCGAAACCCAGCCGAGGCGGTTGCGGCGAAAGCGTTGCAGGCGACGACGCGAGATCGGTGAAAGCATCAGCGCGCCCTCGCGTCGAAGTCGATACGCGGGTCGAGCAGGGTGTACGACAGGTCACCGATCAGGCGGATCAGCAGGCCCGCCAGGGTAAAGATGAACAGCGTGCCGAACACCACCGGGTAATCCCGCGACACGGCCGCCTCGTAACTCATGCGGCCCAGGCCATCGAGCGAGAAGATCACCTCGATCAGCAAAGAGCCGGCGAAGAACACCGTGATCAATGCCTGCGGCAACCCCGCTACCACCAGCAGCATGGCATTGCGCAGCACGTGGCCATACAGCACCCGGCGTTCGCTCAGGCCCTTGGCTCGGGCGGTAACCACGTATTGCCGGGAAATCTCGTCCAGGAAGGCGTTCTTGGTCAGCAGCGTCAGGGTGGCGAAGCCGCCGATCACCAGGGCGCCGACCGGCAGCACCAGGTGCCAGAAGTAGTCGGCGACCTTGCCCAGCAGGCTGAGCTCGTCGAAGTTGTCCGAGACCAGGCCGCGCACCGGGAACCAGCTGAGCGAGGTGCCGCCGGCGAACAGCACGATCAGCAACAGGGCGAACAGGAACGAGGGCAGGGCATAGCCGACCACGATCAGTGCACTGCTCCAGGCATCGAAGCGGCTGCCATGGCGCACCGCCTTGCGGATGCCCAGCGGGATCGACACCAGGTAGGTGATCAGCGTGGCCCAGAAGCCCAGCGACAGGGTGACCGGCAACTTGTCGAGGATCAGGTCGGTGACCTTGGCGCCGCGGAAGAAGCTGTTGCCGAAGTCCAGCCGGGCGTACTGGCCCAGCATCAGCCACAGGCGCTCGGGGGCGGACTTGTCGAAGCCGTACTGGCGTTTGATCTCCTCGATCAGTTTCGGGTCCAGGCCACGGGTGGCACGTGACTCGCCGTGCACCACCTCGGCCCGGGCACCGGGAGCGCCACCGCCGATACCTTGCAGGCGTGCCACCGCCTGCTCCACCGGGCCTCCCGGTGCGGCCTGGACGATCAGGAAGTTGACCAACAGGATCGCCAGCAGGGTCGGGACGATCAGCAGCAGGCGGCGCAGTATGTAAGTGGTCATGGCGAGAATTTCCGGCGTTCGGCCATTTGCGCGTTGGTCAGCGCGGCAGGGCTGACTTCCCACCAGGTGTCCAGGCCTTCGTCATAGGCAGCCTGGACCTTGGGCAGGCCGAAGCGGTTCCACCAGACAGTGGAGCTGCCCGGTGGGTAGTAGTTGGGGATCCAGTAGTAGTTCCATTGCAGCACCCGGTCCAGGGCATGGGCGTGGTACAGCATGTCGGCCTGGGTGTCGGCGCGCACCAGGCCGTCGATCAGGCGGTCCACGGCAGGGTCCTGCAGCACCATCAGGTTGTTCGACCCAGGGTCGTTGGCCGCCGCCGAACCGAAATAGTTGTACAGCTCGGCGCCAGGCGACAGGGTGACCGGGTAGCCAGTGACGATCATGTCGTAGTCACGTGCCATCAGGCGGTTGACGTACTGGGCCGAATCGACGTTGCGGATGTCCAGGGTCACGCCAATCTGGGCCAGGTTGCGCTTCCACGGCAGCAGCAGGCGCTCCATGCCTGCCTGGCCGTTGAGGAAGGTGAACGCCAGCGGCGTGCCCTGGCTGTTCACCAGGTGGTCGCCTTCGGGGCGCCAGCCGGCTTGTTCGAGCAGCGCCAGTGCCTGCAGCTGCTGCTTGCGGATTATCCCCGAACCATCGGTGACCGGGGCGGTGAACACGGTGCTGAACACTTCGTCCGGCACCTTGCCGCGCAACGGTTCGAGCAGTTTCAACTCGCCGGCATCCGGCAGTTGGCGGGCGGCCAGCGGGGTATTGGAGAACACGCTCTGCTGGCGGATGTACATGTTGCGCATCATCTGCCGGTTGCTCCACTCGTAGTCCCACAGCATGCCCAGCGCCTGGCGCACGCGACGGTCCTTGAACTGCGGCCGGTCGAGGTTGAACACGAAGCCTTGGGCCACCTGCGGTTTGGCCGGGCCCAAGTGGGCGCGCTGCAGGCGGCCGTCGTCCAGTTGCGCGCCGTTGTAGCCCAGGGTGTAGGCGGTGGCGGAGAATTCGCGGTTGTAGTCGTAGCCGCCGCCTTTGAGCACCTGCCGCGCCACTTCGGTATCACCGAAGTACTCGATGCGCAGCTTGTCGAAATTGTAGCGGCCACGGCTGACCGGCAGATCGCGCGCCCACCAGTTGGCGTCGCGCTGGAAGGTGATGCTGCGGCCGTTGTCGATGCTCCCGATACGGTACGGCCCGCTGCCGACCGGCTTGTCGAAGCCGGCGCCGTTGGCAAAATCGCGCTGCTGCCAGTCGTGTTCGGGCAGAACCGGCAGGCTGGCGAGGTCCAGTGGCAGGGTGCGGCCGTGGTCAGGCTTGAAGTCGAAACGCACGCTGTGTGGGCTTTCCACCACGACGGCAGCAACATCGGCGAACTGGGTGCGATACCTCAGGCTGCCCTTGCTCATCAGCAGCTCGAAGGTAAAGCGTACGTCCTCGGCGCGCACCGGCTTGCCATCGGCGAAGGTGGCGCGCGGGTCGATCTCGAACCGCAGCCAGGCATCCTCCGGGCCGCGCTCCATGCGCCGGGCGATCAGGCCGTAGACGGTGTAGGGTTCATCGAACGAGCGCACGGCCAGTGGCGCGTACAGCAGGCCATCGACCTCGCTGACACCGATGCCTTTGTCGATGTACGGCAGGATATGGTCGAACTGGCCAATCTCGATGGCCGAGCGGCGCAGGATGCCGCCTTTGGGGGCGTCGGGGTTGACGTAGTCGAAATGCTGGAAGCTGGCGCTGTAACGGGGGGCTTCGCCGTAGACGGTGAGGGCGTGGGTGGGTGCAGCCTGGCTATTGAAGGAAAAACAAAGCAGAAAAAGGTAACACAGGGCCTGTGGGAGCGGGTTCACCCGCGAATGCGTCCGTTCACGCAACGTCGTTGCCTGATCTGGCGCTTTCGCGGGTGAACCCGCTCCCACAGGGGACATGAGCAGCTACTGGCTACTTAGTCCTGGCGGCTGGTCACTTCCAGCAGGTGGTAGCCGAACTGGGTCTTGACCGGGCCTTGCACGGTATTGACCGGCGCGCTGAACACCACGGTGTCGAACTCCTTGACCATCTGGCCCGGGCCGAACGAGCCCAGGTCACCGCCCTGGCGGCTGGACGGGCAGGTGGAGTTGGCTTTGGCGATTTCAGCGAAGTCGGCGCCTGCTTCGATCTGGGCTTTCAGTTCGTTGCATTTCTCTTCGCTGCTGACCAGGATGTGGCGGGCGGTTGCACGGGCCATGGGTACTGCTCCTTGGGGTAAAAAAGGCAAGCCTAGCGCACTTGTCCGGGGTATGTCTCGCCAGGCTTGCGTCCCGCTACCTAGAGTTTTTGTGCCGCCTCGCGCAACAGGGTTTCGGTCGAGGCCCAACCCAGGCAACCGTCGGTGATCGACACGCCGTATTTCAGCGCGCCCTTGCCCAGCGCCTGGCAGCCGTCGAACAGGTGCCCTTCGATCATCACGCCGACGATAGAGCGGTCGCCGGCCAGGCGCTGCTCCAGCACATCGTTGAAAACGGCCGGCTGACGCGCCGGGTCCTTGCCGCTGTTGGCATGGCTGCAATCGACCATGATCCGCGCCTGCAGCCCGGCCTTGGCCAGCGCCTGGCGGGCCATGGCGATGCTGTTGGCGTCGAAGTTCGGGCCCTTGTGGCCGCCGCGCAGCACCAGGTGGGTGTCCGGGTTGCCCAAGGTCTCGATGATGGCCGGGTAGCCCTGCGCATCCATGCCGAAGTGGCGGTGCGAGTGGGCGGCGCTACGCATGGCGTCGCTGGCGATGGCGATGCCGCCGTCGGTGCCGTTCTTGAAGCCGACCGGCAGCTCCAGGCCACTGACCATTTCGCGGTGGATCTGCGACTCGGTGGTGCGCGCGCCAATCGCGGCCCAGGCCAGAAGGTCATCGAAGTAGCCGGCGGCCATTGGCTGCAGCAGTTCGGTGGCAACCGGCAGGCCGCGTTCGATCATGTTCAGCATCAGCCCGCGGGACAGGGCGATGCCGGCGTGCATGTCGTCGCTGCCATCGAGGTGCGGGTCGTAGGCCAGGCCCTTCCAGCCGACCGTGGTGCGGGGTTTTTCGACGTAGGCGCGCATCACCAGCAGCAGCTTGTCGTCGACTTCGCGGCTGAGGGCTGCCAGGCGGTCGGCGTATTCCAGGGCCGAGCGCGGGTCGTGGATCGAGCACGGGCCAACGATCACCAGCAGGCGCTGGTCGCGGCCTTCGAGGATGTCGCGGATGGCCTGGCGGTGGGCATGGACTTGCTGGGTAAGTTCGCTGGACAGCGGCATTTGCTGCTTGAGCAGGTGCGGGCTGGGCAGGCGCTGGCTGACGGTGGTGTTGGCTGCTTGCGGCTGGGTCAGGGCGAGGCTGGAAGCGTGCATGGCGTTTTTTCCCTGGGCGGACGGCGGGTTCTGGCCCGCGTCGTCGGCCCTATCGAGGTGTTCGACAAGTCGTTGAATTCGTATTGGCTGCTGCATTGCCACCTGTGGAAGACCGAACGGAGGCGGCAGGCTGGCCCGAACGGGATTGGCTAAATCGCCAGGCGTAGGTGTTTGCGTAGTAATAAGTGGCGTAGTTCATGAATCTGTCCTCAATGTGAATCGGTGTTGTTCAAAGGCCTGAAAAGCAAAACCCCCGGTCGGGAAGCCGACCGGGGGTTTGAGTATTCTCATGTTCGGCGGCCCCTCGAAGGTGGGCGCCGTGTGGGTATCGGCGCCTAGTGGCTAAACCAATACCCAAAGTAATAGCTGGCAGGTGCCACGCAGCCGACAACGGCCAGCACAGGGCGCAGGGTGCGACCGGTGTGGTTGGCGTGGTTGCGGGTGTGTTTCGGCATGTTGCTCTCCAGTGAATGAGCCCGAGCTTACTTCAGTTCGACTGGGCCATTCAATGGATAAATGCTATGGGGGTGTTTAATTGTTCCGGTACGGCCAGGCTCAGTGGCCATAGCGCCCGACCAGGCTCTGCGCCCCCAGCGCGTGGCCTTGCAGCAGTTGCAGCAGGCCGCTGCGGTCCAGGCCTTCGGGCAGGGTGCCCAATGGCAGGTCGGTGGCGATCAGCGTCAGCGCGTAGTGGTGCGGGTTGTCGCCGGCGGGTGGGCAGGGGCCGCGGTAGCTGAGCGTGCCCCGCGAGTTGCGCCCCACGGTCACGCCTTGCCCGGTCAGCCCGGCGACGCCTTCCTTCAGCCCATCCTGGGCCGGGTCGATGTTGTAGGCGATCCAGTGGACCACGCCAATACCCTTGCCGCCGTCCGGATCGAACATGATCAGTGCCAGCGACTGAGTGCCTGCGGGGAGGTTGTCCCAGCTCAGTTGCGGGGTGCGCTCTTCGCCAGCACCACAGGCCGGGTCCGGGCCAACCTGCTGCAAGGCGATCACGCCGCCATCGGTGAAGGACGATGAGCTGATCGACAGCGCGCCCTGGCTGCCAGCGACGGCCAAGGCGCTGCAAGGCAGCAGGGCGGCGAGCAGCCAGGGTTTGAGGTTCATGGTGAATCCTTGGCAGGGCGTTCCGGCGCAGTGTAGCCCAGGCCGGCCTCAATGGCTGTCCTGGTCCTCGGCGGTGCCACCGGTGTGCCCGGCGCCGGAGCCGGTGGCTTCGCCGGTGCTGTTCGAGCCGCCAGCGGCGCCGTCGGCGGCATCGCTGTTGCTGCCGGTGTCGCTGCTGTCATTGGTTTTGCTGCTGCCTGGGCTGTTTACGCTGCTGTCTTCACCGGCGGTCTTGCCACCGTGCTGGTCGGTTTGCGGGCGGCTGTCGGTGTCTGTGTCAGTGGCGGCGAAGCTGGTGCCAGTGACGCTGACCAGGGCGAGGGCAAGGCACAGTGAAAGTGGGCGAATGCGGATCATGGAACCTCTCCTTTACGGATGATCTGTCATTCGTTGGGCTGGGGGCGGGGAGTGGGGTGCCGTCTGGGCGACGGATGGTCATTGTTGCGGGCTGCCGTGCAGCCCGCTCGATTGCAAGGGGGCCGCGCAGGCCCCTAGGAAGGCGATCAGCGGCAGTTGCCCGCCTTTCGATAACCCGCTGCCTGCGCCTCACCCTCTGTGGCGAAGGTGACCTGGTTCTTCGCGGTAACCTGGGTATAGCCCGGGCAACCAACGGAAAGGTGATAGACATGGCTGTTGCGGTTGCCAAGCACCGCGCCCACCGACCCGGCACTGGCCAGGCTCGGCTTGGATTCGGGCTTGGCGGCCTTTTCCGGCACCGCCTGCACCACGCCACTGCCGACCGGCTTGTAGTTGGCGGTCCATTTGCGTTCCCCGGTCACGAAGGGGTTGGCATGCCCCATGATCGCGGCAATGCGCCGGTCACGCTCTTTCTCCCAGGCCGACACCGGGTGCTGTTTGTCCCAGGCCATCAGCAACTGCTGCTGTTGGCGCGACATGCTCAGCTTGTAACGGTCGTACATGTAGAAGGTGGTGCGGGCGACCAGGCCTTTCACTTCGTCGCGTGGTTCGGCAGCACGCTGCACGAAGTCCACCTTGGTGGTGCACTGCCCGTATTGCCCTGCATTGCCAGCAACCATGCCGTAGTTGAAATTGCTGCGATCACCGTTTACCTCGCCCACTGCCGGGTACAGGTTGAACAGGTCGGCCTCCATGGCGCGGAACACCGGGTCGTCATCCACGCAATGCTCGCGGCCGCCATTCTTCCAGCACTGGCGCTGGTTGCCGAAGGTGTAGGCCGGCACGATGTGTTCCCATTCGGTGCGTTCGGCGCGGTTCTGCTGCTTGCGGGTCTGGTAGCCGCACGAGGCGGCATCGATACGCCCGCCAGACTTGCCCACCCAGGCCCATTTGCAACCGCAGTACAGGTCGCCCATGGCACTGCTGGCCTGGTCCATGTACACCTTCTGCTTGGCCACCACCTTGGCCTCGGTGAAGGTCGCCGGCGGGTTGGCCAGGGCAGGGAGGGTGAAGGAAAACAGTAAGGATACGGCGTAAAGCAGTGATTTCATGGGAAAAACATATTTCAGGTTGGGGCATGCATTGTAATCATTTCCTTGGGGCTGGCCAGCTCGCTGATCCACACCAGTGGGCGGCGCGGGTCGTCGCTGCCCATGCTGCTGAACGTGGCCGAGTCGAGCATCGCCTTGAGCTGGGTGGCCATGCGCAGCAGGCGCTCGATGAAGCCGGTACCGACGGCGCCGGTGTCCTCCATGGAAACACCGCTCTGGTTGTGCTGGATTGCCAGGTGGTAGTGGCTGACCCCGGCACCGTTGCCACTGCCGCCCAGTACCACGGTGAAGCGAGGGCCGAGCAGCCCGGCCAGGCGCTGCTGGACCAGGTCGAGTAGCGCGAGCGGGACTTCGTCGGGGCGCAGTGAAGTGGGGAAGCATGGCGTGAAGGGGGGCATGGGCATGTCCTGCTGGGCGGGGTACGAGTCCTGGCCAGCTTAAGCAAGGTCACTGTCAACTTGGGTTAAGCAGGGGTAAAAGCGGGTAATGCTCAACGCCAGGCCGTTACGGAGTCAGGCATCAGAAGGTCTGCCCCAGCGAGAACTGGAAGATCTGGGTTTCTGCCCCATCCGGCTTCTTCAGCGGTGCCGCCAGGCTGAAACTCAACGGCCCCATTGGGCTGTACCAGGTCACGCCAACCCCCAGCGACACGGCCATCTGTGCCAGGTCCACGCTGCCGCAGCCCTGGGTGGTCGACAGGTAGCAGGTGTCGGCGTACACGTTGCCGGCATCGACGAACACCGAGCTGCGCAGCTGGCTCTGGTCCTTCACGAACGGCAACGGGAAAATGTACTCGGCGCCGCCGGCAATCAGGATGTTGCCGCCCAGCACGTCGGTGTCACGGTCGGAGTAATAGGCCTGTCCGGCGCTGGCGTAGGTGCCGGTGGCCGGGGTATTGCGCGGGCCGAGGCTGCCGTCCTTGAACCCGCGCACCGAACCCAGCCCACCTGCGGTGTAGCTTTCATAGAACGGCAGCCCGTCGGTGGAACCGTAGCCGTTGCCGTAGCCCAGGCTGGTATGCAGGCGCAGCGAGGTTTTGCTGGTTAGCGGCAGGTAGGTCTGGCCGCTGTAGTCCAGCTTGTAGAACGACAGGTCGCTGCCAGGGGTGGTGGCCATCAGCGTCAGGCTCTGCGAGTGGCCGCGGGTAGCCAGCACGCCTTTGTTCAAGGTCGATTCCGACCAGCCGATCGAGGCCTTGAGGTTGTTGAAGCTCTTGCCTTCGCGGGCGATGAAGTCGTAGATCTCGTCGGCGCTGTAGGTGCCGGGCGAGATATTGTCGTGCTGCAGGGTCAGGCCATAGGTCAGGCGCGAGGTTTCGTTGATCGGGTAGCCAAAGCTGACCCCGGCACCGTAGCTGTCGATCGCGTAATAGGAAACGCCGTCGTCGTAGTAATCGCTGTAGTCGGTGCTGTTGTAGAACAGGTTGTAGCCCAGGCTGACGCCATCGGCGGTGAAGTAGGGGTCGGTGAAGCCGAAGTTGTACTTGGTCTGGTACTCGCTGCGGGTCAGTCCGATGGACACCTTGTTACCAGTACCGAGGAAGTTGCTCTGGCTGATCGAGCCACCGAGGATCAAGCCGGCGCTCTGGGCGAAACCGACGCTGGCGGTGATCGAGCCGGAGGCCTGCTCCTCGACGCTGTAGTTGACGTCGACCTGGTCGTCGGTGCCCGGCACCGGCGGGGTCTCGACGTTCACTTCCTTGAAGAAGCCCAGACGCTCCAGACGGGTCTTGGACTGGTCGATCAGGTAGGTCGAGGCCCAGCCGCCTTCCATCTGGCGCATTTCGCGACGCAGCACTTCGTCTTCGGTCTTGGTGTTGCCGCGGTAGTTGATGCGGTTGACGTAGGCACGCTTGCCCGGGTCGACCACGAACATGATGTCGACGGTGTGGTCTTCATCGTTCGGCTGCGGCACGCCGTTGACGTTGGCGAAGGTATAGCCTTCGTTACCCAGGCGGCGGGTGATCAGCTCGGAGGTGCTGGTCATCACCTTGCGCGAGAACACCTGGCCAGGCTGCACCAGCAGCAGCGACTTGACCTGGTCTTCCGGCACCTTCAGGTCACCGGACAGCTTCACGTCACGGACGGTGTACTTCTCGCCTTCGTTGATATTGACGGTGATGTAGACGTGTTTCTTGTCCGGCGTGATGGACACCTGGGTGGAGGCGATGTCCATGTTGATGTAGCCGCGGTCCAGGTAGTAGGAACGCAGGCGCTCCAGGTCACCGGAGAGCTTTTCGCGGGCGTATTTGTCGTCGTTCTTGAAGAACGACAGCCAGTTGGTGGTCTTCAGCTCGAACAGCTGCGCCAGGGTCTCGTCGTCGAACACGTTGTTGCCAACGATGTTGATGTGCTGGATGGCGGCGACGGTGCCTTCGTTGATCTTGATCTTCAGCGCCACGCGGTTGCGCGGCTGCGGCACCACCTCGGCGTCAACCTCGGCCGAATAGCGGCCCTGGGCCACGTACTGGCGCTGCAGCTCGTTACGCACACCTTCGAGGGTGGCACGCTGGAAGATCTCGCCTTCGGCCAGGCCGGATTGCTTCAGGCCTTTCATCAGGTCGTCGGTGCTGATCGCCTTGTTGCCTTCGATCTCGATGCTCGACACCGACGGGCGTTCGACCACGTTGATGATCAGGACATTGCCATCGCGGTTCAGCTGAATGTCCTGGAAGAAGCCGGTCTTGAACAGGGAACGGGTCGACTCCACCAGTCGGCGGTCATCGGCCTGGTCGCCGACGTTCAGCGGCAAGGCACCGAAGACACTGCCGGCGGAAACCCGCTGCAGGCCGTTGACGCGGATATCGGCGATCCTGAAGGGGGAGGCCTGGGCCAGCGTGGCGTTCAGCAGCAGGACGGAGAGCAACAGGCGCGGGTAGTTCATCGAGGGTTCCAGACAAGCGGATTCGGAGGGAGCAAGCGCGGGCAACCCGCATGCAGCGGGCGATGAGGATACGGGCGGGCTGTGTTCGGCGCGGTTAGCCGAGGGTAAAGATGTGTAAAGTCCGACCGGCCCGCGGTGACAGTGCCGGCCTCCGGGGCGATCATTGCAACCCCTGCAATCACGATTCCTGGCCCTGATGATCCCTGTGCTGCTGGTCGACGATGACCGCGAACTCACCGAAATGCTCTCTTTGTACCTGGCCCGCGAAGGCTTCCAGGCCACCGCCGTAGGTACTGGCGAGGAGGGCGAAGCCCAGGCATTGACCGGCAACTATCAGGTGGTGGTGCTGGACGTGATGTTGCCGGGCATTTCGGGCATCGAAGTGCTGCGGCGCGTGCGCGCGCGCAGCCAGGTACCGGTGCTGTTGCTAACTGCCCGTGGCGACAACATCGACCGCATCGCCGGCCTGGAGCTGGGTGCCGATGACTATGTGCCCAAGCCCAGTTCCCCCGGCGAACTGGTGGCGCGCCTGCGGGCGATCCTGCGCCGTGTTCAGCCGCAACTGATGGGCGAAGCCATGGTGCCCGAGGCGCCCGAACAGGTGCGCAGTGGTGCCCTGAAAATGTGGCCCGGTCGACGCGAGGCGCATTGGAACGCTGCCATCCTCGAGCTGACCGGCTCCGAGTTCAGCCTGCTCGAAGCGTTGGCCCGCCAGGCCGGCCAGCTGGTCAGCAAGCAGGACCTGTCGCTCAATGCCCTGGGTCGGCCGCTGACCCGTTACGACCGGCGCATCGACGTGCACATCAGCAGCATCCGGCAAAAGCTCGGGCCGCGCGCCGATGGCAGCAGCTGGATCCAGAGCGTGCGCGGCATGGGCTACATGCTGATCGTCGAATGATGCGCCGGCGCCTGTTCTGGAAGCTGTTCCTGGCCTTCTGGCTGGCCAACATTCTGACCTTCCTGGTGGGCGCGGGCGCCTTCATGCTCAATGACCTGCGTGGTGACACCCCGGCGCTGCGCTCGCTGCTGGCCACCGAACTGCAGCTGTTGCAACGTTACGGCGAGCAGGCTGGCCGACAGTTGCTCGAGGTCTCGCCACAGCCGCCGGATGTGCAGGTGGGCCTTTACGATAGCCAGGGCCGGTTGCTGGCCGGCAGGGCGGTGCCAGTGGCCCGGTTCGAGCAGGCGCTGAGCGACCACGACGGCCGCCCGCTGGTGCTGCGCGCTTCGGTGGCCACGACCATTGGCGAGCCACCACGCCCGCGCGGCATGGTCCCGCTGTTTACCGGCACGCTGATGAGTGCGCTGTTCGCCTTCCTGTGCAGCCTGTACCTGACCCGCCCGCTTGCCTGGCTGCGCGAAGCCATGGGCCAGGTCGCCCAAGGGCGTTTCGAGGTGCGGGTCAAACCCAGGCTGGGCAAACGCCGTGACGAAATCGTCGAACTGGCCGAAGACTGCGACCGCATGGCCGGTCAGCTCAAGGCGTTGGTGCAGGCGCAGCAGAACCTGCTGCACGACATTTCCCACGAACTGCGCTCGCCTCTGACCCGCATGCATGCCGCCATCGGTCTGATGCGCCAGCAACCGGACCGGCTTGACATGCTTGAACGGGTGGAGCGCGAATCGCGGCGCATGGACGACCTGATCGAGCAACTGCTGACCTTGGCCCGCGCCCAGTCCCGGCAGGGCGACGACTTCGCCACCCTCGATGTGGTCGAACTGCTGGCGCAGATCGTCGAAGACGCCCGCTTCGAGGCTGGCATGAAGCAGTGCCAGGTTTGCTTGCAGGCCCAGGGCACGTTTATCACTCATGGGCATGAAGAACTGCTGTACCGGGCGTTCGAGAACATCATCCGTAATGCAGTGCGCTACACCGCAGCGGGCACCGAGGTGTTGGTCGAGGCCGCGCTGGCGCCGGGCGGGCAATGGTTGCAGGTCAGCGTCAGCGACCATGGCCCGGGCGTCGAACCGGCGCGCCTGCAGCGCATCTTCGAGCCATTCGACCGCGGCACCGACAGTAACGGTGACGGCTTTGGCCTGGGCCTGGCGATAGCCCAGCGGGCCGTTGCCTTGCACGGCGGCAGCATCACTGCATTGGCCGCCGCGAGTGGCGGGTTGCGGGTGCGCATCGAGCTGCCGCAGGCAAACCCTGCCTGAGCAAGGCCGACTTCATGGAACTGCACTTATTGAATTTGCAGGGACCCTGTGGGAGCGGCTTTAGCCGCGAACACCGGCGCAGCCGGTGCCATGCGCCGCGTTGGATTCTTCGCGGCTAAAGCCGCTTCTATAGTGGACCGCAACAGGCTTCAAGGCGTGAGGGTCGGCACGAACATGCCCGTCTTCACATTGCTCATCGACACCAGCGTCTTGAAGCGCTTGACGTTGTTGTTCTCAAAGAACAGTTCACGGGTCAGCTGGGTGTACTGCTCCATGTGCCGCACCAGCATGATCAGCACGAAATCGCACTCCCCGGCCACGTAGTAGCACTGCTGCACCTGCGGGCAGGCGAGGAAGGTGCGTTTCATCTCGTCCAGCAGGTCCAGCCGCTCGTTCTCCACTTCAACCTCGGTGATCACCGTCAGCGTGTACCCAAGCTGCTCCGGGTTCACCTGTGCCACCGTGCCACGGATCACACCGTCGGCCGCCAGCTTCTTCAACCGCCGATTGACCGCTGCCGAGGACAGGTTGACCTGCGCACCGAGGTCCAGCTGTGAAGTACCAGCGTCGCGCTGCACGGCATCGAGCAAGGCCAGGTCGAAGTGATCGAGGGGCATGAAGGGGCCTCTGTAGGTAAACAGCGGTAAACGCCGGTAATGCGTAATAAAAGTGCGCGCAAAGGCTAAAAATCAAGCTTTTCGTACATGGCGAGCGAATAGAATTCTCCCATGAACAAGAACGGCGGTGTAGAGCCAGGGCTTTGCACCCAGGGAGAAACGGTTGATGAATGCGAGTACGCCAATGCAACTGAACGGCGCTTTGCTGCTGCAGCAGATCCGTGCACTCGGCCAGGTAGGCGCTGACGCCATCCACGGCGGGCGCACCCGGATCGCCCTGAGCGATGCCGAAAAGGCCGGGCGCGACCTGCTGGTCGGCTGGATGCGCGAACTTGACCTCGACGTGCAGGTCGACCGCATCGGCAACATTTTCGGTACTTTGCGCGCTGCCGCCGACAGCGGTGAGCAACGCCCACTGATGATGGGTTCGCACATCGATACCGTCACCAACGCTGGAGCCCTGGATGGCTGCTATGGCGTGCTGGCCGGGTTGGCGGTGATTCGGGCCTACCGTGATGCCGGGCGCTTGCCTGAGCGTTCGATCACGGTCGGCGCATTCACCAATGAAGAGGGTGTGCGCTACCAGCCCGACATGATGGGCTCACTGGTGTATGCCGGCGGCCTGCCCTTGCAGCAGGCGCTGGACACCCTTGGCACCGACGGTACGCGGCTTGGCGATGAACTGGCGCGCATCGGCTATGCCGGCACGCTGGAGCCTGGCGCCATCGTGCCGCACGAATATCTCGAACTGCATATCGAGCAAGGGCCGATCCTCGAAGCCGAGAACACCCTGATTGGCGTGGTCGAGAACCTGCAGGGCATTTCCTGGCAGCAGGTAGAGGTGAAAGGGCACGCCAACCATGCCGGCACCACGCCGACCCACCTGCGCCATGATGCAGGCTTCGTCGCCAGTGCCATCGTTGCCGAGTTGCGCGCCATGGCCGTGGATTCCGGCACGACCCTGGCCACGGTGGGCTGCATGCAGTTCGAGCCGAACGTGATCAACGTCATCCCGCGCAAGGCCACCTTCACCGTCGACCTGCGCGACCCCGACGAAACTTGCCTGGCTTACGCCGAAAACCGCCTGAGCCAATACCTGGAGGCGCTTGCCGAGCGTGAAGGGGTGACCATTACCACCGAGCGCCTGGTGCGTTTCGAACCAGTGATCTTCGACGCAGGCCTGGCCGATGCCATAGAAGCCTCGGCGCAGCGTTTCGGCTTCAGCCACCGGCGCATGACCTCCGGTGCTGGCCACGACGCGCAAATGATCGCCCGCATCGCCCCCGCCGCGATGATCTTCGTGCCCAGCCAGGGCGGCATCAGCCACAACCCGCGCGAGCATACCGACGACGAGCAACTGATCCAGGGCGCCCAGGTGCTTCTGGATGTTGTCAGCCGTCGCCTGACCCACCCCTGATCCCCACTGTAATGCCCCGCCCGCTGAAGCCTGGTTTCAGCGGCATGGGCTTCCTGTTGCCTGCAGAAAGGAGTACCGCATGTTTGTTTCCAACCCCAAGGCCGGTCGCCAGCCTTACCCGCAAGCGTTGCAAGAGGTGATGAGCATTGCCAGGGCTGAAGAAAGCCGCCAGTGGCTGGCCGGCTGGGCGCGCTTGAGCGCTGGCGCTACGCCGCTGTACAGCCTGCCTGACCTGGCCGCCGAGCTGGGTGTTGCCCAGGCGTGGGTGAAGGACGAATCGGTGCGCTCGGAACTGGGCAGTTTCAAGGCCCTGGGCGCGCCGATTGCCCTGGTCCGGCTGATCCGGCGTACCTTCCCCGCGCAGCAGTTCGACCCGCGTGGTTTGCTGCAAGGCCAACACGCCGACCTGCTGGCGCAGTTCACCGTGGTCAGCGCCACCGATGGCAACCATGGCAAGGGCCTGGCGGCCGCCGCACAAAGCATCGGCTGCCGCTGCGTGATCGTGCTGCATGCCAACGTCAGCATCGAGCGCGAACAGGCGATTGCGGCCTATGGCGCGCAGATCGTGCGCATTGCCGGCAATTACGACGAGTCGGTCGAGCACGCTGCGGAGCTGGCGACCAGCAATGGCTGGACCGTGGTTTCCGATACCTCCTACGAAGGATACGAAGTGATCCCGCGTGACGTGATGCAGGGCTACGGCACCATCGCTGCGGAAATCATCGAAGCCACTGCTGGGCAACCGCCGTTCACCCACGTGTTCCTGCAGGGTGGGGTGGGTGGCCTGGCGGCCGGTGTCGTCAGCTACCTGTGGGAGCACTACGGCGCACAGCGCCCGCTGTTGGTCATGGTCGAACCGGAGCAGGCGGACTGCCTGTACCAGAGCGCCTTGCTCGGCAAACCGGCCAGGGCGACCGGCTCGGTGGACTCGGTAATGGCAGGCCTGGCGTGCGGCGAGACATCGCCGCTGGCCTGGCGCTTCCTGGAGCCGAGCGTCGATTACTTCATGACCATCAGCGATGACCAAGCTGTGGCCGCCATGCGCCGCCTGGCGGCTGGCAGCGCTCGCGACATTCCGCTGGTGGCCGGTGAGTCCGGCGTCGCCGGCCTGGCCGGGCTTGCCCGCCTGGTAACGGATGCTGGCGCAGCTGCCGACCTGGGTATCGACGGCAACGCCCGCATCCTCTTCATCAGTACCGAAGGCGCCACTGCGCCTGGCATATATGCCGACCTGCTGGGTGAGACAGCCAGCTCGGTACTGGCCCGCCAGCAAGCCTGGCGCGTTGAAGTTTGATTCGGGGGCCGCTTTGCGGCCCTTTCGCGACGCAAGGCCGCTCCCACAAAGATGGCATCGTCCTAGAGGGCAATGCAGAACCTGTAGGAGCGGCCTTGTGTCGCGATAGGGCTGCGCAGCAGCCCCAAAGTTCAGAACCGCATTCGGTCCTAATGCCCGCCCTTCATCCGCCGTGCCACCAGGTAGATCCCCAGCCCGACCAGCGCCGTAGCCGCGCCGATGTAACCGGTGCTGGTCCAGCCCATGCCTGCGGTAATCGCCATGCCACCCAGCCACGGCCCCAGCGCATTGGCCAGGTTGAACGCCGCATGGTTGGACGCCGCCGCCAGGCTTGGCGCTTCATGGGCAATGTCCATCAGGCGGATCTGCAACGGCGCCGCCAGGGCAATCATGGTGCCGACCAGGCCAATGCCCAGCAGCAGGCTCCACAGCGCCTGGGCGGCAAAGCTGAAGAACAGCAGCACGGCAATCGACCACACCAGCACCAGCCCGACGGCGCGGAACTGCAGGCGGTCGAACAGCTTGCCACCGGCGATGTTGCCGACGATGCCGCCGACGCCGAATGCCGCCAGGCCGAATGGAATCCACTGCGGCGACACCTGGGTCACCTGCAACATGGTCGGCGCCAGGTAGCTGAATACACAGAACATGCCGGCAAAGCCGATCGAGGCGATGCCCAGCGCCATCCACACTTGCGGCAGGGTGAAGGCTTGCAGTTCCTTGCGCGGGTCGCTGCGCACTTCATCGTGGCGCTGGGGCACGAAGCGCCAGACCAGGGCGATGGTGCACAGGGCGATCACGCCGACCAGTACGAATGCCGAGCGCCAGCCGAAGTACTGGCCCAGCAAGGTGGCAACCGGGTTGCCGAGCAACATGGCCACGGTCAGCCCCATCATCACCCGGGCCACGGCCCCCGCCCGCTGGTCCTTGGCCACCATGCTCGACGCCACTACCGCCGCGATGCCGAAGTAGGCGCCATGGGGCAGGCCGCTGATGAAGCGGAAGGCGACCAGGCCTCCGAACGAGGGGGCAAAGGCGGTAGCCAGGTTGCCTATCGCATACAGCGCCATCAACAACAGCAGCATGTGCTTGCGCAACAGCCGGGCACCGATGATCGCCAGTGTCGGGGCGCCGACCATCACGCCCAGTGCATAAGCGCTGATGGCATGGCCCACCTGGGGCTCGCTCAATTGCAGGTTGCTGGCGATATCGGGCATCAGGCCCATGATGGCGAACTCGCCGGTGCCAATGGCAAAGCTGCCCAGCGCCATGGCGGCTTCCATCTTCGCGACGGTACTTTTGCTAGGGAGAGGGGGTAATTCCTGAACTGACATCTGGATCCTTGTTGAAACATGCTGAAACGTTCAAGGCGGGATCATAGTCAATCCGTGCTGGTGACGTCGAGGAAGCTGGCCAGCTTCCTGAACCTGCGGCATAAGCAGCACCTGTGGGAGCGGGCATGCCCGCGAAGAATCCAGCGCGGAGGATGGCACCGGCTGCGCCGGTGTTCGCGGGCGCGCCCGCTCCCACAGCAGATCTGCGTAATGACTGTGGCAGCGGAGCAGGGTGGAGTCAGCGCTCCAGGTAATGAGTCTGCGCGGCAAAATCGATGAAGCGCTTGCTGGCCAGCGACAGGTATTCCCCCGAGCGCCAGCACAAGCGGAAGCTCATCTGCTGCGCTGGCTGAAAAGGTACGCCGACGATGCCCGGTGTGCGCTGTTGCACCGAGCGCAGCAGGGTCGCCACGCCCATGTTGTCCAGCGCGGCCTGTACCACCAGCGATACGAAGTTGCTTTGCAGCGCTACCCGGTAGGTGATGCCATGTTCGGCAAAGAACGCATCCAGCAGGTGACGTTGCACGAAGGTGCGGTCGAACACCACCATGTCGGTATTGCGCAGATCCTCGGCTGTGAGGAAGGCCTTGCCAGCATAGGGATGGTCAGGGTGCATGCACGCCAGCATCTCATCGCTGCCCAAGAGGATCGATTCCTTGTCGGGCGGCACGCGCCGGGACTCCAGCAGCGCCAGGTCGATCTCCCGTTGTTCCAGGCGATGGCCAATGTCCTCGGCACTGCCTTCGAACACGGTCATGCCAATACCCGGGTACAGCTGGCGGAAGGCGTTCATCAGGCCGGGCACATAGTGCAGGCCGAACATCGGCGGGATACCCAGGCGCACTTCGCCGCGCTTCAGGTCGGCCATGTCACGCAGTTCTTGCCGCGCCACATCCATTTCGCGCAGGGCCGCTGCGATACGTGGCAGGAAGCGTTCGCCCTCGGCCGTCAGTATCACTTTGCGCGTGGTGCGGTTGAACAGGGTGACGCCCAGTTCTTCTTCCAGGCGGGTAACGGCCATGCTCAGTGCCGGCTGGGCGATATGCAGGTGCTGCGCGGCTTTGGTGAAGCTGCCTTGGCGCACGATCTCGACGCAGCAGCGCAATGCCTTGAGGTTCATTGAGGGGGGTTACCGTTCATAACAAACTGTGATGCCAAGCATCATAACAATATATTTATTATTATTAACCAGAGGGCCTACGATGCGCGCCACTGAGACATCCTGCAACATCTCAGTCACGCAGCTTAATAAATCTGCAATCCCACAAAGATTTTGAGGTAGTACCCCAAATGGCCAAGGCCGCCGATGTCGTTGTGCAATGCCTGGAAAACGAAGGTGTCGAGTATGTGTTCGGCATTCCTGGTGAGGAAAACCTCGACCTGCTCGAATCCCTGCGCAAGTCGAAGATCAAGCTGGTACTTACCCGTCACGAGCAGTCCGCAGGTTTCATGGCTGCCACCTATGGTCGCCTGACCGGCAAGACCGGCGTCAGCCTGTCGACCCTCGGCCCTGGCGCCACCAACCTGGTCACCGCCAGCGCCTACGCCTACCTGGGCGGCATGCCGATGATGATGATCACCGGCCAGAAGCCGATCAAGAAGTCCAAGCAGGGCCGTTTCCAGATCATCGACGTGTGCGGCATGATGGACCCCATCACCAAGTACACCCACCAGTTCGCCTCCGCCGACAACATCCCTTCGCGCATGCGCGAAGCCTTCCGCCTGGCTGAAGAAGAAAAGCCGGGTGCCGTGCACCTGGAGCTGCCGGAAGACATCGCCGCCGAGCAGACCGACGCACTGCCGATCCCGCCAAGCCTGCACCGCCGCCCGTTGGCCGAGCACGTGGCGATCGACGCCGCCGTACAAAAGCTGCTGAACGCCCGTAACCCGATCCTGGTGATCGGCGCCGGCGCCAACCGCAAGATGACCGCCAAGGTCCTCAAGCAGCTGATCGACAAGACCGGTATCCCGTTCATCACCACCCAGATGGGCAAAGGTGTGGTCGACGAGCGCCACCCGCGCTTCCTGGGCAACGCCGCACTGTCGTCGGGTGACTTCGTGCACCGCGCCGTCGAAGCCGCCGACCTGATCGTCAACATCGGCCACGACGTGATCGAGAAGCCGCCGTTCTTCATGGTCCGTGGCGGCACCGAGGTCATCCACATCAACTTCCGCTCCGCCGAAGTCGATGCCGTGTACTTCCCGCAGGTTGAAGTGATCGGCGACATCGCCAACGCCGTATGGCAGATCAGCGAAGCGCTGAACGACACTTCGCACTGGGACTTCACCCGCCTGATGGCGATCCGTGAAGCCAACGAAGCACAGATCGCCGAAGGTGCTGACGACAACCGCTTCCCGGTCTACCCGCAGCGCATGGTCGCCGACATCCGTCGCGTGCTGCCGTCCGAAGGCATCGTTGCCCTGGACAACGGCATCTACAAGATCTGGTTCGCCCGCAACTACAAGGCGCACAAGCCGAACACCGTGCTGCTGGACAACGCCCTGGCGACCATGGGTGCCGGCCTGCCATCGGCCATGGCCGCGCACCTGGTGCACCCGGACCGCCCGGTGATCTCGGTTTGCGGCGACGGCGGCTTCATGATGAACAGCCAGGAGCTGGAGACTGCGGTACGCCTGGGCATGCACATCACCGTGGTGATCCTGCGTGACGACGGCTACGGCATGATCCGCTGGAAGCAGGCGAACATGGGCTTCACCGATTTCGGCCTGGACTACGGCAACCCGGACTTCGTCAAATACGCCGAAGCCTACGGTGCCAACGGCCACCGCGTGGAAAGCGCCGAAGGCCTGCTGCCGCTGCTGGAGCACTGCATCAAGACCCCGGGCGTGCACGTGATCGACTGCCCGGTCGATTACAGCGAGAACGACCGCATCCTCAACAGCGAGCTGCGTGAGCGCGCGCTGGCGGTGTAAGGCCTGACAGGATCGGCGCCACCTCAAGGCTGGCGCCGATCCGACCTGCCTCAGAATCCGCAACCGCAAACACCGGCGCCGCCGGTGCCATCCAGAACATCACTCAAAGCGTCTTACTGACCTGAGTGGACAGCTCAGGCTTCCTCGAAGTGCATCTCCGGGGGCTTGCGCTTGAAACCACGGGTAATCACCGTCAGGTAGAGCACGCCGAGGCAGAGCCAGCCTGCCCCCAGGTAGATCGCCAGGTGATCAAGACTTGCCATCAGCCACAACGTGGATGCAAAGCCCACCAGGGGGAACGCGAGGTACATCAGTAGCGCGTTGGCACCACGCTGCTGCATGGCGACCCAGTAGTGGAAGATCACCGCCAGGTTGACCAGGCTGAACGCGAGAAATGCACCGAAGTTGATGAACGAGGTGGAGGTCGTCACGTCCATGCGCAAGGCAAGCAGGGCGACCACCCCGCACAGGATGATGCTGGGCACCGGCGTGCTGAAGCGTTCGCTCAACCTTCCGAAGAATGACCTGGGCAGCACTCCGTCACGCCCCATCGCATACAGCAGCCGGGAGGCGCTGGCTTGCGCCGACAGGCCAGAAGTGAACTGGCCGACGATCAGCCCCAGCAGGAAGATGCTGACGAAGATGTCGCCACCGATGTTCTGGGCGATTTCATAAGCCGCCGCGTCGGCGTTGGCAAAGTCGGTGGACGGGTGAGCGAGCTGAACGAAGTAGCTGCAGGCGATGAACAGCCCGCCACCGATCAGGGTGATCAGCAGGATGGCTTTCGGGATGTTCTTGCGTGGTTCTCTGGTTTCTTCAGTCAGGGTACTGACCGCGTCGAAGCCCAGGAATGAATAGCAGGCAATCGCCGCACCGCTCATGATCAGCGGCAACTGGGTACCTTCCTTGTAGAACGGCTCGAGTGTCCACAGCGGTACCGTGGGGTCGCCCCAGACATAGTGCACAGCCAGTGCAACGAACGCCGCCAGCACCAGCAGCTGAATGAACATCAACAGGCCATTGACGGTCTTGGCCAGCCGCAGGCCGATCACATTGATCGTTGTGGTGATGCCGATGAATGCCAGCACCCAAATGGCTTGTGGCACGCCCGGGAACGCCGAGTGCAGATAGGCCGCGCCAATGAGCCAGATCGCCATGGGCAGGAACAGGTAGTCGAGCAACACCGCCCAACCGGTGATGAAGCCCAGCTGCGGGCTGATCGATTTGCGCACATAGGTATAGGCGGACCCGGCGACCGGGAAGGCGCGCGCCATGTGGCCGTAGCTCAAGGCGGTAAAGAGCATGGCGATGGCTGCAGCGAGGTAGGCTGCAGGTACCCTCCCTCCCGTGGTCTCGGCCAGGATACCGAATGTGCCCAGGACGATGATGGGGGTCATGTAGGCGATGCCGAAAAGCACCACCGAGCCCAGCGAAAGCGTTCGCTTGAGTGTGGCCATTACTGCTTGCTCCAGCTTGTGATTGTTATTCAGAGTCGAACACGCTGCCGTCCCTGGCGGCCTTGCATTCCAGTAATAGAGCCTGGAAGGGTGGAATTTTCAGGAGGGGATGATCAGTTCGCGAAGACCGTTGGCGTGCTCGACCTGTTCACCCGGCAGCTGGATGCGGCGCTGGGCGATGTAGGTGTAATCGCGCCGTGACTGCTGCAGTTGGTCCATGGCCAGCTCGACGGTTATCCGGCACTCGCCACGGCCGGCTTCGCACAGCAACTGGCCGTACGGGTCGACGACGGCACTGCCGCCGGCGAAGACCAGGCCGCCATCACCATCACCCACGCGGTTGACCATGACCGCAAAGGCCTGGTTTTCCATGGCGCGTGCGGTGATGGCGGTTCTGTGGGTGGGCCCGTACGGGTCCATGTTGCCATTGGTGATGATGATCAGTTCTGCGCCCAGCTGCCCCAGGGCACGGGCGGTTTCCGGGAACTCGATGTCAAAGCAGATCAGCAGGCCGACACGGATGCCTTTGAACAGGGCTGTCGCAAAACGGTCGCCTGGGGTGAAAACCCCGCAGTCCGATGCCCAAAGGTGGGTTTTGCGATAGGTGAGCGCTACGCCTTCAGGCGTGACCAGCACGGTGGTGTTGTAGAAACGACCGTCGTCTGCGGCTTCGGCCATCCCGACGACCACGGCAACATTCCGCGCTTGTGCGGCCTGTTGGACTGCCGTGATGCTCGGGCCACCCAGTGGCTCGGCGATGCGGCCGATGTTTTCTTCGGTTGGGAAGCCCATCAGCTGGGTTTCCGGGAAGACCAGCAGATCGGTATCGGCGCCGCAGTTGCCGATCGCCTCGATGGTACGCTGCAGGTTGTACGCGGTATCGCCATCGCGACCGGCCAGTTGGACAAGCTCTACCTTCATTTCCAATCCTCGACTAACAGCTTCGACCGCCATGCCCTGGCGGCATGAGGTGTAAAAAACGATCCCGGTACAGGTTCGCTCAGCGTAAGCTAGCCCGGATTATGGGGTGGTCATCATGGCGGGGGGTATTACGCCCACGTGGTAACCCAACAGGGGTAGAGGATGAATTTTACGCTGCACGACATCGCCTGGCACCGATCGGTAGGCCAATTGATCGAAACCCTCGACAAGGACCACTTCTGGACAGCCTTGGTGCGGTTGCTGAACGAGTACGTTGCCTGCGACAGCTGGGTTGCGCTGCTGTTTTCCGCAGGGCGCCCGCAGGTGTTCGCCGAATGCCCCAGTGCAGACGGCAACCCTGACCCGCTGTTCCAGGACTACCTGAAGGGCTTGTACCTGCTGGACCCTTTCTACGTGGCCAGCCGAGAATCCGGGGGAACTGGCCTGGTACGCCTGTCGGATGTGGCCCCTGAGTGTTTCGAGCAGACGGACTACTACCAGCGCTATTTCCGACTTAACGTGGTTGCCGATGAAATTCAGTTCAACGTGCAGCTGGATGCGCAGCGCACGCTGTGCCTGTCGTTGGGTAGCAAGCGCCGGTTCAGCATCGAACAGGTCACCCTGCTTGAACTGTTGCGGCCGTGGGTCACTGCGCTGATGCGCCAGCGGATGACGTTCGAGCGGGAGTTGCTGGAAGAGGCCACCAAGCCTGCGCCGCACTGGCAAAGCCGCATGGAGGACAGGGTCGAGCAGATGGAGTCGCCGCTGACCGGGCGTGAGCTGGAGGTGGGGCGGCTGATGCTGAGCGGGTGTTCCAGCAAAGAAATTGCGCGCAAGCTTGAAATCTCCGTGGAGACAGTGAAAGTGCACCGCAAGCATATGTACAGCAAGTTGGGTATCAAATCGCAGTCGGAGCTTTTTTCGCTGTTTCTTCAGGCCCAGCTGGGTTGATTCCAGCCAACTGCATGCCCCCTCACATGGGACTGCACATGACTTGTTGCCTTGGCAGGGATTCTGTGGGAGCGGGTTTACCCGCGAACACCGGCATAGCCGGTGCCATCCACCGCGTCGCCTGCTTCGCGGGCATGCCCGCTCCCACAAAGACCGTGGCTGGCACACAGGCCAGCGCTGCATCTTCAGATTCGACTGGTAATGAAAAATGACCCGCCCGCTGTTTGTTTCCATCGATGGGCCCAAGGGCACCGGCAAGACCACGCTTCTGGAGGCGGTTACCAAGGCCTTGCGGGCTGACAACAAGAAAGTGATCCGGCTTTGCGAGAAAAAAAGCGACCCCTACCGGGGGGAAACCATGGCCCTTGTCAATCAACTGGTCAGAAACCCCTCCCGGGACCTGGAGTTGAGGGTATGCGAGCGCTTCGCCGAAAGCCGTGCCTGGATTTCCCGAAACGTGCTGCCCAGGCAGCCAGCGGGCAGCATCATCCTGATCGATCGCTGGTACCCGTCTGATGCCGCATTTCGCCGCAGCGTGGCGTTCGACGAGATCCTGCGCCTGAACCTCGAGCGAAATGTACAAGTGCCCGATTTGCATGTCGGGGTCGTCACGGCCCCCGATACTTCATGGGCAAGAGCCGCGGCTCGGACGCGCGGGCTGGGCAGTACGGTGATCCATAGCCTGGACGAGCAGGTTGCCTGTACCGAGGCGTTCGAGCGTGCGGTTGCGGAACACGGCTGGGTATTGTGCCGTAATGAAGGGGCCATCGAGGATGCAACGCGTCAGATAGTGGCCGAGATCGATGGCGTGCTTCGACCACGCCATCGACCGCAGTGCGATCAGTGCTGAAACAACAGCAAGTACTGGTTACTGCTTCATGGGCATATTCATCATCGACGACTGCTGATCCATCATCTTCATCATCATGTCCATCATTCCGTCGCCCATACCCATGCCACCCTTGGCTCCCGACATTCCCATGCCCGAACCCATGCAGCCCGCAGCATGTTGCTGGTGCAGCATGGCCATGCTCTCCTTCATTGTCTTCATGCCCTCGCGCATGGCGGCCTGGCGCTCGGCAGGGGTCTTCGCGGCTGCGGCTTTGTCATGAGCAACCTGCATCTTGTGCATTTGCTCGCTCATCGCCTTGTGCATGGGCGACTCGGAAGTTGTACTGGCGGCTGGGGCGCTGGTGGAGGCGTCGCCAGCCTGATTTTTGTCTTCGGCATGCGCCATGAGTGCACTACCGGCCAGAACAACAGCAAGAACCAACTTCAATTGCGTTTGCATGGCGAACTCCACTTTTATGGATATATACGACGTGCCTTGAGGCCTTGGTATGCCTGGATGATTGCAGTGTAGGCAGCCATCTGGTCGCGAATTTGACCTGCATCAAACAAATGCAGCTTCATGCACTTTGAATAGGCTGGCTAATCTCATTGAAATTGTCGGCATAGGGTCGTGATATTCTTCAACTTTCTTACTGAACCGTTAATTGTTCTCTTGTTCCTGTTCCGGGAGAAATACGATGGCAATTGATTGGCTGGCCTTTACACCATGGTCCGCGCTGGCCGGTGGTGTGTTGATCGGGCTGGGGGCTGGGCTGTTCGCCGTGGTGAATGGCCGTATTGCAGGAATCAGTGGTTTGCTCGGTTCGATGCTGCAGCGAGGCGGGGAAGGGCGCAGAGAAAAGCTTGCCTTTCTTTTGGGGCTGCTGGCAGCCCCGTTGCTTTGGGGGATATTTGCCACGCTGCCGTCAGCCCGTTTCACCACGGCATCCTGGACACTTATCGCGGCGGGCCTTCTGGTAGGGCTGGGGACGCGCTACGGCAGCGGTTGTACCAGCGGCCACGGCGTCTGTGGCCTGTCGCGCCTGTCACCCCGTTCGGCGGTGGCAACGCTGTGCTTCATGGCTACCGGTTTTGCCACGGTGTATGTGGTCCGCCATCTCGTACAAGGGGCCTGACATGCCAGTGTTCAGTGGTTTCATCGCCGGGCTGCTGTTCGGCGTGGGGTTGTTGCTTGCAGGCATGGCCGACCCTGCCAAGGTGCTCGGTTTCCTCGACATTGCCGGGCAATGGGACCCTTCATTGGCGCTGGTGATGATCGGGGCGATTGCCGCAGCATGGATACCGATGCGCTGGGCGAGCGGTCATCCAACGGCCCTGCTGGGTGGGGCGATGCAATTGCCTGGCCGACGTGATGTGGACCGCCGCCTTATCGGCGGCAGCCTGGTATTCGGCATTGGCTGGGGGCTTGCGGGCATCTGCCCGGGGCCGGCCCTGGTGCTGCTGCCTGCAGGGTACTGGCAGGCCTGGCTGTTCGTAGCTGCGATGCTGGTTGGCATGGGGTTGTTCCAGTGGCTTGAGGCGCGTCGTGGTAGCTGACATCCAGCTTTCCAGCCCAGACCGCTGTATGTACGCACCTTGGTGGATGCTGCATCATGCCAGGCCATTTACCGCCCCACGGAGAAAACGATGATCAAGACCGGCGATACACTGCCCGACGTAACGCTTTACCAGTACAGCAACGGCGAGGGCGGCTGTGCAATCGGCCCGAACGCGTTTTCCCTGCACGAGCGCTGCAAGCAGAAAAAAGTGGTGATCTTCGGCTTGCCTGGTGCCTTCACGCCTACCTGTTCGCAGCGGCATGTACCGGGCTACGTGGCCGCGGCCCAGGACCTGTTCGCTGCCGGGGTTGCCGAAATTCTCTGTGTTTCGGTCAATGATGCATTCGTCATGAATGCCTGGGGCGCGAGCCTGCAGGTGGGCGAGGCGGTCAGGATGATTGGCGATGGCAATGGTGAATTCAGCGAGGCGCTGGGCCTGATCCAGGACCTATCGGCACGCGGCATGGGTCGGCGTTCGCAACGCTATGCCATGTTGGTCGACGACTTGGTGGTCAGGCACATTGCGGTCGAAGCACCCGGCAAGTTCGAGTGCAGCGACGCTGCGAGCATGTTGGCCTTGCTGCGTTAGTTCGTGAGCACTGAAGGCATGCGCTGTCTCGCTGAAAACTGAGCATGCGGGTGTTTCGCGTACCGCTGTGGGAGCGGGTTTACCCGCGAAGAATCCAATGCGGTGCTTGGCACCGGCTTCGCCGGTGTTCGCGGGTGAACCCGCTCCCACAGGGCCCTGCTAAATCAATGATTCATGTGTTGTTCTATGAGAACGGGTACTAAATAGGCCCATCAACCTCCGCTGGGCGCCTCACTCCGGGATGGCTTCAACTGAACCCCCTCCCAACGGGCAATCACCAGTGGTGCGATTGCATTGCCTAGCACGTTCAGCGTGGTAGTCCCGCTTTCAATCACTCGGAAGATGCCTGCGCTACGATCGCTCGTCATTTGGTGGGCGCCAGGTCGACCGCTTCATTGGCCTGGTTCACCCTGCAAACGTTGCCTTGAGCGTGCAGGTTACGCTCTTGGTCCAGCTGATTGTCGAGGCGGCTGTTCAATGCCACTGACAACCTGAACCGGCGCCCCCGGTTCAGGTTTGGCACGCCAGCGACGGCTACGCGGCAAAGTCGGTAGAGAGCGACAGGTCCCGCCACTGGGCCAGCTCTTGCTCTACCGCGCTGTTCTTGGCCTCGATGCGCGCGACGGCGTCGCTGCCCAGCGCCAGGCGCAGTGGTGGGTTTGTTGCATTGGCCAGGGCCAGCAGGGCTTCGGCCAGCTTCGCAGGGTTGCCGGGCTGGGCATGGTTGGCCGCCTCGGCGTGGTGGCGCATGACGCCGACGGTGGCTGCGTAGTCAGGCAGCTCCAAGGCTGTCTTCACCAGCGATTGGTCATCCAGGAAGTCGGTACGGAAGAAGCCCGGCTCGACCACGGTCACCTTGATCCCCAAGGGGGCCAGCTCCTGATGCATCGCTTCGCTGATGCCTTCGACCGCGAACTTGGTCGAACCGTACACCCCCCAGCCCATGTAGGCCTGGTAGCCGCCGAGCGACGAGATGTTGATCACGTGGCCGCTGCGTTGGCGACGCATGTGGGGCAGTACGGCGCGGGTTACGTTGAGCAGCCCGAAAACGTTGGTGGCGAACAGCCGTTCGGTTTCGCTGGCGCTGGTTTCTTCTACCGCGCCGAGCACGCCATAACCGGCATTGTTGACCAGCACGTCGATTTGCCCGAAATGCTTGATGCCAGCAGCGACCGCCGCATGGGCGTCCTCTTCGCGGGTCACATCCAGGCGCACGGCCAACAGGTTCGGGTGCCGGCCAAGGCGAGCCTCGATGTCTTCCGGGTTACGCGCCGTTGCGATGACGGCGTCACCCGCTGCCAGGGCCTGTTGGGCGATCAGGGTGCCGAAACCGCGGGAAGCGCCAGTAATGAGCCAGGTACGCATGTCAACTCCTCCTGTATCCGACCCTGCACCATGCGGGCCTTCTCGATGAGTTGAGCGAACTTTAAAATCTGCGGATTGCTGTGATAATCCCATGAATATTACATAGGCCTTTGAGTAGATTTCAGTAATGAAGCCAACCAGCACCGCCGACCTGTCCCTGTTCCTGTACATTGCCCGCCACCTGAACTTCAGCCGCGCGGCAGTCGAGCTGGGCCTTACGCCCTCGGCCCTGAGCCATGCGCTGCGGGCTCTGGAAACCCGTCTTGATGTTCGCCTGTTCAACCGCACCACGCGCAGTGTGGCGCTTACCGAGGCCGGGGAGCGTCTTTACCAGAGGCTGCAACCGGCCTTTCGGGACATCGCCGACGCGCTGGAGGACCTCAACAACTTCCGCGACAAACCGTCAGGCAACCTGCGTATCACTGCCGGGCGCGCCGCAGTAGAGCTCGCGCTACTGCCACTGGCCAATCGCTTTCTGCTGGCGTATCCGGATATACGCCTGGAAATCGTCAGTGACGATGCGCTGGTGGACATGGTGGGCACCGGCTTTGACGCTGGCGTGCGCCTGGGGGAGCGACTCCAGGCGGACATGGTTTCGCTGCCCATCGGCCCTTACCTTCGTTCGGTGGTGGTAGCGGCGCCCGCGTTTTTTGATCGATATCCTGTTCCACAGCACCCGCAAGACTTGAAGCAACTACCTTGCATCGGGCACCGCTTCCCTGGTGGCGCACTTTATCGATGGGAGTTCGAGCGCGGGGGTGTGCAACTGGAGGTCGATGTCCAGGGGCCCTTGGTATTGGGTGACGTCAGCCTGATGCTGGCGCCTGCCTTGCAAGGGCTCGGCCTGGCCTACGTGTTCGAAGACATGGCCAAGGAGCACCTGGAGCGTGGCCATTTGCAGCAGGTGCTGGAGGACTGGTGTCACTACTACCCGGGGCTGTATCTGTACTACCCGAGCCGCCGCCAGGTGCCTGCGGCGTTGAGGGCCTTCATCGAGTTCGTACGGGAGCAGCGCTAGCGTGAGCGTGGCTTTTGGAGGCAGGTAGGGAAGGGCTAAACTGGCGCCAGTTCCAGACGTTCGCTTTGCCGTTGCTGCCTGCATACCCCGGAGGTAACTCATGGCTTCTGCACCTGAAAGGCTCTTTTTCGAGGACTTGCAAGTAGGTGAGTCCTTCATGAGCGGCTCGTATGAAATGACCCAGGAGCGGATCCTGAGTTTCGCCTCGGAGTTCGACCCCCAGCCATTCCATACGGACCCCGATGCTGCCCAGGAAACCTTTTTTGCTGGGCTGGCTGCTAGCGGCTGGCATACCTGCGCAGTCACGATGCGGTTGTTGGTAGAGAGTGTTCCAGTGGCTGGAGGGCTCATCGGCGCCGGCAGCGAAATCAGCTGGCCAAGGGCCGTGCGACCAGGTGACCTGTTGCGAGTGACCACAACCATAAGGGAGCTTGCCGCGTCGAAGTCGAAGCCTGACCGGGGCTTCGCTGTCCTTGAGAGCATCACGCTCAATCAGGACGATGCCGTATGCCAAACCACTGTTTCAAGGGTATTGGTGTTTCGCCGGGCAGATGCGTAAGGCCCCGAACTGTCCACATCATTCAATACTCATGGGCATGCGAGTGAACGGTCAGGGCACCCGGCACCTTGGTCCGTTCGAGCCCGCCGTGGTCCAGCCACCGAAGCGTCTGCTCATAGGCCCGCTCCAGCAATGACTCGGTCTGGTCGAAGTTGAATACCGAGACATCGACCGGGCACAAGGGCGGGACGATATGCAGGCTGGTGAGCGTGCGGAAGTGTTCGATGTCACTCACAAGCTGGCGCATGCTCATCAGGTTGACAGTGTGCAAGGCCAAGGCGACAAGGCCGCGGGGCGGTTGAGTCAAGGCGCAGCTGAGCCCGGTGGGGATTACCACGACATTGCTGGCGCCCAGCGCTACGGCTGTCGAAATAGGCGTGTTGCTTGCCACACCGCCATCCACCAGGAACTGGCCGCCGATCTGCACGCAAGGGAACACCAGCGGGATCGCGGCGCTGGCCAGTAGCGCCTGCTCGAGTTCGCCATTGCACAGCACTGTCTCGGCACCACTTAGCAGGTCGGTGGTGACGATATGCAGGGGCAGTTTCGCATCCTCGATGCGATGGATCGGTAGCGCCTTGCCAAGCAATCGGTGCAAGGCCGCTGGCTGCAGAAGGAAACCACGCCGTTTGAGCAGGCCTCGGCAGGTATCGAGCCAGGACAGGGGGAAGATGTCGGTTCTGCTCAGGCCTCGCCAGAATTCGGCGAGTGTCTCGACACCCTGAGCGTTGGGCCTCGCTGCAAAGTAGGCACCGTTGATGGCGCCTACCGAGGCGCCAACCACCATGTCGAACTGGACTTCGGCTTCGACGAGGGCCCGCAGCATCCCCACCTGGACCGCACCCAGACTGCCGCCGCCAGCGAACACGATTGCGGTTTGCGTAGGCATGATTGCTGTCTCTGCGCAGACGTGTGTCGACTGAGTGTAGTTGGCCGGGTGCCGGCGGGGCTTGTTGCTGCCAGTGCCGCCCACCTATCATTTCTTGCCCGGCAATACCGAACCGAGAACTTGCCTGGCCGTCTGCACGATGACCCCAGCCTGGTCCGGGTCGCCCTTGATCAGGCTGCTGGCGAACTTCTTTGCCTGTTCAAGCTTGATGTGCGGCGGCAAGGGAGGAACGTCCGGATCGGTCTTGAACTCGATCAACACCGGTCGGTCAGCCGCCAGGGCTCGCTCCCAGGCGCCAGCAATGTCTTCTTCGCGTTCCACATAGATGCCTTGCAAGCCGATGGAGATGGCGAACAGATGGTAGGGAACATCAGGAATCGCCTGTGAGGCCTCGAACTTGGGGTCGCCCTCCATTACCCGTTGTTCCCAGGTCACCTGGTTGAGGTCTTCGTTGTTGAACACCGCGCAGATCCACTGGGGGTTTTCCCACTGGCGCCAGTACTTGGCGACGGTGATCAGCTCGGCCAGATTGTTCATCTGCATCGCCCCGTCACCCACCAATGCCACCACGCTGCGCTGCGGATGGGCGAACTTGGCGGCGATGGCATAGGGTACCGCCGCGCCCATGCTGGCCAGGCCGCCGGACAACGAGCACTGCATGCCCTGGCGTATCTGCAGGTCGCGGGCAAACCAGTTGGCGCAGGACCCGGAGTCGCTGGTGACGATGGCGTGGTCGGGCAGGCGAGGGGAGAGTTCGTGCACCACGCGCTGGGGGTTGATCGGGTCGGCCTTGACCAAGGCGCGTTTCTGCAGGGTCTTGTCCCAGTCTGCGCGCCAGCCTTCGACCTTGTTGCGCCAACGGCGCTCGGTCTTGTGTTCGAGCAATGGCAGCAGTGCCCGCAGCGTTTCGCTGGCGTCGCCGACCAGGTTGACCTCCATGGGGTAGCGCAGACTGAGCATGTCTGGCTGCAAATCGATCTGCACGCCACGGGCCTGGCCTTCCTCAGGCAGGAATTCGGCGTAGGGGAAACCAGAGCCGATCATTAGCAAGGTGTCGCATTCGCTCATCAACCGATAACTCGGTTCGGTACCTAGCAGCCCGATGGCGCCGGTGACCCAGGGCAGGTCGTCTGGCACTACGGCCTTGCCCAGCAGCGCCTTGGCCACGCCTGCACCAAGCGTTTCAGCTACCGCGATCACCTGTTCGGTGGCTTGCAGTGCACCGGCACCGACCAGGATCGCCACTTTTCGTCCGGCGTTGAGTACCTCGGCGGCACGTTGCAGGTCCTGCTCGAAAGGCACCACCCTGGGCCTGCTGTAGCCGATGCCGGAATGCACCGTGCCATGGGCTTTCGGTGGTTCGTGGTAGGGCAGGTCCTGCAGGTCGTTGGGCAGGATGATGGCGGTGACCCGGCGTTCGCCGACGGCGGTACGTACAGCGCGATCGAGCAAGTGGCGCACCTGTTCCGGGGTCGAAGCCTGCTGGACGAAGGCACCTGCGACGTCCTTGAACATCGACAGCAGGTCCAGCTCCTGCTGGTAATGCCCGCCAAGCGCTGCTCGCGCCTGCTGACCGACGATGGCCAGCACCGGCTGGTGATCCATGCGCGCGTCATACAGGCCGGTAAGCAGATGTGAAGCGCCGGGGCCGGAGGTGGCAATGCACACGCCCAATTCGCCGGTGAACTTGGCATGGGCGCTGGCCATGAAGGCTGCCATTTCCTCGTGGCGTGTCTGGATGAACTGGATCTTGCCCTCGGCCCGGCTCAACGCCCCGAATACTCCGTTGATGCCGTCGCCGGGGTAACCGAAGATGCGCCGCACCCCCCATTGATACAAGCGTTCCACCAGAAAGTCGCCTACCGTGCTGGTCATTGCCTTCTCCCGTCCTGTGACCGATAGGGGTCTGGACTTGGCTCGGATCGGGAAAGTTTCAAGCGTGTGCGCACTGGTCTACCGACTGGAACCTTGCATGAGCCATCGGGTTCGCAAGTGAACGGACAACAGGATCAGGATGCTCGACATGAATGCCACAGACACTGCGGGTGCCACCGTGCAGACCTTGTATTTCAAGGACGACGGTGCAACACCGAACAGCCGTTTCCCGGTATTGCTGTACCGTTTGCAACTCAACCCGTCGCAAGACTGCGCCAGTGCCTTCGAGGCGCTGTTTACCGCACACCAGTGGGTGCCGCTGTGGCGCGGCGGGATCTTCGATTACCATCACTTTCACCCCAATGCTCATGAAGTTCTGGGCATCGCATGCGGCCGGGCGCGGGTGACGCTGGGCGGCGAAGCGGGGCAGACCATAAGCGTGAAATGCGGCGACGTACTGGTACTGCCGGCAGGAACTGGCCATCGCTGCGTCGAGAGCAGCGATGATTTTCTGGTGGTCGGCGCCTATCCCAAGGGGCAGGAAAACTACGATATCCAGCGGCCAGAAAGCGCAGCGCACCAGCAGGCGCTGGCGCGAATCGCTTCCGTGCCCGCCCCCGCACAAGACCCGGTCAACGGCACGCGTGGTGTCCTGATGGCGGCCTGGCGCTGAGTGCCTGAGCCGGTCGTCGTCGCTGCTGAACGGCTGCACTCAAGCCGGGATCAATCGAGCTGAGTCGCCCGATTTCACTCAGCCAGCAGGAGTTACAGCGATGGCCAAGTACCTGTACCTGATCAGCTACATCCTCGACAACCAACCCGGCACCTGCGAGTTGCGCAGCGACCAGGAGGATCTGAGCCGCGAAGCGGCGCGCGATTACCTGCAAGGCATGCACCGCAACGAAGCGTCATCTTTCACTGACGTGCAGGTGCAGCGTCTGGAGCACGACCATGAGCCAGGCACATCGCCGGGGCATTATCAGCAGCCATGAAAAGGTGAGGGCTGGCAGATGAAAAGAAGAGGTGAAACCTATAGAAAGTGGTGCGACCCGATCCTGCACCATCAAATCCATGAGGAAACGCTGGGCACCGGCACTTGCCTGGAAGTGCAGACGCGCTTGTCACGCACAGGCGCCACGCAGTTGTTCATTGGTGTCTATCGCACCGACGGTTCGGTGCTATACGAACGGATCTACGACCAGCGCGCAGGGGAAACCATGAGGCGGGCGCTGCTGTGGGGTGTTGGGTATGCCCGGCGCGTCGCGGGTGAGGGCGAGGCGTTGCGTGGCGAACCAGCAGGTAGTTGAATGATTCATCTGGGTTGCGCTGGCTGGAGCCTGTCGAGCCGTTACGTCGAGGCATTTGCGCAGCCCGGCAGCCACCTGCAACGCTACGCCAGCCGCTTCAATGCGGTGGAAATCAACAGCTCCTTCTACCGACCCCATCGCCCCGAAACCTACGCCCGTTGGGCTGCGTCCGTACCAGAGCATTTCCGCTTTGCGGTGAAGGTGCCAAAGGCCATCAGCCATGAGCAGCGGCTCTGCGGGTGCGAGGAGGCGCTGGACAGGTTTCTTGCTCAATGCGGGCAGTTGGGCGACCGCCTGGGTTGCCTGCTGGTACAACTGCCGCCATCGCTTGGCCATGACCCCCAGCATGCGCGACGTTTCTTCGAAAGCCTGCGGCAACGGTATGACGGGCCGGTAGCGCTGGAGCCCAGGCACGCCAGCTGGCAATCGGCGCAGCCGATGCTGGTCGATTTGCGTATCGCCCAGGTTGCCGCGAGCCCGTCGCGCTTCGTTACCGATGCGCAACCGGGAGGTTGGCCGGGGCTGGTCTACTGGCGCCTGCATGGTGAACCGAGGATCTACCACAGCGAGTATCCCGACGAATATCTGCAGCGTCTGGCTGAACGCTTGCAGCACAGCCTTGCCGCCGGCGTGCCCACCTGGTGCATTTTCGACAACACCGCCTCCGGTGCTGCGATAGCCAATGCACTGGCTCTGGAGCGGCATTTGCGCTGAGGAAGTGATGGAAGCATGGCGATGGAAAAGAGCGATGACCAACCAGTCAAAATTAATGAATCTTTTTACACGTTGCTCGCTCCATTAGTCTGAATTGGTGAAGGAGAGTGCAATGGCTGGACAGCAGTTGTATGTGATCGAGTACGAGCTACATGGGGAATTTCGCACCTTCATCATCCGGCTCGAGCGTATGGACAACGCCGAAGCCTGGCACTGGGCAAGTTGCGATGCCGGCGTGGGTATCATTCCACGGTTCGGCCAGCACAAGATCAAGAAGGTCAGCCGGCCGATGGCTGAGCGCTACGGCATCAACAATGTGCGCTGGCGGGTATCGGGCGACGGGCCGGAGTTCGTCGCACCGACCATTGATGTAAAGAAGTTCTCCAATAGCGGTACCGGCAATACCTGAAGCTTGTTGTGCGCAAGCCCTGCCTGAAATCTTCAGGCAGGCTTGCGCTCATGGGTTCGCTTCTCAAGTTTCGAGACACGATCATCCTCACTTTCTTTCAGGAGCCAGCACGTGCCGCGAATCATCACTCCCGCCACCCCTGAACACGAAATCAGTGAGCAGAACGCCCGCATGTTCGGTTCGCCGAAAGAGCGCCTGGATTTCTACCGCTGTGAAATCCAGTACGAGACCAGCATCCTCGCCAACCGCACAGACGCCTATCTTGCCGCGCAGTCGTTTCTGGTGATCGCCTTCGTATCGTCGATGGGTAACCTCAACCAGAGCTGGGGCGAGATGTTCACGCTGGTGGTTCCGCCGTTTCTTGCCTTGCTGGGCGTATTGAGTTCACTCAATGCCTGGCCGGGTATTCGCGCGGCCTACAAGATCATCGAGCATTGGCAAGTGAAACAGAGCCACCTGCTGCGCAGCGAGCCGTTGATGGGGCTGGCGTATGACGAATCGCCATTGTTCAGTGAGGCGGAAATTTCAGAGGCCGGGCACCGCAAGTCGTTGTTGTTTTCGCTGCGTACGCCTTGGATATTCCTGGTCTTCTGGATGATTCTCGGTATCTACGCGGTCTTCATCCAGCTGGCGTGAGCAGCACAGCCGCACCCCGTTACAAGGCGGTGCTGCGATGGTTGTCAACGCTGATTACCGCCACATGCAAAGCCTTTGCTCCGGTACCAGCAACCAAGATTGATTGCGCTATTTTCTTTGGTCCTCCGGACAAATGTCATAGATCACAAACGCTGAACTCCTGCCGCCTCACCTGCGTCCCTCGAATGAATGCCCCAATAAAAGTGGCACTCACCCAACATTCAGCTTCGAGGGCGAAACGATGGACAAGACCAATCAAAGTTCGACATCTCCACCCGGTAGCACCCAGGAGCATGCCTTTATCGATGACGCCGGTGCGCTGCTTGGCGAGGCCAGGCACAAAGGCAGCGAGCAGTTCGAACATTACCGCGATAACGCAGCCGATCAGCTTGATTCGCTCGAGGAAGGTGCGCGTTCGGCGGCAGCTGCACTGCAAGGCAAGGAGAGTCTCGGGCTGTCGCAGTACCTGAACCAGGCAGCAGAGTGCGTGGGTGAGTTTGCCGAACAGGTACGCCATGAAAGTGCCGAAAGCCTGCTGCAGCGTGGTGCTCAGTTGGCCAGGAGCAACCCGGCGCTATTCCTGGCCGGTAGCGTCGCCATCGGGTTTGCCGTATCGCGTTTCATGCGAGCCAGCACCAGCCATGAGTCCACCACCCCTACGTCGTCCGGTGATTGGCAACAGTCCCACCCCGCGCAGCCAGTGCCTGATCGTGGTAGCGACGTATCCACCCGTGAACCTTTCACCCCAGTCGACCCAGTCGGCCCTGGTGCAGGCACGCCGGTCAGTGGCAGCCCGTTCGAACGCGATCCACTCAAAGGAGGTGAATGATGAACAAAGAACCCTTGCATACCACCCCGAGCTTGCATACGGCGGAAGACGACGCCGTCGGTGTTGGCGGTTTGTTGCGCCAGCTGATGCGGGAAGTACCAGACCTGTTCACCAAGGAGCTGGCGCTGGCCAAGGCAGAGCTGCAGCAGAACCTCGCCACCCTCAAGGCCGGCACGGCTGCGGTGGCAGCGGGTGCGATCGTGATGCTGGCGGGCTTCGTCATCCTGTTGCTGGCGGCAGTCTACGCCTTGGCGATGGTGCTCGAACCCTGGCTGGCAGCCCTGATCGTGGGCGCGGTCACCTTGGTAATCGGGTTCATCATGTTGCAGTCGGGCAAGAAACGGTTCGAACCCACGCATCTGGCCCCTGATCGCACCTTGCATGCCATGCAGCAGGACAAGGACACGCTGAAGAGGAAACTGCCATGACCACTTCCTTCGAACATGAAGCGCACAAAGACCCGGACTTGCTCGAGCAGGAAATCAACGCCAAGCGCGAGCACATCAGCGATCTGGTGGACGCCCTCGAACAGCGCCTGAGCCCGGGCCAGATGGTCGACCGGGTCCTGGCCTATGCCAAGGGCAATGGCGGCGAGTTCTTCGAGAACCTTGGCACCACCCTCAAGAACAACCCCGTACCCGCAACCCTGACGGTATTGGGCCTGGCCTGGCTGGGCCTGAACCAGAACCGCCCCTTCAACCCCGGGCCTGCGCACCACGGGCCTGGGTTGGGCGAAAAGCTCGGCGACGCGGTGGACACGGTGAAGGGCGCTTTCGCGCAGGCGGGGGAGGCAGTGCACGACGCCAGCCAGAAGGTGCGCATGAAAGCCCATGACATGCGCGATCGGGCCAGCGACCTTGGCAGCGGCGCCCGCGACTCCGTGGGGGCTTCGGCGGATACCTTGCGCCATTCGGCACATAAGGCCGCAGATCAGGCCACGGCACTGAAGGGCCAGTTCGATCACCTGCTTCAGGAGCAACCTCTGGTATTGGCCGCTTTGGGCATAGCGCTGGGTGCGGCATTGGGGGCCGCATTACCCACTACCCGCAAGGAAGACCAGCTGATGGGCGCCAGCAGTGATCGTTTGACCGACACACTCAAGGCCAAGGGCCGCGAGGTGAAGGCGTCGGTCGAAGAGTCGTTCGATCAGGTGGGTGGTAAAGCGTCTACACAGGCAGAGCGCAAGCCCGGAAACTCCGACCTTTCCTCAGGGTTGGGCTTCAATTCCTGATCCCGTGGGATGTGCGTCGCCGGCCCCTCTGCCTGCGCAGAGGGCTGGCGGCTCATCACGAATGTTGTAGACCCAGGCTGGGAATGGCTGCGCAATGTCGCTACGCTTTGGCCCACGCGCCAGGTCAAGAATTCGCCACAGTGAAGAAAACAGTTCGGTTTGATGATCTTCAGGTCTTCGTCACAACAGCCTTTGCCGGCAGCTTCTCGGCAGCGGCCAGGTTGTTGGATATTTCACCGGCCTTGGCCAGCGGGGCTGTCCAGCGACTGGAAAGCAGCCTGGGTGCCAGGTTGTTCGTGCGCTCCACGAGGCGTTTGCGGCTCTCGGATGATGGCGAGCGATATCTGCCCCATGCCCGTCAGGCCTTGGACGCACTGGACGCCGGTGAGGTGGCGCTGACCGAAGGGCGAGATGAGATCGCGGGTACACTTCGCCTGTCCATCCCTTCGGATATTGGCAGGAATCTGCTGCTGCCCTGGCTCGACGATTTCCAGCGGTTGTACCCCAAGGTGACGCTGCAACTGCGGGTCAGCGATCAGGTGGCCGACCTTGTCGGCCAGCAACTGGATGCGAGTATCAGGTATGGGCAACTGGCAGACTCCAGCCTCGTTGCACTGATGCTCGCCCCAGGGAATCGCAGAACGGTCTGCGCCTCACCTCAATACTTGTCACGACATGGGGCGCCAGACGCTCTGGAAGACCTGGGCAGGCATAATTGCCTGCGCTATGTGATGGGCGAGCAGACTTACGAGCGATGGAGCTTCCATTTGCCCGATGGAATCAAGACCGTCCAGGTTACAGGCGACCGCTTGAGCGATGACGCCGATGTCGTTCGGCGCTGGGGTGTTGAAGGATTGGGGATCGTTTACAAATCCAGGCTGGACGTTCTGGCGGACATACGCGCTGGGCGGCTGGTCGAGTTGTTTCCTCGGGATTACGGCCAACCTGCGCCGTTGCAACTGGTGTGCGCTCATCGAACCTCGCTCACACCTGCTGTGCAGGTGCTCAGAGCGTTTCTGGCGGAGCGTTTCGAGCAGCTCATCGCTGCTGATGGATAAGCTGACGGGGCTCATGGCCCCGCCTTGGTTACCTTGACTGGATGAATGCTCAGAAGCCTTCCAGGACAATCTTGCCTTTTGCCTTGCCGCTTTCGATCAGGGCATGGGCGCGTTTGAGGTTGCTGGCATTGATGCTGCCGAAGTGCTCGCCAACGGTGGTCTTGATGACCCCTTCGTCGACCAGCGTCGAGACTTTTTCCAGCAGATGGTGCTGCTTGATCATGTCCTCGGTCTGGTACAGCGAGCGTGTGAACATGAGCTCCCAGTGCACCGACAGCGATTTGCGCTTGAACGGCACGACATCAAGATGCTCAGGGTCATCGATCAGCGCGAGCTTGCCCTGTGGGCGCAGGACTTCGACGATCTGCGCGAGGTACGCATCGGTGTGAGTCAGGCTGATCACGTAATCCACTGGGTTGAGCTGGAGTTGCTCCAGTTGCAGGGCAAAGGATGCCGAATGGTCGATGACGTGATGTGCCCCGAGTTCGCTGACCCAGGCCTGGGTTTCAGGCCGCGACGCGGTACCGATCACCTTGAGCTGGGTACGCTTGCGTGCAAGCTGTACCAGGATCGAACCAACCCCGCCGCCGGCACCGATGATCAGCAGGCTCTTGCCAGCGCCGCCATTTTCCTCAACACCCAGGCGGTCGAACAGCAGCTCCCAGGCGGTGATGGACGTCAGCGGCAAGGCTGCGGCACTGGCATTGTCCAGAGTACGAGGCTTGTGCCCGACGATGCGTTCGTCGACCAGGTGAAACTCGCTGTAAGTGCCCGGGCGGTCGATCGCGCCGGCGTAGAACACTTCGTCGCCAGGCTGGAACAACGACACCTCGGCGCCGACCTCGCGAACGACGCCCACGGCATCCCATCCCAACACCTGGGGATGGGCGCCGCCGCGGCTGGCTCTGACCTTGGTATCGACCGGGTTTACTGCGATAGCTTTGACTTCCACCAACAGGTCCCTGGCGCCGGGCGTGGGTTTGGGCAGTTCGTGCTCGTACAACGATCGGGAATCCTGGATCGGGAGGCCGGGGGTGTCGTAGACGATTGCTTTCATTGGGATGTGACCTTTCAGGTAAACAGTGGTAACAGGCTAATCGTGTCGGCCCCCCTGAAAAACCGGGCTATTGCCGGAACACTTTCCGCGTTTCGCTGAAAATCGGCTAGCTGCCGCCCGGGTTGAAAGGGCTCCCTTGGACCGGGCGGCAGCAATCGGCAGCCTTGTGGTGGAACGTTGCCAACAGACTGCGCAACGTTGTCGGGATTCGGGAATTGGGTTCAGGCAACAGGGATCGGGTTCTCAACCAGCGCCAGGTTGAACTGGTGAATCAGTTCGTGTTCGTTCAGGCCCTGGTTGGCTCGCAGCGGGACGACACGATCCACCAGGACTTCCGTGGTTGCGGATTCGAGCTTGACCAAGGTTTCCTGGATAAAATCATCCAGCGGCATGGCACGCTCATCACCGCTCTTGTGAATCAGATCGGTGTCCACCCAAGGTGGCGCAATTTCCAGTACCTTGACGCTGGTGTCACGCAGGCTGAACCGCTGCGACAGTGAGTAGGAGTGGATGGCAGCCTTGGTCGCCGAATACAAAGCGGTGGCCGCCAGCGGCAGGTAGGCCAGAACCGAACTGTTGTTGATGATGCAAGCATCCGGTTGGCGCTTGAGGTGCTCGACGAAGGCTGCGCTGACGCGCACCGGGCCGAGCAGGTTGGTCTGCAGCAAGCTCACTGCTTGTTCGTCGTCGAGGTCCCCGGAAGCCGGATTGTCGAACGGCATGACGCCGGCATTGTTGATGATCACGTTCAATGCAGGATGGCGGCGGATCACATCCTGGGCCACCTCCTTGATCTGCTGCGGATCATTGATGTCCAGGCGCACTGTATCGATCCCCGGGTTGGCCTGGGCGATTTCATCCAACAGTGCCTGACGGCGCCCCGCAACGATCACTTTATTGCCACGTTGGTGGAATGCCTCGGCCAGGGCGCGGCCGATGCCTGAGGTACCGCCGGTAATGAAAATGGTGTTTGCGCTAAGTTTCATGATCCGTCTCCTTGCATTGTTCAGTTGGCGTTGTAGCGAGGGGCAAGCTGATTGCTGGACAACTGGCCGAACAGGGCTTGCCGGCTGGCCTCGTAGCGTTCGAAGGACTTCAGGTCATGCATCGAGGGGATAGAGATCAGTACCTCGTCGTCAAAGTCCTGCAGGGCACCGTCCACCAGGTCCTGGGCTGACATCACGATGCCCGGATCGAGGTTTTCGACCGGCAAGCCGCCGATCTGCCAGAAGTCGGTGGCGGTGGCTCCTGGCAGCACTGCCTGGATCCTTATGCCTTTGTCCGCAAGCTCTTTGTGCAGGGACTGGGTAAAGGCGGTGACATACGCCTTGCTGCCCCCGTACACACCATTGAGCAGCTCCGGCGCCAGGCTGACAACGGACGAGATGTTGATCACGGCGCCTTGTGCACGGGCGACAAATCCGGGGATGGCCGCGTAGGTGAGGCGGGTGAGGGCGGTGACGTTGAGGGTGATCATTTCAGCCATGCGCTCGACATCACTTTCCAGCAGGCTGGTGTGGGTGCCTATGCCTGCGTTGTTCACCAACAGGCTGATACTGGCGTCCTCGCGCAATTTGCGTTCTACCTTGGCCAGGTCATCCGTGTTTGCCAGGTCTGCCGGAAACACCTCCACGTTCTGCCGGGTTTCCGTAGTCAGCCGGCTGGCCAACGTATTGAGGCGCTCCCGGTTGCGGGCCACCAGCACCAGGTCGTAACCCCGACGCGCCAAGCGTTCTGCGTAGATCGAACCGATGCCGGTAGAGGCGCCAGTGATGAGGGCAGTGCCTTTGAATTGCTGCTTCATGGTCATGCTCCGTTGTTGGATGTGGAGCCCATGATGCAGAAGGTCGCCTTTGTCTTAAACGACACATATGGTACGTTTTCAGGACATCCAATGTGGAGCTCCAACCATGCACCGGGTCGGCTATCTCATCACCGAAGGTTTCCAGATCATGTCGCTGGCGACGCAGGCCGTGTTCGAGTTCGCGAACATTGTCGCGGGCGAAACGGTTTACAAGATCCAGAATTTTTCCATCGGCGGCGGCACGGTGCGTTCTTCCCTGGGCATGTACATGGACACGCTGCCGTTGGGCGCTCCTGGTCTGGCTGATACCTGGATGATCACGGGAACCCTGACGCCGCTGACTCCGCCAGGCGAGGAAGTGCTGGCAAGCGTCAGAGGCTTTGTCGATGGCGCTCGACGCACTGCCGGTCTGTGCACCGGCTGTTTCGTGTTGGCCCAGGCAGGCGTGCTGGACAACCGGCGGGCCACGACACATTGGGCCTATGCGAAAAAGTTGCGGGAACTGCACCCGAAGATCGAAGTGGAAGAAGACCGAATCTTCATTGTGGACGGGCAGATCTGGACGTCCGCCGGGATGACCGCCGCCCTGGACATGGCACTGGGTATGGTGGAAAAAGACCTGGGAACCGAGATGGCCAGGTCAGTGGCACGCAAGCTGGTGATGCATCAGCGCCGCTCCGGAGGGCAATCGCAGCATTCCGAGTTGCTGGCGCTTTCGCCGAAGTCTGATCGGATACAAAGCGCCCTGGATTACGCGCGCAAGCATTTGAGCCGTCCATTGAGTGTCGAAGAGCTCGCCGAGTCCGTGCATTTGAGCCCCCGACAATTTACCCGCGTTTTCACTGCCGAGACAGGTCAGTCACCCGCCAAGGCTGTGGAAAGCCTGCGTCTTGAGGCTGCCCGCCTGATGATCGAGCAGAGTCGCCACAGCCTGGATGTGGTGGCGAAGGAAACCGGGTTCAGGGACCGTCGGCACATGCGGGAGGTGTTCATTCGTGGTTTTGGTGTCCCGCCTCAAGCCGTGCGAAGAGATGCCCGGCGGGTCGTATTGGTTGAATGACAACGCACGCAGCCCGGTGGATGTGCGCTTTCTTGCTCTGATCCACTACACAGGAAGCAGGTGCTCTCGTTCAAGCAACTCGATGTTGGACGGCTTGACCCGAACTTCGTGAAGCTCTGGGGCAGTGAACCAGCGGCACTCGACTATCTCGTGATCTGCAGCAGGCTTTGCTCCCGCTTCCACAGGCAGCTGATAGAGGTAGTGCTCCTCACCTGCGAGCACGTAATGGTTGAGGAATCGAGCACCATTGAAGGGTAGGCAAGTTTCCTCCATCAGCTCGCGCTGCGCTGTATCCAGGTGATGCTCGCCTGGGTCAATTTTCCCGCCTGGCAACGCCCATTCAGCGCCTTGCTTGCGCACGAAAAGGATGCGTCCTGCTTGCAGGCAAATGACAGTCGAGTGTCGTTCTCGGGCGTTGTTCATCATGCCCCTCCCGGACCATGGAGGTGGCATCAGGGCAGCAATCACCCTGATGCCAGCTGCTGATTATCAGCGCTCTTTATCCCACTTCTGCTGATCATCTGCCTGGTTTTGCTGACCACCCATGCGGTCCTTGTCTTGCATGTTCTGGTTCTGCTTGTCGGTTGTACCCTGGCCGCCCTGGCTGCCCGTATCACGGGAACGTTCCCAGTCCTTGTTCATCTTGTCCTCAGGTTTTTGGCCGGATTGGCTGCCACCTTGCTGCTGACCGGGCATCCGCCCCCCCGAACCTTGGCCGCCTTGCTGGCCAGCTCCGGCAGTATTGTTGCCCATGCTGGTGTCAGCATTGCCCTGGTTGCCACCTTTGTCTTGATTGTTTGCCATGATCGCTTACCTCGGGTCAGACACAGGAAGATCTGTGTGTACTGTTATGACCGAGGCCCGTTCGCGCGGTATGCAAGGAATATCTGGCTAGCTGACTAAACGCATGAATTTCAGGGGTACGAGATTTTGGTGTGTGAACAGGAAGGTGCCTGAAGGGCAGCGCCATCTGTGAATCCCTGTTCGGGGCGATCGGTGATCGCCCCTTTTACGGTTCAGGGGCGGTCCTTGAGGGTTTCGAAGGCTTTGACGCTTTTGATCAGGCTTTTGTTGCTGGCGGAGCCGGCACTGTTGAACAGGAAAGAGAAATCCGAGGCCAATGACGGGCTGCCGGCAATCGTCGCGTACTGATGGCACTGATTGCAGTCATCACCCTGCACGTAGGTCTCCATGGTGGTGTTGGCCACCGGCACGTTGCCCTGGCTGATGAACGGCCCGTACGACAGCGGCACTTGCGCGTTGGCGCCCGGTTCCGGGCTGGGCGGATTGGGGGCGAGGGTCCAGAGTACGTTGATCAGCTTGTAGTACTGAAACACCGACTTGCCTTGGCTGTGCTGCGCGAAGTTGGCTTGTACCGCGCTGTTGAGGGCTTGCAGGTCGCCGGGCACGGGGTGTACGCGGGTGGTCTGTACCGGCTGGTCGCGTGGGAAGAGATCGGTGCAGTCCTTGTCGGGATGCGTTTGCTTGCACTGGATACGGGCTTGGTTCGGTGTGCACTCGGGGCCGTCGCCACAGTCAGGGTTGTTGAAGGCGAACCCGTTCGGCGGGGTTTGTTGCGGCGGGACCTGGGCCGGTTCGGGCACGTTGTCCACCTGCTCGAAGGTGGTCCAGATGAAGTTGGGCGAAGCCTGGGTCTTGTTGATGATATGCAGGCCCACCAGCCCCACCACCTCCTGGGTGCACTCCAGCGTGTCGGGGCGTTTGAGCCAGGCGACGGTAGTCAGGTAGCGCCCGAACAGCTCGGGTTTGCCGGTCAGCACCCGCCAGGCGGCCTTGAGCTCGATCGCGCCCAGTTGCTCCTGTGGCACTGGGGAGGTCGGCAGTGAGCGCATCGGTTCGCCGATGGGCAGCGACAGGCCCTCCGGTGTCTGGCCGTCGAGGTTTTGCGCGACCTTCAACTGGTTGGCAGCATCGTAGAGCCCCTTGTCGACGATGTAGTCGAACTCGGCCTTGCCCACCTTGCGTTCGAAAAACACCAGCTTGCCCGCCTGGTCCGTCAGCCAGCCGCCGGACGCCTCCATGACCGGGTCGGGAATGGACGCAAGTGTCCCGGTCGACAGGTGGAAACCGTGCAAGGCATTGATCGCGCCTTCGGAGGTGGCGTTCATGAACTTGCGTGCGCCCACCTTGAGCGCCTCGAGGCTACCCTGGGTGCTGCAGCCGGAAGGCACCAGGGTTTGCACGCCCCAGCCGGTAGGCGTGGGTGCGCCGGGCAGGAAAATGTCGTTGGCGTCCTTGTAGCTGGCCCATACCGGGGCCACGCTCATGGGTTGACCCGGTGCGGAGGGGACCCCGAACTGCGCCAGCGTGCTTTGCATGTCGGGTTCACCCGCCAGGCTGGCGGTGGCTGGCCAACCGGGGTTCACCGGCCAGTTCAAGGCAATGAACAACTGCCAGCCAAAGCAGTTCATGAACGCCTGGCTGGTGGCATTGAAGTTGTTGACCGGCAGGAATCCCCCGCTGGCCGGGTTGAACACCAATTGCTGCTGTACACAGGTATCGGCGTCCGACAGCGTGGCCGCCGTGGCGGGTAGCGGGGTCGACAGGCACAGTAGAATGCCGCACAGCAGCGACAGAAGACTCAAGCGTGACCTGGACATCATTGCGCTCCTTGCAAGCTGTGAAGCCGCACCCGAAGGTGCGGCGGTAGAAGGGCGTAAGTGGCGTAAGTGGCGTGGCTCAGGCGCCAGGCACCAGTGCCAGGCCAGACTCCCAAGGGTGGTCTGTCGCGCTCACGTTAACGTCTTCACCCGGGTTGAGGGCACGCACTGCCACCAGGCCGGGTGCTGCGGAGGGGCTGACCGTGATGGTCAGAATGTAGGCCTGGGTGCCGCCCGAGTTGGTCTGGCCAGGAATGGCCGATGCGTCGGGCAGGTACTGGGTGACCTGCGCCGTCACCCCGGGGTTGGAGAATTGCACCCTTGCATTCTGCGCCGTGGTAGTCGGGTCGGCACCTTGCACCACCAGCACGAACTGGTTGCTGCTACCCGGTGCAAGCCAGGCGGGCAGGTCGGTGGGGGATTGCCCGTAGAACAGGTCCAGCGGCAGCAGTTGCACTGGCCAGGGTTGCAGGCCGGCCACCCGGTCCTGCACGCATGGGAATGCTTGTGGCGTGGCGCTGAGCGGCTTGACGGTGACGCTCAGGCCGACCAGCAGTTGTTGGGCGATGACCCACACATAGTTGACCTTCTGGTTGTTGATGGTGATGTCATTGATCGAGAAGCCGGCGCTTTCCGGCACCTCGAACACCGCCTGCAGGATCTGGTCGGAACCGTTGGCAGCCGACTTGGCCGTACCACGCGTGATGCGCCAGTACTGGCTCACGTCCTGGCCTTGCGGGCCCTTCCAGGCGCTGAAATCGGTGGGCTGCTGCAAGTACAGGCCAATGGGGTTGGTCAGCGACAGTCGGTTGTTCACCGCCGTGGTATTGGCCATGAAACCGATGTGCGGATCAGAGTTGCGATAGTTTTGCCCGTACTGCGCGCAGCAGATCAACGACTGGGCGTTCTGGCTGCTGCTCACCGGGCGCAGGATGGTGGCGGCGGCGGCCAGGTACACCTCGGCGCTGAGGGTATTGGGGCCGGAGGTCAGGTGCATCGCACCGCCGTACTGGCCGGGCACACAGGCCGTTCCGGCGTTCCATTTGTTGACGGTGTCATAGGCCGGCTTGCCGGTGGTGGGGTCGATGACCGGGTCGCCGGCTTTGCCGGTCGGGCAGTCGACGGTGTAGCGCAGGTACAGGTCTTCGAGTTGCACGTTCGGGTCGATGTAGTCGCGGTACAGGCCCAGTACTGCGTTCGGGTCGATGCGCCACATGGTCAGGAAGTACGCGGGGTTTTCGCAGGTGAAGGTGATCTTGCGCATGTTGCCGTTGGCATCGCGTACGATCGACCACTCGCAGTACTCGTCGAGCCAGCCCCGCGGGCCGGAAGGCGAGAACGCCGTGTACTTGCCGTTCCAGTCGATGCTCGGGCAGCGCTTGGCCGGCAGTTGCAGCACGGTACCTTGTTTGTTGGGGTCGTAGAGCATGTAGAGGGTGTTGTCGAGGGTGATCTGGCCGTGGTCGGTCAACTCCATCACCTGGTCCAGGGTCATGGCCTTGCCACCCAGCTGGGGAATGACCGCCGCACCGTTGTTGTAGAAGAACGTCCAGAGCCGGTTGGGGAAGGGCGCCCAGGTGATCGCCGGGGCGGTCACGTCGCCGAAACCTTCCACCAGCGGGTTGTAGTAACCCGAGCGGGGGGCGTCGTTCAGGCCCGACCAGGGGTTGCCGATGATCGACGATTCGGTCCAGCCGGTGAGGTTGTTGTTCCAGTCGGTTTCAAACTGCGGCAACTGGTCTTCCAGGCCCAGCTTGTTGTAATCCTTGGGGGCTTGGCCGGCGGGAGAGGTGAACTGCTTGAAGGGCGTGCTCATGTCGGTTCTCCTGATGTGCGTGAGGTGGAAGCAGAGCAGCAGCCGGCGACCGGGGGCGGGCCGGCGAGGGTCTGGCGCGGGTCGTCCCACACCAGTTGGGCGATGAAACCGGGCAAGGTCATGTATTCGTCAGGCGTCAGCACGCGGCCGCTGTCGAGGTGGGTCACCACCAGCGACAACTGCACCGCGTCGCCGCGGGCAAGGCCCAGCGCAGCGGCGTTGCGGGCCGCATTCAGTGCGCGGGACACGCCGTGGGTGATGCATCGGCCCTTGTCGTCCACCAGCCCCATGCCGATACGGCTGAAGCGCCCCACGTAATGGGGGTTGTCGGCGCTGATGTGCTGCGTGGCAGCGTCGGGCTGGTCGAGAAAGACATCGATCAGATAGGTGTCATGGGTGCAGCGCACATGATCGAACACCACCCACGGCCCGGGCCCTGCGGCGTTGCCCGCGGCAGGCCCGGCTGTTGCGCTGTGCTTGCAGCAGGCGCCGGTGGCCGCCTTGGGCGCACCGAACTGTGGGGCCACCGGCACTCCGTAGTCGTAGCCGATGTGCCGGCTGTCCTGGGCCATGTCGCCGATGGTGGTGTAGCGCCAGGCGTCGGCGCTGGTGAATGTGAGCTGCGTGGCATCGTGACCGGAGAACGGCTGGAGCAGGCACTGCGTGGTGAATTGCGCCCCGGGGTTGGCTCTGATCCAGACTTCGAGCATGCGGTCGATGTTGGCGTGGTAGGAGCAGAACACCGGGTCGAAGGCGGTGTAGGCGTTGTCGGCCATGTCGCCGCCGATCCAGCCGTGATAGTTGTCGTGGGGTTGCTCGTACAGGCCGTCGAAGTTGAGGGCACGATTGGGGTACAGGCTGTCCTTCTGGGGCGGGTCGAACACCGGGATGTTGGCCCACGGATAACCGGGCACACCCTGTGGTTGGCTGAAGGTGGTGAACTTCAGGGCATCTACCACCTGTTGCTGGAAAATCCGGCTCATGCCGAACAAACGGGTGCGCTCCGAACGCGAGTCGTCACCGTGGGTGTAGAACAACCGGTCGCGCTGCACATACCGGCAGTCCACCCCTTTGACCGCACCGCTGGCGCACACTTTCGAACAACCATCCTTGGCGGCCGCGTAGCGCAAGGGGTTGGGCCGGGTTTCGCCGGTGTGCGGGTGCACATAGGTTTCATCGAGAAAAGCCTGGGGCAGGCCGGCCTGTGGGCTGCCGTCGACGCTGGCGTCTTCGGCCATCCAGTCCCAATAGGGAATGGCACAGTCGATCAGTTGTTCCAGATACAACAGGTAGGCCCGGTGCCAGAGGGCAAACGCCTCCTGATAATGCAGGCACCAGTTGGTGTGGATGTAGGCGTAACGTTGCCAGGGCGAACCACTGTCGGGGTCGCCCACCTGCATTACATCGTCCAGGCGGGCGCGGTACAGGTTCAGTTCCTCAAGGGTCAGGGCGCGGATGTCCTTTCTCACCCGCCTGACCGATTGGGGCAGGTCCGGTGGTGGGATGCGTTCGGCCAGGTCGAAGGGAGAATCGGCGTTCAGGCGCCAGCCCTGGTTGACCCACAACCTGAAGGTTTCCAGCGCATCGATCGGCCAGAACTGTTGCTGGTCGAGGGTCAGCGGCATGTTGCGCGAGGCCAGGTGCTGGTAGATGGTTTCTGACCAGGTTTTGACCGAGTCCGGGTCGTCCAGGTAGACGAAATAGGCGTTCATGCACCCGGTCCAGGAGGCTGCCACGGCCGCGCGCTGCGCAGCAGGAATCCAGTAGGGAGCGGTAAAAAGGCCGTGGATGTCCGCGGTCCATGTCGGTTTCGCGATGATCATAAGGTCCCTCTCATGCGCCCCGCAGGCCATATTCGGCCGGGCTGCTAAGCTCAGTTGATGGTAAAGAGCTGGCGCGCAGGGAATCGTGCAAATTGGCGCGTCCTTGCGGCGGATTCATTGCAGTTTTTCAGGGAAGACACGTGAAAAATGACAGACGCCATGGATCTGAAGATTCTGGGAAAGCTGCAAAAGGATTGCAGCCAGAATCTGGAGTTGCTCAGCGACAGCGTTGGGCTGTCTTCCACCAGTTGCTACCGGCGTATCAGGCGCCTGGAGAGCGCAGGCATCATCAAGGCCAAGGTCGCGATACTGGACGAGCGCAAGCTTGGCATTCAGGTGACTGCCTTCTTTTTGGTGAAGCTGGACCGCGACAGCAACGACATCGACCGCAAGATGCAGCACATCCTGGCCAGCCACCCGGAGATTCAGGACTGCTACCTGATGACGGGCGAGTTCGACTTCGTGATGGTTGCCAAGTTTCGCGATGCCACCGAGTACACCGACTATATCTACCGGTTTCTCGACACCTACCGAGATATTCCGATTCGCACTTATTCCTCGACGTTGGTGGTGCGCACGGTAAAGAAATCGTACGAATTGCCGCTGGGAGGAGGGCTGCAGCAGGCTGTCGATGCCTGACAAAGCTAGCGCGGTACCTTGAACCGCTCGTGATACTCAGCATTTATTCAGAGGTAGATTGGTGCCGTAGCGTCGGAAGAGTACAGATGTGCTCCTTGATTGAGCAAAGGCTCAGTTTGAATGGACGCTTGTCGCTGCCAGGCCTGCGGCGACATCCCCTCGGCCTTCACGAATGTGCGACAAAAGTGGGACTGATCGCAGAAACCGCACTCCAGTGCGATCTCAGCGAGCATCATTCCCGAGCCCCCCAGTAGTTCCTTGCTTTTGCGCAACCGTTGTTCACGCATCCACTGCTGCGGGGGCACGTGCATGGTATCCCTGAACATTCGTGTGAAATGGCTACGCGACAGCGAGCAGGCTTGGGCGAGTTCCGTAACAGTTATGCCAGTGTCCAGGTTCTCCAGCATCAACCTCTTGGCAGTCGTGACCTGCCAGGGCTTGAGGAGCCCGGTCGTTTTCAGTGCGACAGTCGCCAGCACAGTGCAGTGATCGCTGTTCATACAAATCCATTAATCAATGAAGTGGGCACGCACGTATCGAGTGGGCAGAGCAGGCCACTGCAGCCTCGGGCGGGCTACAGACGATAACGCTCGATTCGATGGCCTGGCTCAGCCAGCCGGCGTACCCATCAGCGGGTCAATGAACAGCCCCTGGATGCAGGGGCTGGCAATGGTCAGACAGCGGCAGCAACCGGGGCCAGGGTTGGGCCGTGCTGAACGCGCTCTGGTGCTTTGTGCACCATGGTGTAGGCATAGTCGACACCCATGCCGTAGGCGCCGGAGTGTTCTTTCACCAGTGCCATGACGGCATCGTAGGTATCGCGGTTTTTCCAGTCGCGCTGCCACTCCAGCAGCACTTGTTGCCAGGTCACCGGAACCACGCCTGCCTGAATCATGCGCTGCATGGCGTAGTCGTGGGCTTCCTTGGTGGTGCCACCGGAGGCGTCGGCAACCATGTAGATTTCATAGCCGGCATCGTTCATCGCCGACAGCGCGAAGGTGGTGTTGCACACCTCCGTCCACAGGCCGGAAACGATGATCTTGTTGCGCCCGTTTTTCTTCAGCGCGTCACGCACCTTCTGGTCATCCCAGGAGTTCATGGAGGTTCGCTCCAGCAGCGGAGCGTCGGGGAAGACGGCGAGCAGCTCGGGGTAGGTGTGCCCAGAGAAGCTTTCAGTCTCGACCGTCGTGATGGTGGTGGGCACATTGAAAATCCTGGCTGCCTTGGCCAGGCCCACGGTGTTGTTCTTCAGCGTCTGGCGGTCGATGCTCTGGACGCCGAAGGCCATCTGTGGCTGCTGATCGATGAAGATCAGCTGGCTGTTGAATGGGGTCAGTACTTCAGTTTTCGGATTGTTCATTTGTGTTCCCTGTCAGCTGGATGATGGTCATCGCACAAGTCACGGCGCCTGCTTTCTGCAGGCTGTGCTGAGGCACTGGATGACGTCCTCAGTGATGCCCGTTGCTTGAGTCCGAGAACAAGATAGCCAATCGCAGAGCGAAGCGGTGGCGCACTTTTGCGCTCTCAAAGGCGCATTAATGCGCCCTTCGTTTGTTCATCCTGTTGCTAGTATTCGCACGCAAACGCGGGTCTACCTGATCCGGTTTACGCCAGGAGAAAGCGATGGCAGCTTCACAACCACTCAACAAACAAACCGCCTATTGGGGCGTCCCGTGGGAGAGTTCTTACGGGTATCCGCAGGCACGGCGGGTAGGGGGTGAGATCTACGTATCGGGCCAGTTCAATCATGACGAAGAAGGGAACCTGGTCGCGCCGGCACCCTTGGATCGTGACGGCAGGCCCTGTGATTTCTCTTCGATGGGGGATCAGATGCGCGCCGCCTACGACAATATTGCCAAGCTGCTCGCGCTATACGGAGCGACGCTTGAAGATGTCGTGGAAGAGACGCTCTACGTACTGGACATGGACGCGGCCTTTGCCGTGGTCGGCAAGGTGCGCAAGGCCGCCTACGGCACGGAACGGCCTCAATGCGCCAGCAACATCATCGGCGTATCGAGGCTTGCCCAGCGCCCACAGCTGATCGAAATCGCCTGCAAAGCGGTACTTGGCTCACACGCAGAGTGACCCGCACTCCCGGTTTCGCTCTACGTGACCGGGAGTACCAGTTGGCCCTCGATCAACGGCTTCTGGTTGGCAACGGCAGCTGCACAGAACGTCATGAATGCTTTGACCCGCCACGATTTACGGATGTCCTGGTGCGTCAGCAGCCACAGCTCATCCTGCAGCTCCGGCACCACCGGGCCGACGCGTTCAAGCCCAGGCGTGATATCACCCAACATGCAGGGCAAAAAACCCACTCCCAGGCCTGCCGCGATTGCAGCACTTGCCGCAGCAACCGAATCAGTGCGGTACGAGATGCACTCGGCAGCGACCCTGTCTTCGACATAGCTCGTTGCCTTGAGGCCGCGTAGCGCTGCGGAATAGGAAACCCATGCCTGGCCTTCAGTGAACAGAGGAGTAGGCAATGTGTGGTTGCTGCTGCCGTAGGGAGCCCAGGCGATTGTGGCCAGTTTGCGGCCCACCAGGCTTTCGGCGGGTTTCCTGGTCGCCCGAACCGCTATATCCGATTCGTCTCGCGCAAGGCTCAGTGATTCGTTGCCCACCAGCACCTCAATCGTGATGCCTTCATTGAGGGCCTTGAAGTCCGCGATGATGGGGGTGAGGAAGTAAAGCAGCAGTGAGTCGCTGGTAGTGATACGAAGCTTTCCGAGTGGCCCCTGGCCGGCGCGCGAAACGCGTCGCGTCACGCTGACGATGTCCAGCTCCACGCGCTCGGCGAGGGCACGCAATTCCGCGCCCTCGATGGTGAGCAGATAGCCCGATTTGCGGTGATCGAACAAGGCTACGCCAAGTGTTTTTTCAACCTGGGAGACCCTGCGGGAGACGGTGGACACGTTGATGCCGAGCTTCTTGGCTGTGGCAGCGCGATTGCCACACTCACTGAGCGTTTTGATGATCCGCAGGTCGTCCCAGGAGAGCTGGTTGGCAGCCTCGCCCACGTTCCATTTCACGTCCTTGGGGGTAGCCGGGGCAGTTGGGGCATTTCCAGGTAACGACTTCACGAAATCCGTTCCAGATCAGATTGCAGCGATCATACGAGAAGGGGCTGCGTGAACCAAGTATCAGCATGAAGGCGAAGGAGGGGGCTTCGGTCGTCCCTTCATGCACACTCAACACTTGTCGGCGTTATCCTGTCTGTTGAGCCGAGAGCCTTTGGGAAACTAATAATGCGCAAGTTGACACTGTTGTTGGCGATCGCTGCATTTGCGGGTTGCCAGGCGCCGATGCCAACTGCCAACCCACAGATGGCTTGGGTCGATCTCTCGACGCCATTCCCGAATGACCGTGTGCTGTTGGCCGAACGCCTGGATAAACAACGCCTGCGTGATGGGCGCTTCTTTGAGGTCAGCCCCGGCAGCCATGAATTGGTCGTCAGGTTCGACTACGAAGTAAATGGTGGCGGTGGCATCAGCCTGATGGGAGGTACCACGGTAAGGCAATGCTACCTGACCATCGACTACGAGCATTTCAAGGCTGGGCAGCGCTACGTGCTCGAGGCCCGCTCCATGGCCATGACGCCAGAGGCGAGGCTTTATGATGCGAAGGGAGAGATTGTGGCAGAGGTTACGGAATTCTATTGCCTGATGTGATGGTGAATCGTTCATAGTTCATTGATTACAACTAGCCTCGAAAAATCAGATTTTTTCGCTTTCTTGTAGGGCATTTCCCAAAGATACTGTTGCCGCCTATTTTCCGTTGCGGGTGCTCTGGCACGGCTCTAGTCTGGGCCTGTCGCTGCTCATCAGTGACACGGCTTTGACAGGCCGTAACGGTTTAAGCATTCGGCTTTCCCTTTATGGTGGCTGTGCGTGGGGCACGCTTGCGTGCGCCGGAACTTGCTTATTCCGCCGGTCTGTCAACCTACGTACAGCTGCCACCCTTCTGTTTGACAGCAGTCAGGTGGCGCACTCATAAAGGTAATAAGCAATGCAAGAGCGCTCGGGAGCAGTCTTCGGAATTGATGGGGTACGTGCGGGAACTGACGATTGTCGGGTTGATGGATGAAAAGCCGATGATGATCTGGGCTGCGCATTACCTGAGCGCGTTGGCCAAGGCGCTTATGGACGATGCCGAACTGGGTATGATGTGCTGACTTCATTCCACCCGCGGCGGTACGCGAAACGCGGCCGCCTTCACATCAGTGTATGTCTTACGTCCGCCCCGGATGTAGGCATACGCTCAAACGGCGATGAGCTTCCGGTTCGGATCTTGCTGCATGAAGAGCAGGATGTCGAAGACCCGACCAGGCTCGAATTGAAGGGCAGGGTGATCGCTCTTCAAAACGGCTTCAGTCAGTAGCTCCTTGTTTTGCTCCCAGCATTGACCAAGCGAGAAAGGCAGCCTGCAGAGCTTTTGTCCGGCAGCTTTTTGGGTGTCGCTGGGGAGCAGGTAGCGAGAACTGCTGAATCCTTGAAAACCCGCGTGCTGCAATCCTTTTCTTACCTGGCTATCCAATGCAGGCATGAATCCCGTTATCAGCAGTAATGCTTTCATGGGGTAAGTGACATTGGTGTTATTAACGAACAGAGCCTCGGCCAGCATCTTCAAGACCCCGAGCAGATCTGCATCAAAATGAGCCGCTGACGGATAAAGCCCCTCGGTGGTGAAGATCCGTTTATCTGCGGATGACAGCGCGAATCCACGCAGTTGGTGACTGTCAAAACGGACAAGCTTGGCGTGTAGGTTCGGGTCGCAAAGCCTTGCTGCGGCTTGAGAAGGCAGGTGCAGCATCGGGGCCTTTCTCGCGCCTGCGCCCCAGTTCATCAAAGCACTTCGAAGCGCGTCGGCCAGCGCTGTGGCGTTTTGCGTCGTGAGAGCAGTCAGGTAGGCTGCTGAAATTTTCCTCACCCGAGAAAAGTCTTCATGGTAAGAGGAATTGAATCTGTTGATCGCGGAACGGATGTCTATCTCTTCACCAACCACTCTAAGCATGTTCGATCCATTGGGTAAGGCGGCTAGGCACCCGGACGTGAGTCTGACCAGCGGTGCCAGATTGTATTAGCGGCCAGAATACCATCAAATGGCCATCTTTGAGCTTCGGTCTCTCGGATCGAGCAGACTTCCCGGATTGCTTGGCGAGCCTGGATAATGGAGGGAATCACAAGGGCCATGCCATGCTGACCATCTCTAATAACGTGCATCTGCCAGATGCCGACATCGAACTGACATACATCCGCGCGCAAGGCGCAGGTGGGCAGAATGTCAACAAGGTGTCCAGCGCCGTGCACCTGCGCTTCGACATTCCCGCCTCGTCGCTGCCCGAGTTTTACAAGGAGCGGCTGTTGGCGCTGCGTGACAGTCGCATTACCGGCGACGGCGTGTTGATCATCAAGGCACAACAATACCGCACACAAGAGCAGAACCGTGCTGACGCACTGGCGCGACTTGCCGAGTTGATCATCAATGCCGGCAAGACCGAGAAGAAACGCCGTCCCACCAAGCCAACCCTCGGCTCGAAGACCCGTCGTCTCGAAGGAAAAGCCAGGCGCAGCACTGTCAAGGCGGGTCGGGGTAAGGTGGAGTTCTAGGCTCTGTACAAAATGAGATGTCTCAAGCCAGTGAGATCATGGCGGCGTGGTTTTGCGAGCTTGTGGAAGCGTGGGGGCTTGATAGACGAATGGGGACAGAATACGGACGGGCACTTCCAAATACGTCATTTAACATAATACTCATTATGCGCTAGTCTATATTTGGTCACCGGACCACGAGTGAGGCACTTTGGGACCAGGGAAAGCTCCCTGGTCTAGATAATCCGTCCTGATCCATCGCCCGCTTCGCCGACTTTGGTGCTGGATGCGTTAGCCTTGCCTTTTGACTGCTGGCTACCGCGACTTGGACATCAGGCCAGCCATTTGCACCTGTACCCTGAGTGCTTGAAAGAAACCTGGTACGGTCACCCTCGACCTTGTTTACCAAGACAAATCCGGCGCATGCATGACCACACTGACGACTAGCACCTGTCAGCCAGCGCCATCGAGGTTGCCACGCTGCCCATCGCCGGCAACCCAACTCCCGGTCGATCGGTTAACGCGGTCAATTGTAGGAGCGGCCTTGTGTCGCGATGGGCTGCAAGGCAGCCCCAGCAATTCATGCGTTTGCTTTGAAACCTTGGGGTGCTGCGCAGCCCATCGCGACGCAAGGCCGCTCCTACAAGGGCCAGCAGGATTGGGAAGACAGTTGTTTACATCTCACGCAGACCTCAAACCACGAACCATCCCTGTGGGTGCTGGCCTGCAAGCGATGTGACCAATACAAGCGACAAAAAATACATGAGGACCGCGCGATACCTGAGGGCCAGGCATACCCCCCATTTGCCATGCTGTATATGCAAATAAGGTATAACTACACTAAATACTCATTTAGCGTAGTTATATAGAACCCGCCTCTGCACCCAATCCTCAAACAAGCCCGCCAAAACGCCTGTAAAAGCCTTCATTCACATCCGGCAACGGCCCATCAGCCGTCTCCAGCGCTGCATTCAGCCATTCTTCCGCCTTGGCAAACACCAGCCGATAGAGGTTACGGCACAACTGTCGCGCGGCCCTTCCCTCCCAATCCCCAGGCAGCAGCTCGTCCGGCAGTTGCGGGTCGCGCAGCAGCAGCCGGCGGTATTCGTGAATCAGCAGCGTACGTGCCAGGAAACAATCCTGCGCATCGAGCTGTTGCTGCTCTTTCAAACCTTGCCACAGCGGCCTGAACAGCTGGATGAACTCGCTGTACTGCTGCCCCAGTTCGTCGATGCGCCAGCTTTCCCGCACCTGGGCACGCATGGCCTTGGATGCCAGCACTTCCTGGGTGTGGGTTTCGAAGACGATGCTGTCGTCGCTCGCCTCCAGGTCACGCAAGGTGGCGGCCAGGTCGGCGCGGTCTGCCCGTGGGCAGCCCAGCAGGTTCGGCGCAATGGTCCCGAAGCCCTGCCACTCCAACTCTTCCCGCAAAGCCTTGCGCTTGCCGGCCTCCAGTTGCGAGAGCAAAACCAGTGTCCAGGCACCGTCCCAGGCTGGCTGGCTGGGGCTGTAGACCCGCTTGAAGGCCTTCTCGAAACGCCGGCGGCCGGTACCTGTCAGGCTGTAGTAGCTGCGGCGGCCAACCTTTTCGGCAGTGAGCCAGCCTTCCTTGGTAAGGCGGAAGATCGATGTGCGGATCAGGCGCTCGTTGATGCCGATCGGTTCCAGCAGGTTGATCAGGCTACCCAGCCAGACGGTTCCGCCGTGGGGCTCGATGGCGTCGCCGTACAAAGTGATGATCAGGGAACTGGCGCGGATCGGCGTCTGTTCCTGGAAGCGGGTGATCAGGTTGTTCAGTGGGGCGAGATTGCTCATGGGCGAACTGTGCGCGGTTAAAGCACCGACTATACCTGCGCGGCAGGCCGCCTGACCATTGCGTGACGCTGCCAGGCTCATGCCGATGCCTGGCCTTTGGGCCTGACGCCGGTGTCTTCCATGCGTGGGCGCTCGGGCTCGACCTCGGTCAGTGGCGAGCATTCGACCATGCTGTTCATGCAGCGTTGCGCCAGGTGCTGGTACTCCGCCGTGCCGCGTTGCTTCCAGACCAGTTCCTGTTCGGTCAGTGGGCGCTTGACCTGAGCTGGCGAGCCCATCACCAGGCTTTGTGCCGCACATTCGAAACCCGCCTTGACGAATGCCGTGGCCGCGACGATGCAGCGCGGTGCCACATGGGCGCCATCCATCACCACCGCGTTCATGCCGATCAAGGCGTCTTCACCGACGCGGCAGCCGTGCAGCACGGCGCCATGCCCGACATGCCCGTTGCGTTCGACCACCGTATCGCCGCCCGGAAAACCATGCATCACGCAGGTGTCCTGCAGGTTGGCACCCTCCTCCAGCACGATACGGCCGAAATCCCCCCTTAGTGACGCCAGTGGGCCGACGTAGCAACGAGGGCCGACGATGACATCACCAATCAGCACGGCGCTGGGGTGCACGTAGGCTGTCGGATGAACCACGGGCGTCAGGCCGTCCAGTCGATAGCAAGGCATGGCAAAGCTCCTGAAATGATTTCAAATGCGCCTTGATCTTGTATCACAATCTTGTGATGCGTCAATCGCCATGGTCGTGTATCGCTTTTGCTGGGGTCATCGCGCTCCATTAAAATCAGCGTAATTCGTTGATTAAAATATGATGAAGCGATTCAACATCATAAAACCCTTTGCTGAGGCAGGTGTCACCCCTGCAAAAAGAGATACATGAAACAATTTTGAATGTTGCATTATTGTATCGCGTAATGCATATACTGGTTCCACCTGGACGTGACCCCCGCATCACGCCCCTGCAAACAATTCCAAGAAATGCCGGCCCCACGATGTGCCGTGCGTGCAGCCAGAGGAACCCGACATGCCGCGATATCTCGATGTGCAGGCGCCTGAACACGGCGTCCAGCTCATTACCCTGCAACGGCCCGAGGCGCTCAACGCCCTGTGCACCGAGCTACTGGCAGAGCTGGCCGCTGCGCTGGAAGCGGCCGGGCAAGACGAACAGACCCGCGCGGTGGTCATCACCGGCAGCCGCAAGGCATTCGCCGCAGGCGCCGATATCCGCGAGATGGCCGAGCGCGACCTGGTCGGCATCCTCAACGACCCCCGGGTGGCCCACTGGCAAAGCATCGCCGCCTTCGCCAAGCCACTCATCGCCGCCGTCAACGGCTACGCCCTGGGTGGCGGCTGCGAACTGGTGATGTGTGCCGACATCGTCATCGCCGGCAGCGACGCCCGTTTCGGCCAGCCGGAAATCAACCTCGGCATCATCCCCGGTGCCGGTGGCACCCAACGCCTGCTGCGGGCAGTAGGCAAGCCGCTGGCCATGCAAATGGTGCTGACCGGTGAAGCCATCACCGCCCCTCATGCATTGCAGGCCGGGCTGGTCAGCGAAATCACCCAGCCGGAACTCACCGTAGAACGCGCCCTGCACATCGCCCGCAGCATCGCCGCCAAGGCCCCGCTGGCAGTGCGCCTGGCCAAGGAAGCGTTGCTCAAGGCCGGCGATACCGACCTGGCCAGCGGCCTGCGTTTCGAACGCCATGCCTTCACCTTGCTGGCCGGCACCGCCGACCGCGACGAAGGTATCCGTGCCTTCCAGGAAAAACGCCAGGCCCGCTTCCAGGGCCGCTGATCATCTTTCCCTCGACTGACGGAGCGAGTCTGTCATGACTTTCCAGCACATCCTGTTTTCCATCGAGGACGGCGTCGCCCTCCTCTCGTTGAATCGCCCCGAGCAGCTGAACAGCTTCAATACCGCCATGCACCTGGAAGTGCGCGAGGCGCTCAAGCAAGTACGCCAGAGCAGCGAAGCCCGGGTGTTGTTGCTGACTGCCGAAGGCCGGGGTTTCTGCGCCGGCCAGGACCTGTCCGATCGCAACGTCGCCCCGGGTGCCGAGATGCCGGACCTGGGCGAATCGATCGACAAGTTCTACAACCCGCTGGTGCGCACCCTGCGCGACCTGCCGCTGCCGGTGATCTGTGCGGTGAACGGCGTGGCAGCCGGCGCCGGTGCCAACATCCCGCTGGCCTGCGACCTGGTGCTGGCGGCCCGCTCGGCCAGCTTCATCCAGGCCTTCTGCAAGATCGGCCTGGTACCCGACTCCGGCGGCACCTGGCTGCTGCCGCGCCTGGTCGGCATGGCACGGGCCAAGGCCCTGGCCATGCTGGGCGAGCGCCTGGGCGCCGAACAGGCTCAGCAATGGGGGCTGATCCACCGCGTGGTGGACGATGCCGCGCTGCGTGACGAAGCCCTCACCCTCGCCCGCCAGCTCGCCACCCAGCCCACTTACGGCCTGGCCCTGATCAAGCGCAGCCTGAACGCCAGTTTCGACAACGGTTTCGATGAACAGCTGGAGCTGGAGCGCGACCTGCAGCGCCTGGCCGGGCGCAGCGAGGACTATCGCGAAGGCGTTAGTGCCTTCATGAACAAGCGCACGCCGGCATTCAAGGGGCGTTGATCATGAGCGCACTCGCAAGCAATGCCCAGGTGGCGGTGATCGGTGCAGGTGCCATGGGCGCAGGCATTGCCCAAGTTGCGGCCCAGGCCGGCCACCCGGTAAAGCTCTACGACAACCGCCCGGGCGCTGCCGCCCAGGCGGTGGCCGGCATAGACCGGCAACTTGCCCGCCTGGTGGAAAAAGGCAAGTTGCAGGCTGCCGAGCGGGAAGCCATAAGCGCCCGGCTGTGCCCGGTAGACGCCCTCGAAGCCCTGGCCGATGCTCGCCTGGTGATCGAGGCCATCGTCGAGAGCCTACAGGTCAAGCAGACGCTGTTCAGTCAGCTGGAAGCCTTGTGCGCCACCGACTGCATCCTCGCCAGCAATACTTCGTCGCTGTCCATCACCAGCCTCGCCGCCGGGCTGCAACGCCCGCACCAGGTGGTTGGCATGCACTTCTTCAACCCGGCGCCGCTGATGGCCCTGGTCGAAGTGGTCTCGGGCCTGGCCACCGCCCCGGCCGTTGCCGCGTGCATTCATGCCACCGCCCAGGCCTGGGGCAAGCAGCCGGTGCACACGCGCTCCACGCCGGGCTTCATCGTCAACCGCGTGGCGCGGCCGTTCTACGCCGAAAGCCTGCGCCTGCTGCAGGAAGGCGCAGCCGATTGCGCCAGCCTCGATGCGCTGCTGCGTGATGCCGGTGGCTTCCGCATGGGCGCGTTCGAACTCACCGACCTGATCGGCCATGATGTCAATTACGCGGTTACCTGTTCGGTCTTCGATGCGTTCTATGGCGACTTCCGCTTCCAGCCTTCGCTGGTGCAAAAAGAACTGGTGGACGCGGGCCGCCTCGGGCGCAAGACCGGCCAAGGCTTCTATAGCTATGCCGAAGGCGCCGAACGCCCGCAGCCAGCCGAACTGCATAGCCCCGCCAGCGTCGATGCTTGCGTCGTCGAAGGAGACCTGGGGGTGATGCAGCCTCTGGCCGAACGCCTGCGCCAAAGCGGCGTCGCCGTGACCCAACGCGCCGGCAGCGGCCTGATCCAGGTGGGCGATGCCACCCTGGCGTTGTCCGATGGCCGCCTGGCCAGCCAGCGCGCCCGGGAAGACGGCCTGCGCAATCTGGTGCTGCTCGACCTGGCCCTGGACTACGGCACCGCCACCCGCCTCGCCATCAGTTGGTCGGCCGACACCAGCGACAACGCTCGCGACCAGGCGGTGGCCTTGCTGCGGCGTGCCGGCCTGAAGGTAACGGCGGTCGCCGACCTGCCCGGCCTGGTGGTGCTGCGTACCGTGGTGATGCTGGCCAACGAGGCCGCCGATGCCGTGCTGCAAGGTGTCGGCAGCGCCGCCGACATCGACCTGGCCATGCGCGCCGGCGTCAACTACCCCTGCGGCCCGCTGGCCTGGGCCGCGAACCTCGGCATCCCCCACACCCTGCGCGTGCTCGACAACCTGCAGCGCAGCTACGGCGAGAGCCGCTACCGCCCTTCCCTGCTGTTACGCCGCTGCGAAGCCAAAGGAGGCACCCTGCATGACTGAAGTCGAACTGGCACAAGCCTGTGCCGAGGCCATGTACGCCCGCGACCAGGCCACCCAGGGCCTGGGCATCCGCCTGCTGGAAGCCGGCCCGGGCCAGGCATGCCTGCGCATGCCGGTACGCGCCGACATGATCCAGGGGCATGGCACCTGCCATGGCGGCTTCCTGTTCGCCCTGGCCGACTCGGCGTTTGCCTTCGCCTGCAACAGTCACGACCAGGCCACCGTCGCCCTGGGCTGCAGCATCGACTATCTGGCCCCGGCGCTGCGCGATGACGTGCTTACCGCTCGCGCCAGCGAGGTCAGCCGCAAGGGCCGCACCGGCCTGTACCACGTCCGCATCGAGAACCAGCGCGGTGAGCTGGTGGCGATGTTCCATGGCAAATCCTACAAAGTGCGCGGCACCGTGCTGGCGCAGGAGACGCAAGATGACTGAACACACCCTGGCCGATGCCTTGATCATCGACGCCGTGCGCACCCCCATCGGCCGTTATGCCGGCGCCTTGAGCGGCGTGCGCGCCGATGACCTGGCCGCCATCCCGCTCAAGGCCCTGATCCAGCGCCACCCCGAACTGGACTGGAAAGCCATCGACGACGTCATCCTCGGCTGCGCCAACCAGGCTGGCGAGGACAACCGCAACGTCGCGCACATGGCCAGCTTGCTGGCCGGGCTGCCGATCGAAGTGCCGGGCACCACCATCAACCGCCTGTGTGGCTCCGGCCTGGACGCCATCGGCAATGCGGCCCGCGCCCTGCGCTGCGGCGAAGCCGGGCTGATGCTGGCCGGCGGCGTGGAGTCGATGTCACGCGCGCCGTTCGTCATGGGCAAGTCGGAGCAGGCGTTCGGCCGTGCGGCCGAACTGTTCGACACCACCATCGGCTGGCGTTTCGTCAACCCACTGATGAAGGCGGCCTTCGGCACCGATTCGATGCCGGAAACGGCCGAGAACGTTGCGCAGCAGTTCGGTATTTCTCGCGCCGATCAGGACGCCTTCGCCCTACGCAGCCAGCACAAGGCCGCCGCTGCACAGGCACGCGGGCGCCTGGCACAGGAAATCGTGCCGGTCGAGATCCCGCAGCGCAAAGGGCCGGCCAAAGTGGTCGAGCACGACGAACATCCCCGCGGCGACACCACCCTGGAGCAACTGGCCAGGCTGGGTACCCCGTTCCGCGACGGCGGCAGCGTCACCGCCGGCAATGCCTCCGGGGTCAACGATGGTGCCTGCGCCCTGCTGCTCGCCAGCAGCGCCGCCGCCCGCCGTCATGGCCTGAAGGCTCGCGGCCGCATCGTCGGCATGGCGGTGGCCGGGGTCGAACCACGGCTGATGGGCATCGGCCCGGTACCGGCTACCCGCAAGGTGCTGGAGCTTGTCGGGCTGTCGCTGGCCGACATGGACGTCATCGAGCTCAACGAGGCCTTTGCCGCCCAAGGCCTTGCGGTACTGCGCGAGCTCGGCCTGGCCGACGACGACGCGCGGGTCAACCGCAACGGCGGTGCCATCGCCCTTGGCCACCCGTTGGGCATGAGCGGTGCACGCCTGGTCACCACCGCGTTGCACGAGCTGGAAGAAACCGCCGGACGCTACGCCCTGTGCACCATGTGCATCGGCGTTGGCCAAGGCATCGCGATGGTCATCGAACGCCTCTGAGCGGTTCAGACCATCGGCTTGTTACCGAACCGAACGCAGCCGTATATGCTGCTTCCATGACACTCACCACGCGGCCTGCAACCGGTACCGCGCGGCGTACAAGAACAATTCGAGTGAAGCCATGAACATGTACCATGATGCCGATCGTGCCCTGCTGGACCCGATGGAAACCGCCAGTGTCGACGCCCTGCGCCAGCACCAGCTGGAGCGCCTGCGCTGGAGCCTGAAGCACGCCTACGACAACGTACCGCTGTACCGCCAGCGCTTTGCCGAGTGCGGTGCCCACCCCGACGACCTCAAGTGCCTGGAAGACCTGGCGAAGTTCCCCTTCACCGGCAAGAACGACCTGCGCGACAACTACCCCTACGGCATGTTCGCCGTGCCCCAGCAAGAGGTGGTGCGCCTGCACGCCTCCAGTGGCACCACCGGCAAGCCGACGGTGGTGGGCTACACCCAGAACGACATCGATACCTGGGCCAATGTGGTCGCCCGCTCGATCCGTGCCGCGGGTGGGCGCAAGGGCGACAAGGTGCATGTCTCCTACGGCTACGGCCTGTTCACCGGCGGGCTTGGCGCGCATTACGGTGCCGAGCGCCTGGGCTGCACGGTGATCCCCATGTCCGGTGGCCAGACCGAGAAGCAGGTGCAGCTGATTCGCGACTTCCAGCCCGACATCATCATGGTCACCCCCTCCTACATGCTCAACCTGGCCGACGAGATCGAGCGCCAGGGCATCGACCCGCAAGACCTCAAGCTGCGCCTGGGCATATTCGGCGCAGAGCCGTGGACCGACGAGCTGCGCCGCTCGATCGAGCAAAGGCTGGGCATCGATGCCCTCGACATTTATGGCCTGTCGGAAATCATGGGGCCTGGGGTGGCGATGGAGTGCCTTGAAACCAAGGATGGCCCGACCATCTGGGAGGACCATTTCTACCCCGAGATCATCGACCCGGTCACCGGCGCGGTGCTGCCGGACGGCCAACTGGGCGAACTGGTGTTCACCTCGCTGAGCAAGGAAGCGTTGCCCATGGTGCGCTACCGCACCCGCGACCTCACCCGCCTGCTGCCCGGTACCGCCAGGCCAATGCGGCGGATCGGCAAGATCACCGGCCGCAGCGATGACATGCTGATCATTCGCGGGGTCAACGTGTTCCCGACCCAGATCGAGGAACAGGTGCTAAAAATAAAACAGCTTTCCGAGCTTTATGAGATTCATCTGTATCGCAATGGCAACCTGGATAGCGTCGAGGTGCATGTGGAACTGCGTGCGGAGTGTCAGCACCTCGATGAAGGCCAGCGCAAGCTGTTGACCGGGGAGCTGACCAAGCAGATCAAGACCTATATCGGCATCAGCACCCAGGTGCGCCTGCAGCCCTGCGGCACGCTCAAGCGTTCCGAGGGCAAGGCCTGCCACGTGTTCGACAAACGGTTGGCCAGCTGATTCATTCGGCTGCCTTTTCGGCCCCGGCATCGTCCGGGGCTTTTTTTGCTTTTTTTCGGCTGGCCTCTTCGCGGGTAAACCCGCTCCTACAGGAATTGCATGATGCCTGGGGGCTGCACATGACCTGTGGGAGCGGGTTTACCCGCGAAAGTGATACACAAATCTCATGCGATACACATAAAACCGTTTGACGTTATGTTTTGTATCGCTTACAAATGACTCATGCCTTAGCAGGAGTCGGAACACATGTACGCACAGCTAGTGGAAACCGGAGTCAAGCGCGTCAAGTCGCTGGAAGAGATGTCGCCCGAGGAGCGCAACTTCCAGGAAAAGATCGACGCCGAAATCAAGATCGAAGCCAAGAACTGGATGCCCGAGGCCTACCGCCAGACCCTGATCCGGCAGATCTCCCAGCACGCCCACTCGGAAATCGTCGGCATGCTGCCCGAAGGCAACTGGGTCACCCGTGCCCCCAGCCTCAAGCGCAAGCTGCAGCTGATGGCCAAGATCCAGGACGAAGCCGGCCACGGCCTGTACCTGTACAGCGCCATGGAAACCCTGGGCGCCGACCGTGATGAGGAAATCGCCAAGCTGCACAGCGGCAAGGCCAAGTACTCGAGCATCTTCAACTACCCCACCCTCAGCTGGGCCGACATGGGCGCAGTGGGCTGGCTGGTGGACGGCGCCGCCATCGTCAACCAGGTGGTGCTGCAGCGCACCTCCTACGGCCCGTATTCGCGCGCGATGATCCGTATCTGCAAGGAAGAGAGCTTCCACCAGCGCCAAGGCTACGAAATCCTCCTGACCATGATGCGCCACGGCACCCAGGCCCAGCGCGACATGGTCCAGGACGCGATCAACCGCCTGTGGTGGCCGGCACTGATGATGTTCGGCCCTAGCGACGAGCACTCCCCCAACAGCGCCCAGTCCATGGCCTGGAAGATCAAGCGCCAGACCAACGATGAACTGCGCCAGCGCTTCATCGACCAGACCGTGCCGCAGCTCGAACTGCTCGGCTGCACCGCCCCCGACCCCGAACTGAAGTGGAATGCCGAGCGCGGTCACTACGACTTCGGCGAAATCCAGTGGGACGAGTTCTACGAAGTGATCAAGGGCAATGGCCCGTGCAACCAGGAACGCGTCGCCACCCGGCGCAAGGCCATCGAGGACGGCGCCTGGGTACGCGAGGCCGCCGTGGCCTACGCGCGCAAGCAACAGAACAAGAACGCCGCCTGAGCGGCGATTGATGCGGAGATCGAAAATGTCTGTCTGGACCCTCTACGAAGTGTTCGTGCGCAGCAAGCACGGCCTCAACCACAAGCATGTTGGCAGCGTGCACGCCGCCGATGCCGCCATGGCCATCGAAAACGCCCGCGAGCTGTACACCCGCCGCAGCGAAGGCGTGAGCCTGTGGGTGGTGCCCTCGGCACTGATCACCGCCTCTTCCCCGGACGAGAAAGACCCGCTGTTCGCCCCTGCGGACGACAAGGTCTACCGCCATGCCAGCTTCTACGAACTGCCCGACGAAGTCGGACACATGTGAGGTTGGCCATGCACAACGAAACCCTTGTCCCTTACCTGCTGCTGCTCGGCGACAGTGCCCTGGTGCAGGGCCAGCGCCTCTGCGAATGGTGTGGCCGCGCCCCGGCCATCGAAGAAGAGCTGGCCCTGATGAACGTCGGCCTCGACCTGGTAGGCCAGGCGCGCAACTGGCTGGAGTACGCCGCCGAGCTGCTCGATGATGGCCGTGACGCCGACGCCCTGGCCTTCCGCCGTGACGAGCGCGCCTATCGCAACCTGTTGCTGGTCGAGCAGCCCAACGGCGATTTCGCCGTGACCATGACCAAGCAGTTCTTCTATGACGCCTGGCATTTCGCCGTGCTTCAGGGCCTGGCCGGCTCGAACGACGAGCGTATCGCCGGTATCGCCGCCAAGGCCCTGAAGGAAGTCACCTACCACCTGCGCCGCTCCAGCGAGTGGGTGCAACGCCTGGGCGGTGGCACCGAAGAAAGCCGCCAACGCATGCTCGCGGCCATCCCGGCACTGTGGCGCTTCACCGTCGAACTGGCCGCAGGTAGCGACAATGAAGTGCACCTGGCGCAAGCGGGTATCGCCGCCGACCCCGCTGCCGTCGGCGCGGCCTGGCTCAAGCAGGTTGGCGAGACCTTCGCTTCGGTCGAACTGCCGTTGCCCAAGGCCGCCAGCCACTTCTACCTGGACGGCCGCAAAGGCCTGCACACCGAGCACCTGGGCCTGCTGCTGGCCGAGATGCAGTTCCTGCCAAGGGCGTACCCCGATGCAACCTGGTGAGCTGATTGCCGGCGACCGTGGCGCCCGCGCGCCACGCGGCGATGACCTGGCCCGGGCCTGGGCGGTACTGGCCCAGGTCATGGACCCGGAAGTGCCCGTGGTCAGCGTGGTCGACCTGGGCATCGTGCGCGACCTCGACTGGCGCGCCGGGCACCTGCATCTGGTCGTCACACCGACCTACTCCGGCTGCCCTGCCACCGAGGTGATCGAAGGGGATATCCGCCAGGCGCTGGAGCAGGCCGGCTTCCCCGCGCCGCTGCTCGAGCGCCGACTGACCCCGGCCTGGAGCACCGACTGGATCAGCGAACTGGGCCGCGAGCGCCTGCGCGCCTACGGCATCGCCCCGCCACAGGGCAGCACCAGCAAACGCAGCCTGCTCGGCGAGGCGCCGCAGGTGTGCTGCCCGCAGTGCGGCAGCGCCCATACCGAATTGCTCAGCCAGTTCGGCTCCACGGCTTGCAAGGCGCTTTACCGCTGCCGCGAGTGCCTGGAGCCGTTCGACTATTTCAAATGCATTTGAGCCGTGGAGAACGCCATGAGCCAGTTTCACAGCCTGACCATCAAGCAAGTGCGCAACGAGACCCGCGATGCGGTGTCGATTGCCTTCGACGTGCCCGAGCACCTGCAGGCGCAGTTCCGTTTCACCCAGGGCCAGTACCTGGTCATGCGCACCCAACTGGATAACGAAGAAGTCCGCCGTTCCTATTCCATCTGCAGCGCCGTGCAGGATGGCGAACTGCGTGTGGCGGTGAAGCGCGTGCCAGGCGGGCGCTTCTCGGCCTTTGCCAACGACGTGCTCAAGGCAGGCCAGCAACTGGAAGTGATGCCGCCGTCGGGCAGCTTCTTCGTGCCACTGGAGCCGGCCCGCCAGGGCAACTACCTGGGCGTGGCTGCCGGCAGCGGCATCACGCCGATCCTGTCGATCATCGCCACTACTTTGGCCAGCGAGCCGCACAGCCGCTTCACCCTGCTGTACGGCAACCGTTCCAGCTCTGGCGCACTGTTCCGCGACAGGCTGGAAGACCTGAAGAACCGTTACCTCGACCGCCTGAACCTGATTTTCGTGTTCAGCCGCGAGCAGCAGGATGTCGACCTGTACAACGGCCGCATCGACGCCGACAAGTGCGCGCAGCTGTTCTCCCGCTGGATGGACGTTGCCAACCTGGACGCTGCATTCATCTGCGGCCCACAGGCGATGACCGAGACGGTGCGCGACAGCCTGCAGGCCAATGGCCTGGCCAAGGACCGTATCCATTTCGAGCTGTTCGCTGCAGCCGGCAGCGAAGCCCGCCGGGAGGCCCGCGAGGCGGCGCGTCAGGTGGACTCGGCGCTCAGCCACATCACCGTGATCAGCGACGGCCGCGCCCTCACCTTCGACCTGCCACGCAACACCCAGAACGTGCTGGACGCCGGCAATGCAATCGGCGCCGAGCTGCCGTACTCGTGCAAGGCCGGCGTGTGCTCGACCTGCAAGTGCCGGGTAATCGAGGGCGAAGTGGAGATGGACAGCAACCATGCCCTGGAGGATTACGAAGTGGCGGCCGGGTATGTGCTGTCGTGCCAGACCTACCCGGTGAGCGACAAGGTGGTGCTCGATTTCGACCAACTCTGAGACCGCGTCGCCTGCTTCGCGGGCGCGCCCGCTCCCACAGGGATAGCACAAGTCTCAAGCACGCCGCCGCACCTGTGGGAGCGGGCATGCCCGCGAAGAGGCCCTAAGCAACACCGCAACACCCGCGTGACCTCAACAAAACAATTACAACACCCAGAGATCGCAACCCATGACACCCGAACGCATCGAAAGCATCGCCAACCACCCCGACTTCCAGCACCTGGTGCAGCGCAAACGCCGCCTCAACGGCAGCCTGACCCTGGCCATGCTGGTGATCTACTACGGCTTCGTCCTGCTTGTGGCGTTTTCCCCCAGCACCCTCGGCCAGTCCCTCAGCGGTGGCGTGACCACCGTTGGCATGCTGGTGGGCGTGCTGATGGTACTGCTGTCCTTCGCCTTGACCGGCATCTACGTGCACCGCGCCAACAACGTGCTCGACCCGCTCAACGACAAGGTCAAGCAGGAGTGCGCACAATGAACTGGACTGCCATCTCGATGTTCATGGTGTTCGTCTGCTTCACCCTGCTGGTCACCCGCTGGGCTGCCATGCGCACCCGCTCGGCCAGCGATTTCTACACCGCCGGCGGGGGCCTGACCGGCATGCAGAACGGCTTGGCGATCGCCGGCGACATGATCAGCGCCGCCTCGTTCCTGGGCATTTCGGCAATGATGTTCATGAACGGCTATGACGGCCTGCTGTATGCCCTGGGCGTACTGGCCGGCTGGCCTATCATCCTGTTCCTGATCGCCGAGCGCCTGCGCAACCTGGGCAAGTACACCTTCGCCGACGTGGTCAGCTACCGCCTGGCGCAAACCCCGGTGCGCCTGACATCGGCCTTCGGCACCCTGGTGGTGGCGCTGATGTACCTGGTGGCACAGATGGTCGGTGCCGGCAAGCTGATCGAACTGCTGTTCGGCATCAGCTACCTGTACGCGGTGATGCTGGTCGGTGTGCTGATGGTCGCCTACGTCACCTTCGGCGGCATGCTCGCCACCACCTGGGTGCAGATCATCAAGGCGGTGATGCTGCTTTCAGGTACCAGCTTCATGGCCTTCATGGTGCTAAAGCATTTCGGCTTCAGCACCGAAGCGATGTTCGCCAGCGCCGTGGCCGTGCATGCCAAGGGCCAGGCGATCATGGCCCCGGGCGGCCTGCTGTCCAACCCGGTGGATGCCATTTCCCTGGGCCTGGGCATGATGTTCGGTACTGCCGGCCTGCCGCATATCCTGATGCGCTTCTTCACCGTCAGCGACGCCAAGGAAGCGCGCAAGAGCGTGTTCTATGCGACCGGGTTCATCGGTTACTTCTACCTGCTGCTGATCGTCATCGGCTTTGGTGCGATCGTCATGGTCGGCACCGAACCGTCCTACCGTGATGCCACCGGCGCCATTATCGGCGGCGGCAACATGGTCGCCGTGCACCTTGCCCAGGCCGTAGGTGGCAATCTGTTCCTCGGCTTCATCTCCGCCGTGGCCTTCGCCACCATCCTGGCAGTGGTCGCGGGCCTGGCGCTGTCCGGTGCATCGGCGGTTTCCCACGACCTGTATGCCTGCGTGGTGCGCCAGGGCAAGGCCAGTGAACAGGAGGAAATGCGCGTGTCGCGTATCGCCACGCTGCTGATCGGCCTGCTGGCGGTAATCCTCGGCCTGATGTTCGAGTCGCAGAACATCGCCTTCCTCTCGGGGCTGGTGCTGGCCGTGGCCGCCTCGGTCAACTTCCCGGTGCTGCTGCTTTCGATGTTCTGGAAAGGCCTGACCACCCGCGGCGCAGTGTGCGGCAGCATGGCCGGCCTGGTTTCGGCGGTGCTGCTGGTGGTACTGGGCCCGGCGGTGTGGGTCAACGTGCTGCATCACGAAACGGCGCTGTTCCCCTACAGCAACCCGGCACTGTTCTCCATGAGCCTGGCCTTCCTCGGCGCCTGGGTGTTCTCGGTTACTGACAGCTCCGAACGCGCCAACCAGGAACGTGGCCGCTACCTGGCCCAGTTCATCCGTTCCATGACCGGAATCGGCGCCGCCGGCGCCAGCAAGCACTGACTCTCAGGGAAGAACAACCATGTCGGGTAAAACAACAACAATGAACCGCACGCACTTCATTTCGGCCGCCTGGCTGGCGACCCTCGCCCTGCCGATGCCGGCGATGGCAGACTTCATCGGCGACAGCCACGCCCGGTTGGAGCTGCGCAACCATTACCTCAACCGCGACTTCCGCCAAAGCAATGCACCGCAGGCCAAGGCCGAGGAATGGGGCCAGGGCTTTACCGCCAAGCTGGAGTCGGGCTTCACCGAAGGCCCGGTCGGCTTTGGTGTCGACGCCATGGGCCAACTGGGAATCAAGCTCGACTCCAGCCGCGACCGGCGCAATACCGGCCTGCTGCCTTTCGGCCCGAACAGCCATGAACCGGTCGACGACTACAGCGAACTGGGCCTGACCGGCAAGGTGCGGGTGGCCAAGAGCACCCTGCGCCTGGGGACCTTGCAACCGATCCTGCCGGTGGTGGTGTACAACGACACCCGCCTGCTGGCCTCCACCTTCCAGGGTGGCCTGCTCACCAGCCAGGACCTGGCCGGCCTGACCTTCAACGCCGGCCGCCTGACCAAGGCCAACCTGCGTGATTCCTCGGGCCGCGACGACATCGGCTACGGCGCCGCCAGCAGCGACCACCTGGACTTCGGCGGCGGCAGCTACGCCATCACCCCGCAAACCAGCGTCAGTTACTACTACGCCAAGCTCGAGGACATCTACCGCCAGCAGTTCGTCGGCCTGATCGATACCCGCCCGCTGGGCGAAGGCCTGAGCCTGCGCACCGACCTGCGCTACTTCGACAGCCGCAACGACGGCGTCGAGCGTGCCGGCAACATCGACAACCGCAACTTCAACGCCATGTTCACCCTTGGCGTACGGGCCCACAAGTTCACCGCCGCCTGGCAGCAGATGTCCGGCGACAGTGCCTTCCCGTTCGTGAACGGCGGCGACCCGTTCACCGTCAACCTGGTCACCTACAACACCTTCACCCGCGCCGGGCTGGACTCGTGGCAGGTGCGCTACGACTACGACTTCGTAGCCATGGGTATCCCCGGCCTGAGCTTCATGACCCGCTACACCGATGGCCGCCACGCCGAAACCGCCACGGTCAGCAACGGCCGTGAGCGTGAGCGCGACACCGACATCACCTATGTCATCCAGAGCGGCCCGTTCAAGGACGTCAGCCTGCGCTGGCGCAACGTCACCTTCCGTTCCGGCAATGGCCTGACCAACGCCGTGGACGAAAACCGCCTGATCATCGGCTACACCGTGGCGCTGTGGTAACAGCGCCCCCCTCTACATTGGAGAACAGCATGTCTGCCGCCCCTACCCTGCAAAGCTTCATCGCCGGCCGCTGGCTTGGCCAGCACGGCGCCCAGGCCCTGCGTAGCGCCCTGGATGGCCACGTCCTGGCCTACAGCCACGAAGAGCGCCCGGATTTTGCCGAGGCCGTGGACTTTGCCCGCGCCCGTGGCCTGGCCACGCTGATGGCCATGGACTTCCAACAACGCGCTGCCCGCCTTAAGGCACTGGCCCTGTACCTGGCCGAGCGCAAGGAGCAGCTCTACTCCCTGTCCCACCACAGCGGTGCTACCCGTGCCGACAGCTGGATCGACATCGAAGGCGGCAACGCCACGCTGTTCTCCTATGCGGGCATCGGCAGCCGTGAACTGCCGTCGGGCAACCTGGTGCACGAAGGCCCGGCCATCCCGCTGGGCAAGCAAGGCCATTTCGCCGGCAGCCACATCCTGGTGCCGCGCGCCGGCGTGGCGGTGCACATCAACGCCTTCAACTTCCCCATCTGGGGCATGCTGGAGAAGTTCGCCCCGACCTTCCTGGCCGGCATGCCGTGCATCGTCAAGCCGGCGACCTCGACCAGCTACCTGACCGAGGCTGTGGTGCGGCTGATGAATGCATCCGGGCTGTTGCCCGAAGGCAGCCTGCAACTGGTGATCGGCAGCACCGGCGACCTGCTCGACCGCCTGCAAGGCCAGGACGTGGTGACCTTCACCGGCTCCGCCGACACCGCCGCCAAGTTGCGCGTCACGCCGAACCTGGTGCGCAACTCGGTGCCGTTCACCGCCGAAGCCGATTCGCTCAACTGCGCCATCCTCGGCCCGGACGTGACCCCGGACAGCGAAGAGTTCGACCTGTATATCAAAGAGGTGGTCCGCGAAATGACCACCAAGGCCGGGCAGAAGTGCACCGCCATCCGCCGCGCCATCGTACCGGCCAAACACATCGACGCGGTTGCCACGCGCCTGCGCGAGCGGCTGGCCAAGGTGGTGGTCGGTGACCCGTCGCTGGAAGGCGTGCGCATGGGCGCCCTGGCCTCCCACGACCAGCAGCACGATGTGGCCGAGCGAGTGCGCAGCCTGCTGCAGAGCTGCGACCAGCTGTTCGGTGCCAGCGATGGCTTTGCGCCGCGTGGCGAGGGCGTGGCCGAGGGCGCGTTCTTTGCTCCGACCTTGCTGCAGGCCCGTGACCCGCATGCCGAAGGCGGTGCCCACGATATCGAAGCGTTCGGCCCGGTCAGCACGCTGATGGCCTATGACGACCTCGATGAAGCCCTGGCGCTGGCCGCGCGGGGCAAAGGCAGCCTGGTGGCGACCCTGGTCACCGCCGACCGCAGCGTGGCAGCCAAGGCCATTCCAGTGGCTGCCGCCTGGCACGGCCGCCTGCTGGTACTCGACAGCGAGGCGGCCAAGGAATCCACCGGGCATGGCTCGCCATTGCCGCAACTCAAGCACGGCGGCCCGGGCCGCGCTGGTGGTGGTGAAGAGCTGGGTGGCCTGCGTGCCGTCAAGCACTACCTGCAGCGTGCCGCTGTACAGGGTTCGCCAAGCATGCTCACGGCGGTAACCGGCGAATACGTGCGCGGTGGCGAAGTGATCGAAACCGAAGTACACCCGTTCCGCCGCTATTTCGAGCAGTTGCGCATCGGCGAGTCGCTGCTCACCCACCGGCGCACCGTGACCGAAGCCGACCTGGTCAACTTCGGTTGCCTGTCGGGTGACCATTTCTACATGCACTTCGACGAGATCGCCGCCAAGGAATCGCAGTTCGGCAAGCGCATCGCCCACGGCTATTTCGTGTTGTCGGCAGCAGCCGGGCTGTTCGTCTCCCCAGGTGCAGGCCCGGTACTGGCCAACTACGGCCTGGATACCCTGCGTTTCATCAACCCGGTCGGCATCGGCGACACCATCCAGGCGCGCCTGACCTGCAAGCGCAAGATCGACCAGGGCAAGACCAGCCCGCTGGGCCAGCCCCAAGGCGTGGTGGCGTGGGATGTGGAGGTGACCAACCAACTGGGCGAGCTGGTCGCCAGCTACGACATTCTCACCCTGATGCTGAAACAGCCCTGACAGTGCCGTTGGTCAGGGGCGGTGGATATCCAACCGACCTCCCCTGGCTGTTGCCGCTCTCATTCAATGAGGGGTGGTCAATGGCTTCGCCTCTCACTCCTGTATTGGGCCCGCCTGATCGCGGGCCTTTTTTTCATCGAGAGCGAGGGTTGCGAGATGAAAGAGTTTACTGCGATGGGTGGCGGCAGCGCACAGGATGACTGGCCGGAGCTCGAGCCGGACCGGCGCAATGACCGGGCAGATGACCCGGATACCGACCCCAATGTGACTGATGACGAAGAAAACCGCCCGGGCGTACCGGCCAGCGACCCCGAGTCCGGTGCCTGACCGTCATGCAGACGGTCTGCGCGATCCCCTGTGGGAGATTGCCCAGCCCTTTGGGCCGCGCTTTCGCACAGATAACTGAATTCGCAAGCGATCCTCGTACCCTGTGGGAGCGGCTTTAGCCGCGAAGAATCCAACGCGGTGCATGGCACCGGCTGCGCCGGTGTTCGCGGCTAAAGCCGCTCCCACAGAGGATCGTGCCAACTTTTAGAATTTGAGCAGGACCTTTGTTCCCGCACGGATTGTGCAGTCGGGGAATCACATTGTCGCCGCAGACTGGTTCGGCTTGCCGCCGGATAACCGCCAGCTCACCGCGGTAATCCCGTAGCGCTCGGCCATCGGCCTGCTGACTTTCCTGATTTTTTCGCGCCCGAACTTCGGAATGATGCCGATGCCCGCATCACAACTTGCCCAATGCCAGGCCTCGGCGTTGTCCAGCGTCTCCAGACGGATGATGAAACTGCGCGGCTTGCCATGCAGTTGGTAATCGATGATGTATAGCTGTGGGCCAGGCATCGCAGGGGCCTCCTCTTCTCCATGGATGACACCCTGATTGATCGGGGTACGGCCAGAAGATTCAAAAAAATGTCGAGCAACAGGTACTAAAGGCCATTGCAGCCCCGGTACACAGGAGGTAGCCGGCACCCGGCATTGTGGGTACCGGGTGCCCAGAAGCACTCAACTCACTGTTGGCGGCCCCCGCCGTGGCTGTTCTGGCCGCCCTTGCGACCGGCCTCCGATGCCCGTTGGCGGTCGTTGGCGAAGTTGCCGCCAGAAGCCTGCCCACCCTTGTGCCCCGCGCGGGAGGCCCGTTCCCGGTCATTGGCAAAATTGCCAGGGTTGGTTTCCTTGGTGCCGCCGCGCTGGCTGGTTCGCTCTTGATCCTGCGCCATGTGGTATCTCCTTGCGATGGATTGGCTGCTCGCATGGATGTTTGCCATGCCTTGGTTCCGAGCCGCCGATCACAGACTTTGCTCAATGGTTTTGCCAGCAACTGACCAACGGCACCAAACGTGTGTCGGCAAAAGGTTTGGGCGGCGGATGCAGGCGGGTCGCACTTTACTTCGCAAGCAGAGGTCTCAATAACATGGCGACGGCCTATAATCCCGCCACACACACGCCCGATGATGCTGCTGAGGGCTGAACGTTCCGGTCTGCACAAGGCTCCGTCCATGAAGTCGTCCCCCAAGCAACCTGCCTCGCCCCAAAACCCGGCACTCAGCACCAGCCACCTGGATTTCCCGGTGGTGGGCATCGGTGCATCGGCAGGCGGCCTGGAAGCGATCTGTACGCTGTTCCGGCAAATGCCCAGCGATTGCGGCATGGCCTTCGTCGTGGTCCTGCACCTGTCCCCCGACCACCAGAGCGTCGCCGACCGCATCATCCAGGACACCACGCAAATGCCGGTGCGCCAGGTGACCGAGCCGGTGCCGATCGAGCGTAACCATATCTACGTGATTTCACCGGCCAATCGCCTGTCCACCAACGACGGCTACCTGCGGGTGACCCCGGCCAACCGGCGCCGTGGCGACCACGTGGCCATCGACCTGTTCTTCCGTGACCTGGCTGACGTGCACAAGGACCACGCCTTCTGCGTGGTGTTGTCCGGTACCGGTGCCGATGGCGCCGTGGGCCTGTCGCGGATCAAGGAGCAAGGCGGTGTGACCCTGGCGCAGACACCGGACGACGCCCAGTACGACAGCATGCCCCGTGCTGCCATCGAGACCGGCATGGTCGACCTGGTGCTGCCGGCGGCAGAAATGCCGCAGAAGCTGCTGGAGCTGTGGCGCAATGCCCGCCAGGTCCGGCTCCCGGAAATCGAAGACGATACCCTGCCTCCGGCCTTGGGCACCCGTGTCGGCGATGCCCAGGCCAGCGAGCCGATGCTCGAAGAGATCCTGCTGCAGTTGCGCAGCAATACCGGCCACGACTTCCAGCACTACAAGCGCGCCACGGTACTGCGACGCATCGAGCGCCGCCTGCATGTGACCGGCCAGGCAGACCTTGCGGCCTACCTGCATTACCTGGAACAGCATCCAGCGGAATCCCGGGCGTTGCTGGCCGACATGCTGATTGGCGTGACCAATTTCTTCCGCGACCGCGAAGCCTTCGAAGCCCTGGAGCGCCATGTGCTGCCGCAGCTGGTCTGCGAACGCGACCCGGCCGAGGGCGCAGACGAGATACGCGTGTGGTCGGCCGGCTGCTCCACCGGAGAAGAGGCGTACAGCCTCGCCATGCTGGTTTGCGAGCAGCTGGCACTGGAGCAGCGCTCGCACAAGGTGCAGGTTTTCGCCACCGACCTGGACGAACGCGCCATCGGCATCGCCCGCAGTGGCTCATACCCCGAGGCGATCGTCACCGACGTGCCGCCAAGCCGGCTGCGCCAGTTCTTCCTCAAGGAAGACCAGCATTACCGGGTGCGCAAAGAGGTTCGCGAAAAGGTGCTGTTCGCCCGGCACAACCTGCTGTCGGACCCACCGTTCTCGCAGATCGACCTGATTGTCTGCCGTAACCTGCTGATCTACCTGGACCGCGAGGTGCAGCGTGACATCCTGCAGATGTTCCACTTTGCCCTGCGCCCGGGTGGCTACCTGTTCCTCGGTTCGTCGGAGTCGGCCGACGTGGCCAATGAACTGTTCGCCCCGGTGGACAAGCGCAATCGCATTTTCCGCGCACTCGATGCCAGCAATACCGGCCGCCGTTCCGGCCGTCAGCTGCCCGGCACTTCTGCCGCCGGCAGGCCCCAGGAAGCGCTGGCCAAGGCCAAGCCGGGGCGCAAGCCATCGTTCGCCGACCTGCACTACCGCGCCCTGGCGCGTCGCATGCCGCCCAGCCTGATCATCGATATCGATGGCAATATCCTGCACATGAGCGAAGGCGTGGGGCGTTTCCTGCAAGTGGCCGGTGGCGAACCGAGCCGCAGCTTGCTCAACCTGGTGCTGCCGCCCCTGCGCCTGGCCCTGCGCAGCACCTTGTTCCAGGCGCGCCAGGGGACCGAGGCGGTCACCTCGCGCCCTGTCGACCTGGCGGAAACCATGGGCAAGCTGCAGGTGGAAATCACCGTGCAGCCATACAGAGACGACCTCAGCGGTAGCGATTGCCTGCTGGTGGTATTCGAGGAGCGCGCGCCTGATCCGTCCCTGCCGATGCCTGGTGTCATCCGCCAGACCGACAGCATGGTCTTGCACAACCTCGAGCGCGAACTGCAGCGTACCCGCCTGCAACTGCAGGAAACCATCGAGCAGTCAGAGGTCTCCAGCGAGGAACTGACGGCTTCCAACGAAGAGATGCAGGCCATCAACGAGGAGTTGCGGTCGGCCAGCGAAGAGCTGGAAACCAGCAAGGAAGAGCTGCAGTCGATCAACGAGGAGTTGCTCACGGTCAACTACGAGCTGAAGAACAAGGTCGAGGAAACCGACAAGGTCAACGACTACCTCAGCAACCTGATCGCCTGCACCGAGATCGCCACGGTGTTCGTCGACCGCAACTTGCATATCCGTTGGTTCACGCCGCGCGCCACCGACCTGTTCAACATGCTGCCGGTCGATACCGGCCGTTCCCTGCTCGACATCACCCACCGCCTGGATTACCCGGCACTTGCCGACGATGCCCGCGCCGTGGCTCAGGGCGAGGCCATCATCGAGCGTGAAATCGGCGGCCAGGGCGATCACTGGTACCTGGCACGCCTGCTGCCCTACCGCTCCAGCGAGCAGAAAATCGACGGCACGGTGCTGACCTTCATCGACATCAGTAGCAGCCATGCCGCCGAAGAGCGCGTGCGCCTGGGCGAAGAGCGCCTGAGCAAGCAGCTGGCCGAGACGCAGAGCACCAGCCACATGAAGGACGAGTTCTTCGCCGTCATGTCCCATGAACTCAAGCACCCGCTCAACCTGATTCAGCTCAATGCCGAAATCCTGCGCCGCCTGCCGTCGCTGCGGAACATCAGTGCAGCGAGCAAAGCCGTGGGTACCATCTGCGACGCGGTAACCAGCCAGGCGCGGATCATCGACGACCTGCTGGATGTGGCGCGCATTCGGACCGGCAAGCTTAAGCTCAAGACCGGACCTGTGGATCTGCTCGCCCTCCTGCAGGGCATCCACGATGTGGTGGTGAGCGAGCAACACCCCTGCCCGGTTCGCCTGGAACTGCCCGCCGACACCCTGCCGGTGATGATCGAAGGTGACGTGACCCGCCTGGAGCAGATCATCTGGAACCTGCTCAACAACGCGCTGAAGTTCAGCCCGGCGGGCAATGAGATACGCCTGGTGCTGAGCCACGACGAAGACCACGCGCGGCTGAAGGTGATCGACCATGGCGTAGGCCTGAGCCACGACAGCCTCGAGCACATCTTCGACCTGTTCAGCCAGGCTACGCCGCAACAGGCCAGCCACAGCCGCGAGGGCCTGGGCATCGGCCTGTCGCTGGTACGGCAACTGGTCGAGGCCCATGGCGGTACCGTACGCGCCAAGTCACCGGGGCTTGGCCTGGGCTGCACCTTTGAGGTCACCCTGCCACTTTGCGATACGCAACTCCCGCAGCGTGAGCAAGGCTCGGAGCCACTGAGCGAGGGCCGCCTTAATGGAATTCGCGTGTTGCTGGTGGACGATTCCGTAGAAGTGCTGGCGGTAATGCAGGAGCTGCTGGAAATGGAGAGCGCCACTGTCAATGCCTTCAGCAAGCCACGTGAGGCCCTGGACGCCGCTGCGGGTGAGGAATACGACATCATCCTGTCCGATATCGGCATGCCGGTGATGGACGGCCATGCGTTGATCAAGGCCCTGCGTGGTTACGTGCACCTGCGCCATACCCCGGCCATCGCCCTGACCGGTTATGGCGCCAGTGCCGACCAGTACAAGTCGCGCCAGTCGGGCTTCGATCGGCACCTGAGCAAGCCGGTGGGCTATGACGAGCTGGTGGAGGCCATTGAGGCGCTAAGCGGCTCGGTGCCCTACTGACCGTTGGTCGCTTTCAACGCAACGTTCATTGCCACCGGGGGCCGAATATACATGGAATGAGGGATTCGCCCGGGAGCCTGAATGAAACCAGTCAAGCATCGCGCAACGATCATCTGCCGGCATGGCAAACAAACCCATAAATGGCTGTGGGTGAGAAAGCCCAACGCCGCCTGGACTCTGCCCGGCGGCAAGATCGAGCCCGGCGAGACGCCAATACAGGCAGCGGAGCGTGAATTGCTTGAGGAAACCGGGTTGCAGGCAGAATCGCTGACCTTGTTGATGCGCCATGAGGCGGCAGAGCGCATGCATTATGTGTTCGAGGCGGAGTTCTCCGACGCCCCACATCCCAAGGCCCTGCATGAAATTGCTGATTGCCGGTTCGCCCACCCGGACCAGGTGCCCATGCTCAAGGACGAGATCAAGCTGCTGATCCGCTCGTTGCTGGCGTGTGACCGGGCAATGGCAGCGTCGGTCAGATAGATCTTCTTGACCTGTGCCGGCCCTTTCGCGGGTGAACCCGCTCCCACAGGTTGGACTGCCCCCGAAAAGTTGGACAGTTTTAGCCAGTGGCCTGAGTCCTGTAGCTGACAGGGCTCAGGCCATTGAGTTTCAGCCTGATGCGGTCATGGTTGTAGTAATGGATGTACTCCTCCAGGCCCGCCTTCAGCTGTTCGACGCTTTCAAAGCGCTTCAGGTAGAAGAACTCTGACTTCAGTGTGCCGAAGAAGCTTTCCATCGCTGCATTATCCAGACAATTGCCCTTGCGAGACATGCTCTGCTTCACACCGCGCGCTGCGAGTTTATGGCGGTATTGGGGCTGCTGGTAATGCCATCCCTGGTCTGAGTGGATCACTAGCTTGGGCTTTTCACCCAACCCATCGAGCGCCTTTTCCAGCATGTTCCCGACCAAGCCATAGGTAGGCCTGCAAGCTGTTTCATAGGCGATGATCTCACCGTTGTACAAGTCCATCACGGGCGACAGGTAGAGCTTTTGTTGGGCCACTTTGAACTCAGTGACATCGGTCACCCACTTCTGGTTGGGGCGTTGCGCGACGAAATTACGCTCCAGCAAATTCATTGCCACCTTGCCGACAATGCCGCGATAGGATCGATATTTCTTCGGGCGTACAACGGACTGCAAACCAAGCTCAGCCATCAATCGTTCAATGACCTTCTTGTTGACCAAGGTCCCCTGATTCCTGATGGCAAGGGCAATGCGGCGGTAGCCATACAGCCCTTTCTCCTCGTGATAGACACGCTGCACCAACTCCTTGAGCGAGGCGTGCCTGTCCGGCTTTTGCTGGCACTTGATCTGGTAATAAAAGGTACTGCGTGCCAACCCCACCATCTGCAAGAGGTCAGGCAGCGGATATTTATGTCTGAACTTGCAGACGATCAGGGCTTTTTCGTCCGTGTTCGCTCCTTCTCCTCTCGCAGAGCCTTTAACTCCTTTAGGACATCATTCTCCATGCGCAGATACTCGAGCTCGCTCAACAACTGCTCACGAGATTTCTCTGCGTCATTGGTATCTGTCGGCTTGATGGGCTTAATTTTCTTCGGCACGGCTGATTTTCTTTGTTTGGCGAGAGTGGCTACAGGACTGCCACTGTAGTGCTGCCGCAGCCAAATGCCTATCTGTGAGGACTGTCCAAGGTCAAAGTGCGCCGCTGTTTGGCGCAGGGACAGGCGATGCTCAAGCATGTACTTGAGCACCCGCCGCTTGAATTCCTCGGTGTAGCGGCGACCATGCGAGCGAGGGCTGAGGCTGGCATCGACTTGGTAGCCAGCAACCCAGCGCCGAAGCAGGCTGAAATCGATGCCAAAGTGTTGTGCCACCTTGCGAAAGCCTTGGCTGCCCTCTAGGTAAGCGGTGATAGCCGTGAGCTTGAACTGCTCTGTGTATTTACCCATAGATCCCCCAACGGTTGGATTGGTGTCCAACTTCTTGGGGGCAGTCCAGGTTCGGTGGAATGCCTGTGGGAGCGGGTTCACCCGCGAAAGGGCCGGCACAGGAATCAGCTAGGCATGCACACTCCACTGACACGCCTCCACCTCGATCGGCATCTCGTCTATGGCATGGATCATCCCGTTCGCCAAGGCCTCCCGGGGCCCGAGTATCCGCGGGTACGCCATCAGGTACCGTGGTACATCCAGCACCTCGTCTGCCCCTTCGGTCCGCTCGGCGACGATTTGCGCGTACAGCCGCAGGTCATAATCCAGGCTCATCGCATATTCAGCCATGCGTGAGTGGTCGACCGAGCCATGCAAGGTCCAGTGGAAAGGATGAAACAGGAACTTGCTGTAACTGCATGCCGTGCGCCGTTCCCCGGCCAGGAAGATGATGTTGCCCATGGATTCCACCGTGCCCAGGTTGTGGGTATGCACCTCGACCGGTAACGCCCGCAGAAAGTTGTACAAGGTAAACCCGTAGCTGCACTCGCCGCCCATGGTGGCGATGTTCAGTTGCAGGACTTCGGCCCCCTGCTGCAACGCCCGCGAACAGGTGTTGATCAAATTGCCGCAGGTGGATGAATTGATAGGCCCGGTGAAGTGGACGATATGTCTGGCCATGCTTGCCTCCAGGGTTGGCAGGTCATTCCTTGGTTGAATGCGCATCGTCACCCTGCCCGGCCATCTGCCGGTATTGCTTGCGCAGGGCATGCAGCTCGGCCGGATCCATGTCTTCAAGGTCCAGCAGCGCCTTGTGCGCCTTTTGGGTGGTGCGCAACAGCTCATCGATCTTGATGTGCAGTTCGTCGTTGTCGCGGTTCTGGGTGTTCTGGATCAGGAACACCATGAGGAAGGTGATGATGGTGGTCGAGGTGTTGATCACCAGTTGCCAGGTGTCGTTGAAGCCGAACAGCGGCCCGGTCACTGCCCAGATCAGGATCAGCAGGCAGGCGATGCCAAAGGTCAGCGGGCGGCCGGCCCAATTGGCCAGCCATTGGGCGAAACGGTCGAATTTCATCCTGGTGCCCTTCCTCGTAGCAGGTATGCGGTGGAAACGCCGCGGGCCGCAAAGTTCCGCGCCGCATCAGCCTTTTCCGTTGGTCAACCGTGCTGAACCCTGGCCGCTGTTCACCAGTCGCACCTTCAGAGTGACCGAACAAGGACTGGCAATGAGGAAGGCAGCGTGAGCGATATCCGCATCGGCATCTCCGGTTGGCGCTACGGCCCGTGGCGCAAGGATTTTTACCCGAAGGGCCTACCCCAGGACGACGAACTGGCGTTCGCTTCGCGGGCGGTCAACAGCATTGAAATCAACGGCTCGTTCTACAGCCTGCAAACACCCGAACGCTACCAGGGCTGGCATGACCAGACGCCGCCCGGCTTCGTGTTCGCGGTAAAAGCCCCGCGCTACATCACCCATGTACGCCGGCTCAATAACATCGAAGAAGCAGTGGCCAATTTTTTCGCTTCCGGGCCGCTGCTGCTCGGCAAGAAGCTCGGGCCATTCCTCTGGCAGTTTCCACCCAACATGAAGTTCGACGAGGCCCGCTTCGCCCGTTTTCTCGAACTGTTGCCGCACAGTCGCAAGGCTGCCCGCGAATGCGCGCAGGGGTGTGCGCAACAACTGCGGGACAACGGCAGCACCGATATCAAGGGCAACGCTCGGCTGCGCCACGCTGTGGAGATTCGCAACGAAAGCTTTTTGTGCGAAGCCTTCATCAAGCTGCTGCGCAAGCACCGGGTAGCGCTGGTCGTGGCCGACAGCGCCGGGAAATGGCCGTATGTCGAAGACCTTACCGCCGACTTCGTGTACATGCGCCTGCATGGCGATGTCGAGCTGTACAGCAGTGGCTATACCGCCCAAGCGCTGCGGCGCTGGAAGCAGCGCATCCAGCACTGGAGCCAGGGCCGCCAGGCCGACGATGCCCAGCTGGTGGTGCAAGGCCCGCCACCACGGCGCGCTGCCCGGGACGTCTACTGCTATTTCGACAACGACCAGAAAGTCCATGCGCCTTATGACGCCCGGCGCCTGTTGCAGAAGCTGTCGCTGGACCATGAACTGATGACCGAGCCTGGCGTGGTGCCGGAGGTGCCCCTGTGAACAGGACCCTGCCTGCGCCGCACGGCATCATCGACAAGATCACCGCCGTGCGTCGGCTGAATGTGCTGACGTTGAACGTGCACAAGGGTTTCACCTTCTTCAACCGGCGCTTCATCCTGCCCGAGTTGCGCGAAGCCGTGCGCGCCACCGGCGCCGACCTGGTGTTCCTGCAGGAAGTGCACGGCAGCCACCAGCAACATGCCCTGCGCCACCCGGCCTGGCCAGATACGCCGCAGTACGAGTTCCTGGCCGACAGCATGTGGCCGCAGTTCGCCTACGGCCGCAATGCGGTGTACCCCCATGGGGACCACGGCAATGCGCTGCTGTCGAAATTCCCCATCAGCCGCTTCGACAACCTGGATGTCTCGGTGCAGGGCAACGAGCAGCGCGGGCTGCTGCATTGCCAGCTGGAGGTGCCGGGCCATGACCAGGTGCATGCGGTGTGCGTGCACCTCGGCCTGCGCGAGGCCCATCGGCAACGCCAGGTAAAGCTGCTGCTGGACCTGCTCGACAGCCTGCCGCCCAAGGCGCCGGTAATCATCGCCGGCGATTTCAACGATTGGCGGCTGAAGGCCGATGCCGTGCTGAGCGAACACCTGGTAGAGGCTTTCGGCGAACATTTCGGCACCCCGGCGCGCAGTTTTCCGGCGCGTCTGCCGCTGTTGCGCCTGGACCGCATCTACCTGCGCAATGCCATGCCCGGCACGGCCCAGGTGCTGTCGAAGTACCCGTGGTCGCACCTTTCCGACCACGCCCCTCTGGCTGCGGAGATCAAACTGTGAACCGACCCTGGGTAGACGGCAACAGCGTGCAGTTGCTGATCAATGGCGAGCAATACTACCCCCGCGTGTTCGAGGCCATGGCCCAGGCACGGGAGGAAATCCTGCTGGAGACCTTCATCATTTTCGATGACAAGGTTGGCCAGCAATTGCAGCAGGTGCTGATCGATGCCGCCCAACGCGGCGTACGTGTCGAAGTGGCCGTGGATGGCTATGGCACGGCCGACCTGCCCGACTCCTTCATTGCGGCCATGACCGATGCCGGGGTCAGTTTCCACGCCTTCGACCCTCAGCCGAGGCTGGTGGGCATGCGCACCAACCTGTTCCGGCGCCTGCACCGCAAGATCGTGGTCGTCGATGGCGAGCGGGCCTTCATTGGCGGCATCAACTACAGCGCCGACCACCTGGGCGACTTTGGTGCCATGGCCAAGCAGGACTATGCCGTGGAAGTCGCCGGCCCCGTGGTGGCGCAGGTGCATGCCGCCAGCAAGCGCCTGATGTCGCCGGTACTGCAGCCGCCCAGCGCGGTACGGCCGCTGACCGAGCCTGCCGGTACCTGCAGCGCCGTGCTGGTCGAGCGCGACAACGGGGTGCGCAGCACCGATATCGAAGCCCACTACCTGCAGGCGTTTCGCAGCGCCCGGCAGCGCATCGTGGTGGCCAACGCGTATTTCTTCCCGGGCTACCGGTTGATGCGTGAACTGCGCAATGCGTCCCGGCGTGGCGTGGAGGTGCGGCTGATCCTGCAGGGCCAGCCAGACATGCGCTGGGTGCGGGCGCTGTCGCGGCTGTTGTACAACTACCTGCTGCGCGATGGTGTGGCCATTCACGAGTATTGCCAGCGGCCGCTGCACGGCAAGGTGGCGCTGGTGGACGATGAGTGGGCCACGGTCGGCTCCAGCAACCTGGACCCGCTCAGCCTGTCGTTCAACCTGGAAGCCAACCTGTTCATCCGTGACCGCGCCTTCAACCAGCAGCTCAACCAGCACCTGCAGCAGCTGGCCCGCGAACAATGCAAGCCGGTCACCCTGGAACGCATGGTTCGCGGCTACTGGTGGCGGGCGCCGCTGATATTCGTGTGCTTCCACGTGATCCGCCATTTCCCGCGGATTGCCGGCTGGTTCCCGGCGCACCGCCAGCAGCTGCGCTCGGTGCAGCCGGAGGCCGAGGCACAGGGTGACTACCACGAGGGCCAAACCTGATGGCGCGTAAGAACTGGCAAACCTGGGGCAAGCGGCTGTTCACCCTGGCATTCCTGATCCTGATCCCTGCGCTGTTGTACCTGCTGGCGCGCAACCTGGACTGGAACGAGGTGCGCCAGTCGTTGCTGGCCTACAAGCCCGGCACCCTGGCCATAGGCCTGGCGCTGGCCGGGTGCAGTTACCTGACGTTCGCCAGCTACGACCTGCTGGCCCGAGCCTACACCGGCCACCACCTGCCGGCACGCCAGGTGTTGCCAGTGGCCTTCGTGTGCTATGCCTTCAACCTCAACTTCACCACCTGGGTGGGTGGCGTTGCCTTGCGCTACCGGCTGTACAGCCGCCTGGGCCTGGACACGGCTACCATCACCCGCATCCTCACCCTGGGCCTGCTGACCAACTGGATGGGCTACATGCTGCTGGCTGGCACCGTGTTCGCCTTGCGCCTGGTCGAGCTGCCCGCCAACTGGGCGGTCGGTGCCAGCGGCCTGCAGCTGATCGGCGTGTTGTTGCTGGCGATTGCCGCTGGCTACCTGCTGGCCTGTGGCTTCGCCAAAAAGCGCACCTGGCGCTGGCGCGACCATGAGGTAACGCTGCCGTCGCTGCGCCTGGCGCTGTGCCAGGTTGTACTGGGTGCCAGCAACTGGGCGCTGATGGCGCTGCTGATCTTCTGGTTGCTGCCTGGCGAAGCCTTTTACCCGTCGATTCTCGGCATCCTGCTGATCAGCTGCGTTGCTGGTGTGGTTGCGCATATCCCGGCCGGGCTGGGTGTGCTGGAAACGGTGTTCCTGGCCCTGCTGCATGGGCAGCTTGCCCAGGGCACGCTGGTGGCGGCCCTGCTGGGCTACCGCACGCTGTACTACCTGGTGCCGCTGTTGCTGGCGGTGCTTGTCTACCTGATCCTCGAGAAACGCGCCAAGGCCATGCGCCGGCGCGACAAGCCTGCCTAGACCTGACAAGGGCCATTGGCCCGGGAGGTGGCAAATGCGTGGCGCTGTCTTGAAGCCGATGTTGATACTGATGATGGCCAGCCTGCTCAGCGGCCAGGCCCTGGCCGAAGCCTGCAACGTACTCACTCGCTCCTCCAGCGAGGCGGTAACGCCGGTGGAGCGACACAGCTGCTACAGCTACAGCAACCTACCCGCCGAAGCGATCAACTGGTCGTGCAGCAATGAGAGCAAGGACATGCTCAACAGCGAAAAGCACAAGGTCGCGCGCTGTGCCGATGGCAGCGTTGGCAGTTGCATCGCGCCATTGACCCAGGAGGCATTGGCCAACCCCAAGGCAACTGGCGGTGACAAGCCGTCGTTGCCCAAGGATGCGCGGGTGATCACCTACTACTACGACACTCCCAGCCTGGGCCAGGCCCGCACCGATTGCGAGCGTAGCAACGGCATCTGGCAGACTCACTGATTCTGCCGGCTTGGCGCGTGTTTTGTAGGAGCGGCCTTGTGTCGCGAAAGGGCCGCAAAGCGGCCCCGGCAATTTTCCGTGCGAAGCTGAAATTCTGGGGCCGCCTCGCGGCCCGTTCGCGACACAAGGCCGCTCCTACAGGATCATCACCGCCCCATAGACCTATGCAGAACCTATGGGACGGCGATGTTTCAGGGCGAAATCGGGTCACTCGCCGGGAAAGTCTCGTCCAGCGCATTGTCCACGGCGCTTTCCTTGGTTTTTTCCCCGCAGTGGCAATCCGGCATCCGGCACGGCTCGCCATTGCGATGCCCGTTGGCACAGGCCTCGCAGCAATACACCTTGCCTTCGAGCCGCAAGGCATTGGCATCCACGGTGCAGGAACAATCTGCACAGGCACAACGCAACTCGTTCATGGCTTGCTCTCCTCGTCATCGATCACATCATCGGTCCACGGTTCGCCATCAAGCGGTGCGGAGCGGGCCAGTTCGGCTTCGTCCAGGCCTATGCCGCCGCCAATCTCATTGGCCTCTACCCGCCTAAGGGTCTTGTCTGCAGGGCCACCGCTGCCACCGGGTTCGTGCGGGTCACGGGCACCGGTCTCGTCCAGCAAGGTGTCCGGGCTCAGGTCGTCGTAGGTGACGTTGTCCTCGTGCAGGCTGTCGCTCAACGCCTCGCCGCCAGTCATGCCGCTTTCGGCCACGCGACGAGGCGGGAACTCGCGGGCCACGTCCGCGGCCGGTCGCTCGTCACCCGCACGCCCCTCGCGCTCGTCCAGGCGCTCGTCGAAGTCCAGTTCATGCACGCTGCCCATGCGGTCTTCGGTGTCGTCGATTTCAGTGGGGGTATAGGGCTTCGGTTTATCTGTTTGGGCCATGTGCGTTCTCCGTCAGGTGGCTTCATTCGGTCGACTGCACTTGCTGTTTGAAGATTCAGAGTTTTTTTGAACTACCGCCCGGGCCGTTGCCTCCCAGATTAGAGACTGCGAACCGCCCGGAGCCCGCCATGGCCAAGCCCCTGCAGGAATATGCGCGCAAGCGCGACTTCAATGCCACGCCCGAGCCCAGCGGCAAGCGCAGCCGTGGCAAGCGGGCCCACGCGCTGCAGTTCTGCATCCAGAAGCACGATGCCAGCCACCTGCACTACGACTTCCGCCTGGAACTCGATGGCACGCTGAAAAGCTGGGCCATCCCCAAAGGGCCGTCGCTGGACCCCAAGGTGCGCCGCCTGGCCGTGCACGTAGAGGACCACCCGCTGGACTACGCCGACTTCGAAGGCCATATCCCCGAAGGCCATTACGGCGCGGGCGACGTGATCGTCTGGGACCGGGGCATCTGGGAGCCCGAAGGTGATGCGCGTGAGGCCTATGCCAAGGGCAAACTGCGTTTCCGCCTGCAAGGCGAAAAGCTCGGCGGTGTATGGAACCTGTTCCGCACCCACCTGGCCGGCAAGAAGGAGCAGTGGATGCTGGTCAAGTCGCACGACGGCCAGGCGCGTAGCGAAGCCGACTACAGCATCGTCGACGCCCAGCCCGACAGCGTGCTCAGCGACCGCACGCTGGTGCCGCGCAAGCCGACAGCAAAAAAGGCCGCCGCGCCACGTCGCAAAGCCGCCAGCAAAGGCCGGAAGGTGCCGTTGCCGGCGCAGCTGCAGCCACAACTGGCGACCTTGGTCGACTCCCCGCCCAGTGGCGACTGGCGCTACGAGGTCAAGTTCGACGGTTACCGCATCCTTGCCCGCATCGACGGTGATGACGTGCGCCTGTTCACCCGCAATGGCCATGACTGGAGCGGCAAGATGCCCAGGCAGGTTGCCGCTTTGCGTGCGCTGGGCCTCGATTCGGCCTGGCTCGATGGCGAGGTGGTGGTGGCTGGCGAAAACGGCGCGGCGGACTTCCAGGCGCTGCAGAACGCTTTCGACACCGAGCATGACGACCACATCACCTATTACCTGTTCGACCTGCCCTTCCTGGGCGGCCAGGACCTGCGCCAGTTACCGCTGCAGGCCCGGCGCGACACCTTGCAGCGCTTGCTGGAACACAACGAATCGGACGTGCTCAAGTACTCCGACGATTTTGACCAGCCGGTCGAGTCCCTGCTCGACAGCGCCTGCAGGCTGCAACTCGAAGGCCTGATCGGCAAGCGCGTCAACAGCCCCTACAGCGGCCGCCGCAGCCCCGACTGGATCAAGCTCAAGTGCAAGCAGCGCCAGGAGTTCGTGATCGTCGGCTACACCGACCCCAAAGGCAGCCGCAGCGGCTTTGGTGCCCTGCTGCTGGCCTTGCACGACAACGACAGCGGCGAGTTGCGCTATGCCGGCAAGGTCGGCACCGGCTTCAGTACAACCACGCTGGCCAGCATCCATGCCCGGCTCAAACCATTGGAAACCGCCAAGCCGGCCCTGCCCAACCCGCCCACCGGGGCCGAAGCCCGGGGCGTGCACTGGCTGAAACCGCAACTGCTGGCCGAAGTCGCCTATGCCCAGATGACCCGTGACGGCATCGTGCGCCACTCGGAGTTCCACGGCCTGCGCGATGACAAACCGGCTACCGCCATCGACCTGGAGCGCAGCATGCCCGCCAAGACCCTGCCCAAGCGCAAGCAGGCCAAGGCCCCCGAGGCTTTGGGCGAGCTGCGCCTGACCCACCCCGAGCGGGTGGTCGACGCCACCAGCGGCGTTACCAAGCGCGAGGTCGCCGAGTACTACGCCGCTGTCAGCCAATGGATACTGCCCCAGCTCAAGAATCGCCCGGTGGCACTGGTACGTGCTCCGGACGGGCTGGCCGGAGAGCTGTTCTTCCAGAAGAACGCCGGCCAGTTGCATCTGCCCAACGTGCTCAGCTATGACAAGGCCGAGGCCGGCCAGGCGGCGATGGTCATCAATCGCGCCGACACCTTGATCGGCGCAGTGCAGATGAACATGCTCGAACTGCACACCTGGAACGCCACCGACAAGGACTTCGACAAGCCCGACCGCTTCGTCCTCGACCTTGACCCGGACCCGGCACTGCCGTGGAAGGCCATGCTGGAAGCCACCCAACTGGCCCTCACCTTGCTGGATGAGCTGGGCCTGAAGGTGTTTCTCAAGACCAGTGGCGGCAAAGGCATGCACCTGGTAGTGCCCCTGACCCGGCGTGCCAGCTGGGATGAAGTCAAGGCATTCAGCCACGGCATCGTCGATTACCTGGCCAGGTTGTTCCCCGACAGGCTCAGTGCCGTGTCCGGGCCCAAAAATCGCATCGGGCGCATCTTCATCGACTACCTGCGCAACGGCAAGGGGGCTACCACCGCCTGCGCGTATACCCTGCGCGCCCGCGAAGGTCTGCCGGTATCCGTGCCGATCTGGCGCGAGGAACTGCCGCAACTCAAGGGCGCCAACCAGTGGCACATCGGCAACGTGCTTGAACGCCTGGGTGATGTCGACGACCCCTGGGCCGATTATGGCAAGACCAGGCAATCGATCACCGTGGGCATGCGCAAGCAGCTGGGGCTGGCCTGATGACGACTTGCCTTCAGCGCTACGCCCGCAATGCCTGACCAAGGAGCCGAGCCCATGAGCATTGTCCAGGATTTTGACCTGACCAACCTCGATCGCCTGTTGCGAGCCTTCGGCGAGCGGCAGCAACCGCTCAACCTCGATACCCAGTTGCCGCAGCTGATTCAGGCACTGCAAGCCGACCACCTCGACCTGCTGCCCCTGCCCGGCCAGGGCAATACGCTACGGCGCTGGCAAACCCTCGCCCGGGTGGCAGGCTGTGACCTGGCCTTGGCCAAGCTGTACGAGGGCCACACCGACGCGTTGGCGATCCTTGCCGAATGCGCGGCTGCACACCACGCTGCCGAGGGTATATGGGGCGTGTGGGCCGCCGAACCGCCGGATGCCCGCGCCTGCATTGTCGCCCGTGACGGCGACCAGGTCCGCCTGGAGGGTCGCAAGGCCTGGTGTTCGGGCGCACTGCAGATCGATCGGGCGCTGGTCACGGCCTGGGACCAGCATGACCAACCCCAGCTGGTGGCCATCGAACTGTCCCATCCCAGCCAGGGCCTTGCCATAGACCGCTGGCAGGCCATTGGCATGGCCACCACCGCCAGTGTCGAAGTCGAGTTCAACCACACCCCTGGCATCGCCATCGGCCGCCCCGGGCAATACCTGTCACGCCCCGGCTTCTGGCATGGCGGTGCTGGCATTGCAGCCTGCTGGTACGGCGCCGCCGAGGCGTTGGCCGATTACCTGCGCGAACACTGCCGCAACCCCCGCCCCGACCCACATGCCGACGCTCACCTGGGCGCAGTCGACGCCGCCTTGTACGGCGCCAGGGCGGCACTGCGCGAATGCGCGGCATGGATCGACCGCCAGCCAGGCGCAGACGCCAGCTTCGAAGTGCGCCGCACCCGCGCCCAGGTGGAACAGGCCGTTGAACAGGTGATCCACCACGTTGGCCGGGCGCTGGGCGCCACTCCTTTCTGCCGTGACAACCACTTTGCCCGGCTGAGTGCCGACTTGCCGGTGTTCCTGCGCCAGAGCCATGCCGAGCGCGACCTGGCGGCGCTCGGGGAGCAGTTGGCAAAACAGCCGGCGGGAGTCTGGCAACTATGAGCGAGAACCTGATCCAGGCGAACAGCGGTACACCGTGGGCGGACTGGCAGCAGGCCGCGCACCTGGCCAGGGCCACCTGGATCACCCCTCAGCAATTGTGCCCACCGGGCCGCCGCCTGGTGCTGCTGGCACCGCACCCCGATGACGAGATTCTCATGGCCGGCGGGCTGCTGGCGGGCTTTCATGGCCGGGAAGACGACCTGATATTGATCTCCGCCACCGATGGTGAAGCCAGCCACCCTGGCTCTACCCACTGGAGCGAACACCGCCTGCGCCGGCAAAGGCCACTGGAGAGCCGCCATGCCCTGCAACAGCTTGACCTCGACCTCGGTCGCCTGGACTGGCGGCGGCTCCACCTCAAGGACGGCGCGTTGCCACGTGACGAGGCGTTTCTGCTCAACCACCTGAGCCAGTTGCTCAGGCCTGACGACCTGCTGATGGCTACCTGGAGCGGCGATGGCCACTGTGACCACGAAGCCGTAGGCCGAGCTGCCGCGCAGGCGGCCCGGATGCGCAAGGCGCAATGCCTGGAAGTACCCGTGTGGGCGTGGCACTGGGCACGACCGGACGACCCGCGTCTGCCGTGGCCGCGTGCCCACCGTATTCAGCTGGACGAGGCCAGCCTGGCCCGCAAGCGCAAGGCCCTGGCCGCCCATGTCAGCCAACTCGAACCGGACGGCCAGCGCCCGCCCGTACTGCCGCCGAACTTGCTGGATTGTCTGCTGCAACCTTTCGAACTGGTGTTCCTGTAAAAGGAGTTGTCATGAGCCTCGACCCACAGTATTTCGCCGACCTGTACGCCACCAGTGAAGACCCTTGGGCCTTTCGCACCCGCTGGTACGAAAAGCGCAAGCGCGAGCTGGTCATGGCCTGCCTGCCGCGCCAGTGCTACCAACGCGTGTTCGAGCCCGCTTGCGCCAATGGCGAGCTCAGCGCCTTGCTGGCCGAGCGTTGTGCCAACCTGGTGTGCCAGGACCTGGACCCTACTGCGGTAGCGCTGGCCGGTGAACGCTTGGCTGGGCTGCGCAATGTCTCGGTGGAACTGGCGCGGCTGCCGGCGGACTGGCCAGGTGGGCGTTTCGACCTGATCGTGCTGAGCGAGGTGGGTTACTACCTCGACCCGACCGACTGGTTGCAGGTGATCGAACAGTCGGTGGCCAGCCTGACCTACGACGGCGGGCTGCTGGCCTGCCACTGGAAGCATCCCATCGCCGGCTGCCCGCAGGACGGGCGTGAAGTGCACCGCATGCTGGCCCGGCACCTTCCGCTGTATCTGCAGTTCCAGCATGACGAGGCGGACTTCTTGCTGGAGTACTGGTCCTCTCAGCCCAGCGTGGTCGACCTCGATGAGACCTGCCCATGATTGCCGTGGTGATCCCGGCCCACAACGAGGCCCGGCGCCTTGGGCGCTGCCTGCGGGCAGTACTGGCTGCCGCCCTGCAGGCGCAGCAGGCGGGGCACCAGGTGGAGGTGCTGGTGGTGCTGGACCGCTGCAGCGATGGCAGCGCCGCCGTGGCAAGGCGGTTCGGTGTACAGGTGCTGACCGTGGATGCCGGCAACGTCGGTATGGCCCGCCGGGTGGGCGCGGCATACATGCTCGAGCGCGGCGCGCAGTGGCTGGCGTGCACCGATGCCGACAGCCGGGTGCCGGCGCACTGGCTGCTGTCGCAACTGGCCTGCAGGGCCGAGGTAGTGTGCGGCACGGTGCACGTCGAGTACTGGCAACCCTGGCAGACAGCGGCATTGCGCAAGCTGTACCACAGCCGCTACCAGGCACATGAGGGGCATCGGCATGTGCATGGGGCCAATCTGGGGGTGTGTGCCGACGCCTATGATCGTGTGGGCGGCTTCCAGCCACTGGCGGCGCATGAGGATGTGCAACTGGTCAGCGACCTGCAGGCCAGTGGTGCGCAGATCGTATGGACCGCCAGGCACAGCGTGGCCACCAGCAGCCGGCGCGACAGCCGCGCCCGCGAAGGGTTTGGTGATTATCTGGCGGGGTTGCAGACACAGATCTGATGCTGATTCGCAAGCGGCGCGTACCCTGTGGGAGCAACTGTCTTGCTCAAATTCTAAAAGTTGGCGCGATCCCTGTGGGAGCGGCTTTAGCCGCGAAGAATTCAACGCGGTGCATGGCACCGGCTGCGCCGGTGTTCGCGGCTAAAGCCGCTCCCACAGGGGCCCGAGTTATGAACAGTTCCATGCGAGCTGGCTTGCGGGGACGATCCCTTTCACGACGCCTTGCGTGTCTTCTTCGCCGGCTTCTTGCCACCGAGGCTGCGCTTGAGCAGTTCGGTGAGGTCGAGGATGTCTGCGCCTTTCCCTGCTTCCGTCGCCTCGCCCTTCTCCACGGTCTCGATCTTGCCCTTGCTGGCCTTTTCTTCCACCAGGTCCATGATGGTCTGGCGGAAGGCATCGTGGTAATCCGCAGGCTTCCACTGCCCGCTCATGTCCTCGACCAACCGCTTGGCCATGTCCAGTTCGCGCTTGTCCACTTTGGCCTCGGTGACGCTGCTGTCCAGCTCCAGCGTTTCCAGCCCACGCACTTCTTCGGGCCAGCGCAAGGTGATCATCACCAGCGCATCATCCAGCGGCCGCAACAACGCCAGGTGCTGGCGGGTGTGCAGCACTACCGTGGCCAGCGCCACCTTGCCGGTCTTCGCCAGGGTTTCGCGCAGCAAGGCGTATACCTTGCCGCCACGGCGGTCGGGGGTAAGGTAATACGGCGTGTCGAAGTGCTGCAGCGGGATCTCGCCAGCCTCCACGAAGGAGAAGATATCGATCGTCTGGGTCGCCTCGGGCCGGGCCTTGCGGATTTCCTCCTCGCTGATCACCACATAGCGGCCCTTCTCGAACTCGACGCCCTTGACGATGTTGTCCTTGTCGATTTCCTTGCCAGTGACCTTGTTCACCCGCTTGTAGCCGACCGGCTCCATGCTGCGCTTGTCGAGCCAGTCGAAATCGACCCGCTCGGTGCGCACCGCGGTATTGAGGGCCACGGGGATATGCACGAGACCGAAACTGATGGCGCCTTTCCAGATTGCCCTAGCCATTGAAGGTGCTCCCAGGGTTGCCTGCCAATACCTGAATCGACTGCAACGGGCGGCGAAGGTTTAGCCGCCCCGCCCTACGGCAGCGGGTTGCCGCCGGTCACGCCGAACACCTCGCCGGTGATGTAGCTGGACTCCTGGCTGGCCAGCAACACATACACCGGCGCACACTCGGCGGGTTGCCCCGGTCGCTTCATCGGCGTTTGTGCGCCGAACTCGGGAATTTTCTCCGGCGGTTGGCCGCCACTGGGCTGCAACACGGTCCAGATGGGCCCCGGGGCCACGGCATTGACCCTGATGCCGCGCTCGATCACCTGCTTGGCCAAGGCCTTGGTGAAGGCGACGATCGCTGCCTTGGTGGTGGCATAGTCGAGCAAGGTGGCCGAAGGCTGGTAGGACTGGATCGAGGCGGTATTGATGATGGTCGCCCCCGCCGGCATCAGCGGAACAGCTGCCTGGCACAGCCAGAACAGCGCGTAGACGTTGGTTTTCAGGGTGTGATCGAACTGTTCGTGGCTGATCTGGCTGATGTCCTTGCGCGCTTCCTGCTTGCCGGCGACGTTGACCAGGATGTCCAGCCCGCCAAGTTGCTCATGGGCCTGGTCGACCAGCTCCTTGCAGAACTGCTCATCCTTCAGGTCACCGGCAATTGCCACCACCTTGCGGCCTTCGGCTTCAATCAGCTTGATGACTTCGCGGGCATCGGGTTGCTCGATGGGCATGTAGTTGAGGGCAATGTCGGCACCCTCACGGGCAAAGGCGATCGCCACTGCACGGCCGATGCCCGAATCCGCACCGGTGATCAGCGCCTTGCGCCCTGCCAGGCGGCCAAAACCCTTGTAGGTGGTTTCGCCGTGGTCTGGCTCGGGCTGCATGTTGGCATCCAGCCCCGGTGCTGGTTGGCCTTGGGCCGGGAATGGTGGGTGCGGGTACTGGGTCAGCGGGTTCTGCATGCTGAACTGGTCGTGGGGTTTGTTAGGCATGGGGGCCTCTCCTCTGGTGTACCGGTGTTGGCCCATTCGCGGGCTTGCCCGCGAAGGCCGTCCTACCGTTTTCGAGGAGAGCCCTCATCGATGGTTTTTTTCGACTGGCCCAAACACCGACCAGCGGTCACACCGGGCTAAACAGCACCCGCCTGAAGGCCTCGGCAGCCAGGTGCACCTGTACCGCCCAGTCCTGCGCAGCGTCACTGCCGGCATCATCGGAGATATACTTCAGGCACACGAACGGGATGCCTTCGCTGCGTGCGATCAGCGCCAGCACGTAGGCTTCCATGTCGACCACGTCATAGGGTGCATCGCCATGGTTGATCTCGAAGCTATCGCCACTGCCGCAGGTCTCCAGGGCCAAGCCTGGGATCTGCGCCCCATGCTCCAGCATCACCGGGATGTCCGACAAAGGTGTCTGGTAACGGGCGAAGCCCAGTGGGGTCACGTCCATGTCGCGCTGCACGAATCGGGTACAGCACACCACCTCGCCCTTGCCATGGCGCTGGCTGCCGGCCGAGCCGAGGTTGACGATCAGCCTGGGCCGGCGCGCGGCAATGGCCTTGGTCAGGGCGATGGCGGCATTGACCTTGCCGATGCCGGTGAACACGGTGTTGACGTCAGCGAATACATCGCCGGCCTCGGCTTCGAGGGCGAAGACAAACAACGTGTCGTCCAGGGAAATGTCGGGGAATTGCTTGATCAGCATCATGGCGCAGGTGGTTCCGGGTGGCTGCGAAAGGCGCGGCCATTTTCGGTCAACCCCGGCTAATTGCAAGCCCCGGCGGCCACCACGGCTCGTAATGCCTGCGCCCTGCCCAAGCCTGCAGCGCTGGCCTGGGCCAGGCATTGCAGCTGCTGGTCGGCATGGGTGCCATCGCGCAGCAGGCGTTGTGCATGCAGGAAGGCGCGTTCGGCGTCTACAGTGTCGATCGGCAACTGTTCCTGCAACTGGGCCAACCAACCTGCGGCCGTGACCGGCTGCTGCTCATGCAGGCCAATGAACTCGCCCTGGCGCCCATGGCGCATGGCGCGCCAGTAATTTTCCTGGGTGATCCAGCGCTGCTCGCGGTTGCAGGCGGACGAGTCGTGCCGGTACACGATGCTGTGCTCGACCAGGTGACGAAATAGCGCGGCGATGCACAGCGCGTCCTCCAGCCGCGGGCAGCCATCGCAGATGCGCAGTTCGACCGTCGGGAAGCGCCGTGAAGGCCGGATCGCCCACCAGAAGTCGCCATCCGCGGCCATCGACCCTGTGCGTTGCAGCAATGCGCGGTAGCGCTCGTAGGCAGCCCAGTCCGGCAACGGCTCGGGCAAACCCATGTGCGGCCACTCCCCGCAAATTACCCGCCGGTAGCTCATGTAGCCGGTGCACTGGCCTGCCCACAGCGGGGATGACGTGCTCAGCACCAGCAACAGAGGCAGCCAGCCCACAACACGGTTGATCAATTGGATGCGGTCGCAACCTGGCGGTACGCCCACGTGAACATGTAGGCCGTTGAGCAGGCTGCGCCGCGCCACATGCCGGTAGTCAGCGAACAGTTGCTGGTAATGCGCAGGGGTTGCAGGTTTCTGACGCAGCCAGGCGGCATTGGGGTGGCTTGCCGCGCCGTACAGGCCCATGCCCTCTTCGGCCAGCGCTGTGTTCAGCCGCTGGCGGCTGTGCTGGAAGAACTCGCGTGCCTCGAACAGGTTGGCGAACACCGGCGAGGCCACCTCGATCTGGCTGCGGAACATTTCCTGGGCAAAGTGCTGGCCCAGCGCCTTGCGACAACGCCCGAGCACGGCTGGCGAAGGTGTGGCTGGCACCTGCCCCGTGTCCAGGTTCACCAGCAGGTATTCTTCCTCGATGCCGAACGTGCAGGGTCGGGCCATGCTGCCTCAGCTGTTGCGGGTGACTGTGAGCACCACCGCGGCGATGCGCTCGACCTGCTCGTAACCGGGTTCGTTCAGTTGCTCGCCAAACACGTCCGGGTCGATTTCCCGATACACCCAGGACCATTCCGGGCCTGCCAGGCGCAGGCGAATGGCTTCGAGCAAGGCATCACGGCCTTCGCTTATCGCCACGCCGGTATACAACAATAGCGAGCCCCCCGAGCCGAGCCGCTCGCAAGCTTGCTCGACGATACGCAGCGAAAGCTCCGCGCCGAGCGAACCACCGCCATGCCGATAGGTACGTTGGCAGGCATCCAGCATGTACGGCGGGTTGGCAACGATAAGGTCGAACAGCCCGGTAATGCCGTCGAGCACGTCACTGGGTTCCACGGAAACATTGCTCAAGCCCGCCAATGCCGCGTTGATCGCGGTGTAACGCAGCGCGAGCGGGTTGATATCCACGGCGCTGACATGGGCATGGGGCGCCGCGCGGGCGATCAGCAAGGCGCCGACACCCGTGCCGCACCCGATATCCACGGCATGCTCGACACGCTTGGGGGTGCGTTGCAGGTGATCGTGAATCACTTGGGCGAAACGGTAACTGTCGGGGCCGAGAAACACTGCGTCGGTTTCCTCGGTGGGGTAAGCAGAGTGCAGCAGCAGCAGGTCGTCGATCGTGGACCAACGCACGGTGCTGATCAGCAGTTCTCCGTGCTGCTTGAGCACCTGAGCCCGCCGCATCTGGTCCAGCTCATCGGCAGAAACCAATGACGAACGGAACGGGCGGCTCCAGCCGAACACATCGCGCACTGTCCTGGCTTGCCCGGCTTCCGGGCGCGCATTCACGCGAGCATGGGTTGCCGGGGTGACGCAGGTGAAGCGGTAGCCGTCGGCGCGCAGGCGCCTGCCCAATTGCAGCATTGCCTGGTCAGCCTGGATTTGTTGTGGATCGAGCAGCATCAGCGGGTTACCTCCTGATTCAGGCCGGTAGCACGCAAGTAGCGCCGGGTGGCCAGCAACCCTTCCGGTGTCGCATGACGGTTACCGGACATCGTGTCGATCAACGTTTGGATATCGGCGTCCGGGGCAGGAGTCGCGAGCGTATCATCCGATTCCACCTGCACCTCCCAGCTGCCAGGCAGCACGCGACGCCCGCGGGCTTGCAAGCCTGCAGCGATCCAGTCGTGCCATAGCTGTTTTTCATACGCCGTGAACACGCCATACATCGGTGCCGAGGGGCCATCGATGAGTCCCCACCAGCGGCTGTTGGCGGGTGCTTCACCACGGCGCACCCAGCCCTGTGCCTGCAAGGCTTGCAGAAACGCGGGCATGGCACCGGGCTCGGCCAGCCATTGGTTGACGGTGCGTTTTTGCAAGCGGCAATGGTCGGAATGCATGAATTGGCCAAAATTGCGCTTGCGCTCCAGTGCCGACAGCAGCTCGGATTCAAGATCGAAGCTGCTGATCAGGCTGGGTGTATCAAGCCCCAGGTCATTCAAGCGGTACCCGCTGCGCACCCGCTGGTAGAACTGGCCAGCGTCGTCGACCGGGCAGAATTGGCGTAGCGCCTGGATGGACAGATGCGCATGCCCGCTGGCCGCGTTGTCGATGGTCACATGAAGCTGGAAATAATGGCCATCGATGCCCACTTCCGCCAGTTCGTAAGTGCTAATCAGCAAATGCAACGGTGGTTGTTCATAGCCCAGGTTGTAGCCGATCAGCTCGGGAAGAAAATCATCGCCATGGCGCCCCAATGCCAACTGCAAGGCACCTTGCAGGTAACGCTGGTCGTCCAGTTCTGTCAGGCCCAGGCAACCCAGCCGGCTCAACAGCCGTTGGTAGATCAGCACATGGTTGCAGCGCGGATCACCGCCACCCAGTTCTTCCAGGTAGGTGCGAATCAGGCCGTGATAGCGCGGATCGCCCCAGTGGCGCAAGGTGCTGTGCAGCCATGCCCCGTCCACTGCCTTGGTTGGCGCCACTTGTTGCAGGAACCACAACGCCTGGGCGCGGTTGGCAAAGTAGCGCCGAGGTGCGCCTTGGCGGCGTTGTTCGAGGTAACTGGAATAGGCTTCGGCCACCTGGCTTGCATTGCCGGCGCTCCAGGCTTCCAGCTGGGCAGGATCGGCAGGCAGGTCATCCGGCAAACGCTGCGCGCGTGCCAATTGTTCGCTCAGCCAGGCTGTGCTCGTGGTGTCGTGGCTCACGAGCAGCTTGTGGTAACGCTCCTTCAGGCTTGGCCCAGTTGCCGAAGCCGGTATCACCGCGCCGGTCTTGCGGGTCATTACCGTCATGCCGTAGTCCTTGTCCGCGTTTTATTGGCTGGGTTTCTGCCCGGGCATCGGTTCAGGGTCCGGCGCCGGTTGGGTAGCGGGTTTGTCGCCGGGTTGCTGCATCTGCAGCGAAGGTTTGCTTTGGTCGGCATCCTTTGCCGGGTGGTCGTTGTCCCGGTCGAAACAGCCACCCAGCAAGCCAAGCGTGCCCACAAGTGCTATCAGAGGGATCAATCGCATGGGGTTCTCCTCATGTGCAGAATCGCAGTGCCCGATCACCCGGGCACTGCGTAGGCTCACTTACGAACGGCCGCCCTTGCGGCCCGATTCGCTGGTACGGCCACCACCGGATTGCTGGCCGCCCTTGCGCCCAGCTTCGGAGGCTTTTTCACGGTCATTGGCAAAGTTGCCCGGGTTCTTGTTGCCACCCTGGCTGCCTTGCTGGTTGCCGGTGCGGCTGTTCTCTTTGTTGGCCATGGTCTTAAACCTCGTATGACTTCGGAATGCACGGCATTACCCGCCGTACACCTGTTGGGAGTTCGGTCATTTCGGTGGATTCGGTTTAATGCGAAGCGTTCGGACCAGCGGCATTAAATAAGCGGCATCAGCATATTTGGCGCGCCTGTCAGTCGCGCGATGCGCTTTCCAGGCGTACCTGTCGCCTTCCCAGCACCCCGCCGGTCAGCGCCCAGCCCAAGGCAATCAACGTACCGATCAACATCGCCAGTTGCGGATACTCGCCCATCACGTCCAGCGCGCGTTTGAGCCAACCACTCAACGCATCACCGCCGCGGTAAACCACGGTGTCGATGAAGTTCTTGGCCTTGTACTTGTCCTCGACGGGCAGCACGGTAAACAGCATCTCCCGCCCCGGCCGCACCAGCGCGTACTCACCGGCCCGACGCACCACCATCACCACCACGAACACGGCGAACACCGGGGCCAGTGCCAGCCACAGGAAGCCCGCAGCCATCACCAGCGGCACCGCCACCAGCAGCACGCCCACCCCCAGCCGGCGGGCCAGGCGACCGGTGAGGAATACCTGGGTGAGGATGGCCAGGGCCTGTACCACGCTGTCGATCAGGCCGAACACCTGGGTTTGCCGGGTACGGTCGGTGAAAGTTTCGCTGACGATGCGTGCCTGCTCGAAATACAGGAAGGTGCTGACACTGGCGAGCAACACCACGAACAGGGCAATGCCCAACAGGTAGGGCGAGCGCAGTACGGCAGTGGCACCGGCAAACGGGTTGCCGCCCAGTGGCCGGGAATCCGCCCGCTCGGCTTGCGCCGGTAGAGGGTTGAGCTTTCGCCAGCGTTGCAAGTACCACGTAGCGCCAATGCTGCCCAAGAGAAGCGCTGCGGCCAGCACCAGCAAGCCGGCATGGCCCAGCGGCGCTACCAGCAGCGTGCCCAGGATGGGGCCGCTTAGCCCACCCAGGCTGGCCCCGGCCGCCAGCAGGCCGAACAGGCGCTTGCCTTGTGCGGTGGAAAACAGGTCGGCGAGCACGCTCCAGGCCAGCGAGATGCTCAGCAGGTTGAACACCGACAACCAGATGTAGAAGGCCCGCGCCGCCCATGAAGCTTCCGGATTACGGGCGAACAGCACGGCGAACAGCAGCAGGTTGCTGGCAAAAAAGCCGTAAGTCCAGGGCAGGATGTACCGGCGCTGCACCTTGGAGGCCAGCAAGCCAAACAGCGGCAGGCACGCCAGGGTGGCGACGAAAGTGCCGGTGAACAGCCATTGCAGGTTGTCCACGCCACCGGCGACGCCCATGGTTTCGCGCACCGGGCGCAGCATGAAAACAGGTAGAACAGCAGCAAACCGGCGATCACCGCTGGCCCTTCGCCGGGCTGGATGTTCAGCCCCTGGTCCAGGCGCCGCCGCCAGGCTGCCATGGTGTCAGGCAAACTGCTTGATCAGCGCCTGTTGCTGCGCCTGGGTCAGCAACGGCCCGTGCCCGGCCTTGAGCTGGTCAAGTTGGCGCTCGGGCCGGCTGGTCGCGGGGATGACCGTGGTCACCGCCGGGTGACTGATGGCGAACTTGAGAAACAGCTGCGCCCAGCTGCCGACACCCGCCTCTGCGGCCCAGCCGGGCAAGGCCTGGTCCTTCACCCGGGCGAACAGGCGGCCATCGTCGAACGCCCGGTTGACCAACACGGCGACGCCCTTGTCCTGGCACAGCGGCAGCAGTTCGCGGGCGGCGTCGGGGGCATTGACCGAGTAGTTGATCTGGATGAAATCCAGCGGCTCGCTGCGCACGATGCGGGCTACCTCGTCCTGGCCACTGTTCAGGTAATGGGTGATGCCGACATAGCGGGTCTTGCCCTGCTGCTTCAATTCGCGGGCATAAGGCAGCTGGGTCTGCCAGTCGCGCAGGTTGTGGATCTGCAGCAAGTCGACCTTGTCGGTGCGCAGGCTCGCGAGGCTGCCGGCCCATTGCGCTTCGGCGTCTGCCCGGCTGTCGGCGGCAATCTTGGTAGCGATGAAGCATTGCCGGTGCCAGCCGCCCTCTTCCAGCAGCTGGCCGAGAATGCTGTCGGCGCCGCCGTAGTTGGGCGAGGTGTCGATGACCCGGCCACCGCCGTCGAAGAACGCCTGCAGTACAACTTTCAGCTGCTGGTACTGGGCGGAACCGGCTTGCACTTCGAAACTGCCGGAGGTACCGGCGCCGATCACCGGCAGCGCTTCACCGGTGCTCGGCACTTGGCGGGTCAGCAAACCCGCCGGGGCAGCGGCGTGCAACCAGGGGCTGGCGGCCAGCAAGCCCAAGGTGGCACCCGCACGTAGGACATCACGACGTGCGTACATGGAAAAGCTCCCGTCATGAAGCGGAAACTTTCAAGGCTAGCCGCTGCCCCCGGCTGCGTCCGGTGTTTCTGTATCTGGATGTTTAGCGATCAGGCTTGCAGCAACAGGCTCAGGTCGACACCCGTCTCGCTCATCGGCGGACACCAGTAGTATCCACCGGTCAGTGGCCGGCTGAAGCGGTACAGGCCGTCGATGATGCCGTCCTCCAGGCCGCTCATGCGCCGCAGCTGCACCTCGAACGCATCGAAGCTGTGGCCCAGGGCCACGAAGGCCAGGCCAGCGCCGCGTTGGTCTGCCCAGGCCACCGAACGACGGACCATGAACGCTTCTGGTTCGAAACTTTCCTGGGCCGTGCGCTTGACGTGGGCGGACTCGGGGGCGTCGTCGAGCTCTTCGTTGTCGCTAAGGCGCCGGCCGATGATGTTGTCCTGGTCAGCCTGGGGCAGCGACTTGAAGTACTCCAGGTCGTGCTTCCACAGCTGGAACGCGGCAAAGCTGGAGCCATCGGCGCCAATTGCCGCCTGCACGGCCTCTTCGTCCACCGGGTTTTCGGTGCCGTCCTCATAGCCGGTCAGGTCATGGCCGCCACGGTGCAGGAAGCCATCGACGCTGTCGGCCAGGCGCAGGGCCGGAGCCAATGCCAGCTCAAGGGCTTGGGCCCGCAGCAGCAGGTCACCGCGCTCGTCGCCACGCAGCCACAGCCACAGGGCGTGTTGGGTGCTGGGGTTCTCCACGGCAGCATCCAGCTGGGGGAAGGCGCGCAAGCCAGGTACGTCACGGCCCAGGGCCTTGGCCAGCGGGGCACCGACACCCAGAATCAACTGTTCGCCATCGACCTGCGGCAGCAAGGCATCCAGGGCGGCAGGCAGGGCCTCGGGCGACTGCAGGGAGAAGAACAGGTGACGGGCGTGGGCCGGCACCGGGGTGGCAAGCAGACCTTGCTGGAACGGCATGACAGGCTAATCCTCGGTAAAAACAGGAATGCTACTGCGCCTGCAGGCCTGCTGCAACGCGGCATACAGCCTCGCTGGGCGCTGCGCTCGGTAACAAACGGTTACCAAGGGCTGGCGTTTTGCGATTAGCTATCAATCAGGGCCGACCTACACTCCACCGGATCCTTCGCCCGAGAGACCGCCCATGACCGCCTCCCCTTTGCTCACCGCTTTTCTGCCGCTGGCCCTGGGCATCATCATGCTCGGTCTCGGGTTATCGCTGACCCTGGCCGACTTCGCCCGCGTAGTGAAGTACCCCAAGCCGGTGGTGGTAGGCCTGGTTTGCCAGATCCTGCTGCTGCCGCTGGTGTGCTTCCTGATCGCCAACGGTTTTGGCCTGGAGTCGGCGCTGGCGGTGGGGCTGATGCTGCTGGCCGCCTCGCCGGGCGGCACCACGGCCAACCTGTTCAGCCACCTGGCCCATGGCGATGTGGCATTGAATATCACCCTGACGGCAGTCAACTCGCTGATCGCGATCCTGACCATGCCACTGCTGGTGAACCTGTCGCTGAGCTGGTTCATGGCATCGGACCAGGCCATACCGCTGCAGTTTGCCAAGGTGATGCAGGTGTTTGCCATCGTCCTGCTGCCGGTGGCGCTGGGCATGCTGGTTCGCCGCTTTGCACCCGCCTTCGCCGCGCGCATGGAGAAGCCGATGAAGCTGGTGGCTGCGTTGTTCCTGGCGTTCACCATCGTCCTGGCGCTGGCCAAGGACTGGCAGACCGTGGTTGCCTACGCGCCGGTGGTGGGCCTGGCCGCGCTGCTGTTCAACCTGCTGAGCCTGGGCGTGGGCTACTGGGTACCGCGCCTGCTGAACATTCCCAAGCGCCAGGCGATTGCGATCGGCATGGAGATCGGCATCCATAACGGCACCTTGGCGATTGCCCTGGCATTGAGCCCTTCGCTGCTGAACAACGCCACCATGGCGGTGCCGGCGGCGCTGTACAGCCTGATCATGTTCTTCACCGCGGCGGCGTTTGGCTGGTGGGTGAGCCGCGGGCATGTGGCGGCGCAGCCCAAGGGTGAAACGGTGAATTGAGGGCCTTTCCACGTACCCTGTGGGAGCGGGTTTACCCGCGAAGAATCCAACTCGGTGCATGGCACCGGCTGCGCCGGTGTTCGCGGCTGAAGTCGCTCCCACAGGGTCCCTGCTGACTCAATGAGTCATGTGCAGTCGCATCATCGTGGGCTGCTCTGCCAGTCCCTGTCACAACTGGCTGCGCTTGTGCCGCAACTGCTGCTTCAACACCTTCAACGGCGGTGCATAGAAGAACCCGAACGACACACTCCCCGTTCTCCCCTTCACCGCATGATGCAACCGGTGTGCGCGGTGCAGGCGCTTGAGGTAGCGATTGACCGGCCGTGGCTTGCGTGGCCAATGCCGATGAAAGAACCCGTCGTGGGCCACGACATACAGCACGCCGTACCCCGCCACGCCGCCACCCACCCACTGCAAGGGCGCAAAACCACCCTTGCCCAGGGCCACCAGCAGCGTGGCGATCAGCCCCAGGGCCACCAGGTACAGGTCATTGGTTTCGAGCATGCCCAGTTGCGGCTCATGGTGCGAGCGGTGCAGCCACCAGCCCCAGCCATGCATGATGTACTTGTGAGCCAGCGTGCCAACGCCCTCCATGGCCACCAGGGTGCCGAACAGTACGGCGAGATTGAACAACATGGAACGGTCCGGGGGATGGCAAGGGAAGGCGCAAGGGTACCGATTGCCCGCGTTTTTTTCCATGCAGGCGTGACCGGTTGCGGGCCCTTGCGGATGAAGCCATTGTCATGTTTTTGCCCTTGACCTGGCCTGCCACGGGGCGTAACGTCCGCCGCGCAATTTTGCATCCCTGAACAGGAGACCTGCATTGGACAGTAGCCCCAGTCGCATGCGACAGGCCCACGTGGCGCGCTAGTCCGGCAGTGTCCTGCACTGTCTGGCCGGCCTGGCAAGACGGTGGTTTCTTGTAATCCCCCTCTTCTTCCTCCCCCTTCGTGTTCCTGCGCATTTTCTGGTTTTTCAACCGCGCCAGCTGATGGCGTTCTTGCGGGCGTGTGCCCGTGGAAGAGGTTTGCTATGGATTGGAAAGTATTTCTGCTGCGTGTCAGCATCGCCCTGCTGCTGGGGGCGCTGATCGGTGCCGAACGTCAACTGCGCCAGCGACTGACCGGGCTGCGCACCAATGCACTGGTCAGCACCGGTGCCTGCCTGTTCGTGCTGATGACCCAGGCGGTGCCGGGCATGGCGCCCACCGATGCGTCGCGTATCGCCGCGTACGTGGTATCGGGCATCGGTTTTCTGGGTGGCGGCGTGATCATGCGTGACGGGTTCAACGTACGTGGCCTGAACACTGCCGCCACGTTGTGGTGCACGGCCGCAGTCGGCGTGCTGTGCAGCCTCGGGCTGCTGCTGGAAGCGACGCTGGGTAGCCTGGTGGTGCTGTGTGCCAACATCCTGTTGCGCGACATTGCCCAGCGCCTGGACCGCCAGGAAGTGGTGCCGGCCAGCGAGGTGGAGCAGCACTTCGAGGTGCGCATCGTCTGCCGCGCCGAGGACGAGATCCAGGTCCGCAGCCTGATGTTGCACAGCCTGGGCGACCCGCAGCTGCGCCTGCAGTCACTGCACAGCGAAGACCTGGCGAACCCCGCACGCCTGGAAGTACGCGCCGAACTGCTCGGCACCGCGCAGGCGCCAGCGCAACTGGAACGGTTGGTCAGCCGGGTGAGCCTGGAGAAAGGTGTAAGCTCGGTGCGCTGGCAATTGCAGCCGCAGGTGCTGGCGGCAGACTAGAACGAAAGGACTTCTTCATGCGCATTCGCCCTACCCTCGTGCAAGACATTCAATGGCTCCCGGACGTCGAGCGCTCGGCGGCCCAGGCTTTTGCCGCCCGGCCGGCGCTGGCATGGCTGGCGCAAGGAGATGTGATGGACTGCGGCGCCCATCAGGCATTTGTCGAAGCTGGCGGGAGCTGGGTGGCCGAGGGGCCAGATGGGCGCATTCTGGGGTTTGCCTGTGCCCGGTTCGAGGATCAGGCGCTGCATCTTCATGAAATTTCGGTGCGCCGGGAGGCCCAGGGGCAAGGTGTCGGGCGCAAGCTGTTGCAGCAGGTGGTCGATGCGGCGCGCCATGCGGGGGCGCGGGAGCTGACCTTGACCACCTTTACCGATGTGCCATGGAATGCGCCATTCTATGCGCGGTTAGGGTTCGAGGTGATCGATGAGGGGCTGCTGGATGCACGCTTGCAGCAAATTCTAGCCGAAGAGCGTGCCCATGGGCTTGCGGGCCGTTGTGCGATGCGCCTTGGCGTGGATCACTAGACTCCGGGGCCGCTTTGCAGCCCATCGCCGGCAAGCCAGCTCTCATAGAACAACACATGACTCATTGGTTCGGCGAGGCTCTGTAGGAGCAGCCTTGTGCTGCGAAGAGGCCAGTACTGACAAAGCCTGTCTATTGCTTGTACCGGCCTCTTCGCAGCACAAGGCTGCTCCTACAAAGGACGC
>NZ_JWLN01000009.1:0-197705 GCF_000814065.1 Pseudomonas sp. C5pp | reverse complement strand
TTTTCACTGCACCCGAGCCCTGTGCAATGCCTGTGGGAGCGGGTTTACCCGCGAAGAAGCTGACACCAGACCAACAGGCCAAGCGCCACAAGAGCGCCCCCGTGCCCCTGACAACTCCTGCCAGAAAAACAAGCAAAGGAGCCCCCATGAAGCCCACCGCTTCCCCCCAGCCACGCCGTGCCGCCGCCGCCGCGTTCATCGGCACCATGATCGAGTGGTACGACTTCTACATCTACGCCACCGCCGCTGCCCTGGTGTTCGGCGCGCTGTTCTTCCCCTCCGACAACAGCCTGTTCAGCACCATGGCCGCGTTCGGCACCTTCGCCGTTGGCTTCTTCGCCCGGCCGCTGGGGGGCATCGTCTTCGGCCACGTGGGCGACCGTATCGGCCGCAAGAAGTCGCTGGTCATCACCTTGCTGATGATGGGCATCGTCACCGTGGGCATCGGCCTGCTGCCGACCTACGCACAAATCGGCGCCAGCGCGCCGGTACTGCTGATCCTGCTGCGCATCGTCCAGGGCATTGCCGTGGGCGGCGAGTGGGGCGGGGCGGTGCTGATGGCCGGTGAGCATGCACCCAAGGGCCGGCGCAACTTCTTCGCTTCGTTCGCCCAGCTGGGCAGCCCGGCGGGCCTGATCCTGTCGCTGCTGGCCTTCGGCGCGGTCACCCGCCTGCCGGAAGAAGACCTGATGAACTGGGGCTGGCGCGTGCCATTCCTGGCCAGCGCGCTGTTGCTGCTGGTGGGCCTGGCGATTCGCCTGGGGGTGAATGAGTCGCCCGAGTTCATCGCCAGCCGCGAGCAGGCGGAAAAGGCCCGGCGCAAGGAGCAGGCCCCGGTATTCGAAGTGCTGCGCACGGCCTGGCGCCCGCTGTTGCTGTGCATCGGTGCCAATACCCTGGGTATTGCCGGGGTCTACTTCACCAACACCTTCATGATCAGCTACACCACCACGCAATTGCACCTGGAGCGCTCCTTGATCCTGGAGTGCCTGTTCTTCGTGGCGATCATCCAGTTCTGCGTGCAGCCGTTGGCCGCCTGGCTATCGGAAAAGATCGGCGCCACCCGCTTCCTGGCCCTGGTCGCGTTGCTGGCGATGGCCTCGCCGTACCCGATGTTCGTGCTGGTCAGCTCGGGCCAGGGCCCGTTGATCGTGCTCGGCATCGCCCTGGCCGCAGCGTGCATGGCGTCGTTCTACGCGGTGATCGCCGGCTATGTCAGCGGCATGTTCGACACCCGCGTGCGCTACACCGCCATATCCCTGGCCTACCAGATCTGCGGCGCCATCGCGGGCGGCCTGACCCCGCTGATCGGTACCTGGCTGGCCCACACCTTCACCGGCCAATGGTGGCCGATGGCGGTGTTCTACACCCTGATCGCCACCATTTCGCTGGTCTGCGTGCTCGCCCTGGCGCGCCAGTACGCCCGCAGCCAGCGCCTGGAACTGGCCTGATCGAACCGCTTTTTTCTGGAGTACCCGCACATGTTGAAAAGCAATGGCGAACGCCTGTGGGCGAGCCTGATGGCCATGGCCGAAATCGGCGCTACCGCCCGTGGCGGCAGCTGCCGCCTGGCCCTGAGCGACGACGACAAAGCTGGCCGTGAACTGTTCAGCCACTGGTGCCGCGAAGCCGGCCTGACGCTGACTGTGGATGCCATCGGCAACCTGTTCGCCCGGCGCGCTGGCAGCGACCCCGATGCAGCGCCAGTGATTATGGGCAGCCACCTCGACACCCAACCTGAGGGCGGCCGTTTCGATGGCGTCTACGGTGTGCTGGCAGGCCTTGAAGTGGTGCGCCGGCTCAATGACCTGAACATCCAGACGCGCAAGCCGCTGGAAATCGCCGTATGGACCAACGAGGAGGGCGCCCGCTTCACCCCGGCCATGTTCGGCTCGGCGGTGTTCACCGGCACCCTGGCACTGGACGAAGCGCTGGCCATCCGCGATGCCGATGGCATCAGCGTCGCCGACGAACTGCAGCGCACCGGTTACGCCGGCCGGCGCCCGTTGGGTGGCCGGGTCGATGCCTATTTCGAGGCCCACATCGAGCAAGGCCCGATCCTTGAAGACAACGCCAAGGCCATCGGCGTGGTCAGCGGCGGGCAGGCTATCCGATGGCTCGACGTCACGGTCGAAGGCATGGCCGCGCACGCCGGTACCACGCCGATGCCACTGCGCAAGGATGCCCTGTATGGCACCGCGCGGATGATCCAGGCAGTCGAGCAACTGGCTGCCGATTTTACCCCTGAAGGCCTGACCACGGTGGGTGAACTGTCCATTGCCAAGTCCTCGCGCAACACCATTCCGGGGCTGCTGCAGTTCACCGTCGACCTGCGTCATCACCGGGATGAAGCCATCGAGGCGATGGAACGCGACCTGACGTTGAAGCTGCAAGCCATCGCCAATCAGCGCGGGTTGCAGGTGCGTATCGAGCGCCACTGGATAAGCCCGGCCACGCCATTCGATGCCGATTGCGTAGCCGCCGTGCAGCAGGCGGTGGATGGCCTGGGCTATGCCCAGCAGTCGATCGTCAGCGGCGCCGGCCACGACGCCATCCTGCTGGCGCGCTACTGCCCGACCGCCATGGTGTTCATCCCCTGTGTCGGCGGCTTGAGCCACAACGAGGCCGAAGACGTGTTGCCCGACGACGCCCGCCAGGGTGCCGATGTACTGCTCAATGCCGTGCTGGCCCGCGCGGGCATTGTCGAACAAGGAGAAGCCTGATGCGTTGCTACTTCCACCCCGAACAACTGCTGCACCACCCACGCAGCTACTACTCGCGCGGCGCCATGCGCACCCCGCAGGAAGTCCCCGAGCGTGCCCAGCGCCTGCTGCAGGCGGCCAAGGATCTGGGCTTCGACATCCGTCAGCCTGAGGACGCCGGCCTCCAACCGCTCAAGGCAGTGCATGGCGAGGCCTACCTGGCCTTCCTCGAAGAGGCCCATGCGCGCTGGAAGGAAGTGCCCGAGGACTGGGGCGACGAGGTCATGTCCAACATCTTCGTGCGTGAACCCAACGCCTTGCGCGGCATTCTCGCCCAGGCCGGGCGCTACCTGGCTGACGGCAGCTGCCCTGTAGGCGAACACACCTGGCGCTCGGCCTATTGGTCTGCGCAAAGCGCAGTGGCCGGTGCCAAGGCCATTCTCGACGGCGAGCCGGCGGCCTATGCCCTGTGCCGGCCGCCAGGCCACCATGCACGCTTCGATGCGGCCGGTGGTTTCTGCTACCTCAACAACGCCGCTGTCGCTGCCCAGGCCTTGCGCAGCCGCTACAGCCGCGTGGCCATCCTCGATACCGACATGCACCACGGGCAGGGGATTCAGGAAATCTTCTACGACCGCCGGGATGTGCTGTATGTGTCGGTGCATGGCGACCCCACCAACTTCTACCCGGGTGTGGCCGGGTTCGCGGACGAGCGTGGCAGCGGTGCGGGGGAGGGGTACAACCTCAACTTGCCGATGGTGCATGGGGCTAGCGAAGCGGACTTCATGGGCCAGCTGGAGATCGCGCTGGCGGCGGTGAAGGATTTTGGCGCCGAGGTGCTGGTGTTGTCGCTGGGGTTCGATATCTACGAACTCGACCCGCAGAGCAAGGTGGCGGTGACGACTGAAGGGTTTGCGGTATTGGGCGAGCGGATTCGGGCGATGCGCTTGCCGTGCCTGATCGTGCAGGAAGGGGGGTATCACCTGGAGAGCCTGGAGGCGAACGCGCAGGCGTTTTTTGCCGACAAGGCGGACTGGCGATAAGGAGGGGCGGGGCTGACAGGTGCTTGCCATGACAGTTTCAGCGCCTGAGAGACCGAGCGCCGCCCGCGCGGCGCTCGGTCTCTCAGGCGCTGAAAGTGTTGTGGCGAACACCCCGCAATCCGTTACATCCCACCCCGCCGCACATGCTTCACCAACACCTTCTCCAGCAACTCCCACATCGCCGGCTCGGTACTGAACGCCACGTTGAACCGCATCCACCCGGTCGCTTTGGCATCGACCATGAACAACTGCCCAGGCCCGAGCATGATGCCTTTCTCCAGCGCATCATCCAGCAACGCCGCGCTGTCCGGAATCGCCGGGTGGCGGGTCCAGATATACATCCCTTCATCCGACTCGATGAACAGCTCGAAGCCCAACCGATGCAGATGCCGGCCAACTTCCTGGTGCGCCTCGGCCAAACGCTGGCGCAGGCGCTTGAGGTGCTTGCGCCAACGCCCGTCGATGATCGCGGCATACACCACGCGCTCCATCACCTGCGAGGTGGTCAGGCCCGAGCGCATCTTAAGGTGCAGCAGCTTCTGCATCAGCTCGGGGTTGGCCAGCATGTAGCCGACCCGCACATTGGGCGAAATGCTCTTGGAGTAGCTGCCCACGTACACCACCTGCTGCAGGTGGTCGAGGCTGGCCAGGCACGGCTGCGGTTCGGCGACCATGTCGGCGTAAAGGTTGTTCTCCACCAGGCGGAAGCCGTGCTGGCTGGCCAGTTGCAGCAGGCGGTGCAGCTGCGGCAGCGGCGTGCGCGAGCAGGTCGGGCTGTGCAGGTGCGGCTGGGTGAAGAACGCAGTGGGGCGGTGATGGGTGAGCAACTGTTCCAGCTGGTTCAGGTCGTAGCCGGCCGGTGTGCGCGGGACGCCGACCAGGGTCGCGCCCTGGGTACGCAGGATGCTCATCAGGTTGGGGTAGCCGGGGTCGTCCACCAGCACCACGTCGCCCGGGCGCACCAGGGTGCGCGCGGCCAGGTCCAGGGCCTGGCTGGCGCCATGGGTAAGCATCAGCTGCGCCGGGTTGGCAACGATCGACAGTTCCTGCTGCAGGTTCTGTGCGGTCAGTGCACGCAGCTCCATCAGGCCCATGGGGTCGCCGTAGCCCGACAGCTCCAGCGGGCTGCCGGCCACCTGGCGCAGGCCGCGGCGCAGGCCGTCTTCATACATCCAGTCGTTGGGCAGCCAGCCGCACCCGGGCTTGAACGGCAATTGGCGGATTTCGAAGATCTGCTGCAGGTACCACTCGGAGTTGAACGTTGGTCGACTGGTGTCGGCCTCGGCGTTGTGCGGGTCGAGCAATTCGCCCGCCGCGCGGTTGACGAAGAACCCCGCATTGCCCCGGCTCACCAGCAGGCCCTGGGCGACCAGACGGTCGTAGGCCTCGACCACGGTGAAGGTACTCACCGAATAGCTCGCGGCAAAGGCGCGGATCGAGGGGACCTTGGCGCCTGGCTTGAGGGTCTGGTTGTCGATCAGCTCGCGCAGCCCGTCGATGATCTGGTTCACCAGCGGGGTCGAGGAGTCTGGATGTAATTCGAACATTTGGGCCTTCAGGTTGCGTATCGCCCGGCGTTTGCAAGGTGTATTGCAAGGGCGACCTGTACAGTGCAGTGCGAGTTTCATGCCACTGTGCATGGCTCTCTGCGTCGGACATTTTTACATTAGGTGTCAGATATCGCCACCTAAAGCATGTTCAGTTCGCCCCAGGCGCCTGCCCTGGGGCGCGTCAGCAGGCCGCCATGGAAGGCCTGCGTGTGTTCGCTCACACCATCCTGCGCGCATTAGCACTGATGTACGTGAAACCGCCAGCCATCGGGGTTTCACAGTTTTCCTTGGATAAAAAGAAGCACGGGGTACACAACTGATGGACGCAACATCCACAACCACCACCGCGAAAAGCGGGCATGAGAGCAAGCTCAGTGCCTCGCTCAAGTCGCGCCACCTGACGATGATGTCGATCGCCGGGGTTATCGGCGGCGCCTTGTTCGTCGGTTCCGGCAGCGTGATTCACAGCGCCGGCCCAGCTGCTGTGCTGGCCTACCTGGCAGGCGGCATCCTGGTGGTACTGATCATGCGCATGCTGGGTGAAATGGCGACTTCCTCGCCAGACACCGGTTCGTTCTCCACCTACGCCGATCGCGCCATCGGCCGTTGGGCCGGTTTCACCATCGGCTGGCTGTACTGGTGGTACTGGGTCATCCTCATGGCCTGGGAAGCTTATGTGGCGGGCAAGATCCTGCATGGTTTCTTCCCCGACGTCAGCGTCAACGTGTTCGTGCTGGCCACGACCCTGTTGCTGATCACCGTCAACTTCTTCAACGTCAAGCACTACGGTGAGTTCGAGTTCTGGTTCGCCTTGATCAAGGTGATCGCGATTGTCTGTTTCCTGATCGTGTGCACCGCTGCCGTGCTGAACATCTGGCAGTTCGGTGAAGTGCGTGGCATCAGCCACCTCACCGCAGAAGGCTTCATGCCCAACGGCATCACCACCGTGATCGGTGCCTTGCTAGGGGTGATGTTCGCCTTCCTCGGTGCGGAAATCGTCACCATCGCCGCTTCCGAAGCCAAGGACCCGGCCGCGCAGATCGTCAAGGCGACCAACTCGGTGGTCTGGCGTGTGTGCCTGTTCTACGTGGGTTCGATCTTCCTGATCGTCTGCCTGGTACCGTGGAACGATCCGCACCTGGGCGTTTCCGGCTATGGCGCCTACCGCCGCACCCTGGAGCTGTTGGGCGTGCCATATGCCGAGCTGCTGATGAACTTCGTGGTGCTGACCTCGGTGAGCAGCTGCCTGATCTCGGGCCACTACACTGCTTCGCGCATGCTGTTCTCCCTGGCCCAGCGTGGCGACGCGCCGTCGTTCTTCAAGATCACCCGCGCCGGCACCGGTGTACCGGTGTACGCGATCATGGGTTCGTGCGCCGTGGCCGTGGTGTGTGCGCTGATCAACTTCAGCGAGACCCTGCGCCCGAAAGACGTGCTGGAAACCCTGATGAACACCACCGGCATGATCGCCCTGCTGGTGTACCTGGTGATTGCTTTCTCGCAGCTGCGCATGCGCCGCAAGCTGGTTGCCGAAGGCAAGGAAGTACGCCTGAAGATGTGGCTGTTCCCATGGCTGACCTACCTGGTGATCGCGTTCATCGTGGCTGCTCTGGTGACCATGGCCTTCATGCCTGACTACCAGATCCTGGTGATTTCCACCGGTATCGCCGCGGCAATCGTGGTGGCGATGGGTGTAGTGCACCAGATCCGTACTGGCAAGCAGCACTAAGCGTCACTCGCTTCTCGAAACGGCCGGCTCCCTGGGGGACCCGGCCGTTTTGCGTTATTGGGCCAGGGGTATATGGCCCCCTGTTACATGGCATATGCTGAACACATTGCCCGCCCAAAGGAGCTTCACATGGCCTGGTCCGCCACCCAGTATTCGCAATTCGAAGACGAGCGTACCCGCGCGGTGCGTGACCTGCTGGCCGCTGTACCGGCACGCCCGGTACGCCACGCCACCGACCTGGGCTGTGGCCCTGGCAATTCCACCGAGGTGCTGCTGCAACGTTACCCGGATGCCCAGGTGACGGCCCTGGACAGCGACCCGGACATGATCGAAAAGGCCCGCGAGCGCAAACGGCTGTGCATCCCCCGCGTGCGCACAGTCATCGCTGACATTGCCGGCTGGTCCGCCCCCGAGCCGCAGGACCTGATCCTGGCCAATGCTTCGTTACAGTGGGTTCCCGACCACGCCTCGCTGTACCCGCACCTGGTGCGCCAGCTGAGCGAAGGTGCCAGCCTGGCCGTGCAGACCCCGGACAACCTCGATGAGCCGGCTCACCGGCAACTGCGCGAAATCGCCAGCCAGGGACCTTGGGCGGCGAAGTTCGCTGATTTCCAGCTGCCGCCACGGCATAGCGCGGCGTTCTACTACGACCTGCTCAGCCCGCTGTGTGCACGGGTGGATGTGTGGCGCACCACTTACCACCACCCGTTGGCCGGTGGCGCAGAAGCCGTGGTGGAATGGTTCAAGGGTTCGGCCTTGCGACCGTACCTGGGGCGGTTGGAGGAGCAGGAGCAGGCGGATTTCCTGCAGATGTACCTGCAAGCGATGCAGCGCGACTACCCGCCGGCCACCGATGGCAAGGTGCTGTTGCCGTTCCCGCGGCTGTTCGTGATCGCTACCCGCTAGGGCGGCGCCAGCGCCAGGCCACGTAGCTGTAGATGCCGAGATTGAGCAGCAGCACGAAAGTGCCCAGCAGCAGCTGGATGTGCGGTGTCAACCCGGCGGGGTAGATCAACGGCCAGATATAGTGTTCGACGAAGCCGCCCTGATAGCCCGCGTCACCAGCCGCGCTGCGCATGCGGTTTTCCCAGGTGGTCAGCGGGCAGCCCAGGTGCAGGCATTCCACCGCCAGGCCCCAGGCCATCGCCGGCAGGTGCAGCAGCAGGGCAGGGCGCCAGCGCAGTACCAGCAGGCCGCCGAACAGCACCAGCAGGATGAAGAGCAGGTGCAACAGGACCAGGGTGTCGGCAGCAAGGCGGTAGAGCATGGGTTGTGTGCCGAGGGTTGAGGTTATCCCAGCATAGTTGGGTTGCCTGTAGCGGCCTCTTCGCGGGTGAACCCGCTCCCACAGGTACTCCACAGAGCTTGAGAGCTGCCTGCATCGGTCTCCCACAGGTACCGTGCCAATCTGAGCCTTAGTGCGGCCCCTGTGGGAGCGGGTTCACCCGCGAAGAGGCCGGCACAGGCTTACAACCCTTCCTCCACCATCTGCAGGAAGGTCGCCACCACCCGCCGCGTGCGCTGCTCGCTCAGGCACACCAGTGTCTCGGTCAGGTGCCGCTGGCAATCGACGATCGGCAACGCGCACACCCGCGCATCCGCACCAAACTCCGCCGCCGACACCACCCCCACACCAATCCCCACCACCACCGCTTCCCGCGCCGCTTCCCGGCCTTCCACCTGGATCGCCGGGCGAATCCGCAGCCCGGCCCGTTGCATTTCTTCTTCCAGCGTCTGCCGCGTCACCGACCCGGGCTCGCGCAGTACCAGCGGCGTATCGTCCAGATCCGCCAGGCTGATCGCGCCGCGGCTGGCCCAGGGGTGCTGGTGCGAGACAAACGCCACCATCGGGTCGCGGCGCAGCGGCAGGCAGTGCAGCCGCTCATCGTCGACATCTCGCCCCAGCAGGGCCAGGTCGGCCTGGTAGCTGAACAGCCGGGCCAGCGACTCGTCGGTGTTGCCGGTCTCGATCTTGACCTGGATGCCCGGGTAGCGCTGGCAGAAGCGGGCGATCTGCGGCAGCACGTGCACCGGCGCGTCCACCGCCAGCACCAGGCTGCCGGTGTGCAGCGCACGCGAATCCTGCAGCAGCTCATGGGCCTCGGCCTCGCAGGCGAACAGGCGCTGGCTGATGCCCAGCAGGCGTTCGCCGAGGTCGGTGAGCTGCACCGAACGCTTGTTGCGGTGGAACAGCAAGACGCCGAAGCGCTCCTCCAGTTTGCGCACTTGGTCCGACACCGCGGGCTGGGTAAGAAACAGCTTTTCGGCGGCGCGGGTAAAGCTGCCGTGCACCGCCACGGCGTGGAAGGCCTTGAGTTGTGCGTGGGAAACCGACATGACGACCTCAGTAACAAGCTGGGCTTATGTGTGAAATACGATAAATCGATTTTATTTATCTTAGCGCAACTGTTTCCATGCATGTCAGCCCGAAGCTGGCTCCACAAGTGCCGGCCAGGGCCATGGCACCCAAACGGCGCCATCTGACCCGATGACAGCCTCGTCATCGCTGTGCGTAACACAAGAACAAGACAGGCGTTTCTTCACATTCTGCCGGCACACTCAAGCAAGAGGTCAGACTTACATGAACCAATCCCTAGCCGCGTTTAAACGCTGGCGTATCCAGATTTTCGCCATTACCTGGCTGGCCTACGCCGCCTTCTACTTCACCCGCAAGGCCTTCTCGGTGGCCAAGCTGGGCATCGGTGAAGACCCCGACTTCATGCTTGACAAGGCCGCCATGGCCAACCTCGACGCCATCTACCTGGCCGCCTACGCCGTGGGCCAGTTCACCTGGGGCATGCTTGCCGACCGCTTTGGCCCACGCGTGGTGGTGCTCGGCGGCCTGCTGATTTCTGCTGCTGCGGCGGTGGTGATGGGCAGTTACGCCACATTCCCGATCTTCGCCACCTGCATGCTGGTGCAGGGCCTGGCGCAATCCACCGGCTGGGCCGGGTTGTGCAAGAACATCGGCAGCTTCTTCCCGGCGTCGCAGCGTGGGCGGGTGCTGGGCCTGTGGAGTTCCTGCTATGCCTTCGGCGGCCTGGTGGCCTCGCCGTTCGCCGGCTGGTGGGCCTACACCCTGGTCGGTACCTGGCACGCGGCGTTCTTCTCCAGTGCCGCGGTGGTGGCACTGGTGGCCGTGCTGTTCTTCTTCCTGCAGCGCAACAAGCCTGAAGACGTCGGCCTGCCGGCGGTGGAGCCCGAGCCGCAGAGCATGGCCCCGGCCGGCAACCTGTGCAGCGTGTGGGCGCCACTGAAGGAGATCATGCGCAACCGCACGGTGCTGACCCTGGGGCTGGCGTACTTCCTGTTGAAACCGGCGCGCTACGCCATCCTGCTGTGGGGGCCGGTGATCGTCTTCGAGCAGATGCCCTCGGTGGGCAAGGTGGGGGCAGCGATCATCCCGACAGCCTTCGAGCTGGCCGGGCTGCTCGGCCCGATCATCATCGGCCTGGCCTCCGACAAGCTGTTCGGCGCCCGGCGCATGCCGGCCTGTGTCATCAGCCTGGTGCTGCTGACCGTGGCGCTGGCGGCATTCATGGCGGCCATGCATACCGGCAGCGTGATCCTGGTGGTGGCCCTGCTGTTCGTCATGGGCCTGACCCTGTACGGGCCGGATTCGATGATCAGCGGTGCCGCGGCCATCGACTTCGGCACCGCCAAGGCCGGTGCCACCGCAGCAGGCTTCGTCAACGGCTGCGGCTCGGTGGGGGCGGTGCTGGGCGGGCTGCTGCCGGGGTACTTCGATGGCGTCACGGTGTTCATCGTGTTTGCCGGCTGCGCGCTGTTCTCGGCGCTGGTGCTGCTGCCGCACTGGAACAGCCGCCCAGCCAGCGCTGCGCAAAGCACCGACGTGGCACCGAATACCAGCATGGCAATCAAGCCACTGCGTACCTGAAAGGAAAGCGAGCGAATGAGACCCTTCTGGCTGCAACAGGCCCTGGATTCGGCGCAAGAGGCGGTGTGCCCGCCGCTGCAAGGCGATGCCCGTTGCGATGTATGCATCGTCGGCGGCGGCTATACCGGCCTGTGGACCGCACTGATGCTCAAGGAAGCGGTGCCGGCCCTGGATATCGTGCTGATCGAGGCCGATATCTGCGGTGCCGGTGCCAGTGGCCGCAATGGTGGCTGTGCGTTGTCCTGGTCGGCCAAGTACTTCACCCTCGAGCGGCTGTTCGGGGTGGCCGAGGCGGTGCGCCTGGTGCGTGAGTCGGAGCGCAGCATCGGTGAGATCGGCGCGTTCTGCGCGGCCAATGGCATCGACTGCGACTACCGCCTGGATGGCACGCTGTACACCGCCACCAACGCCGCGCAGGTCGGCGCCACCGACGCGGTGATCGCTGCGCTGGAGCAAAAGGGGATCAATTCGTTTCGCCGCCTGCCGCTGCCGCAGGTGCAGCGCCTGGCGGGTTCGGCGCGGCACCTGGAAGGCTGGTTCTCGCCGGCCGCGGCCACGGTGCAGCCGGGCAAGCTGGTGCGCGGCCTGCGCCGGGTGGCCTTGCAGCGCGGCGTGCGCATCCATGAGGGCACCGCCATGATCGGCCTGGAGCACGGCGCCCCGGTGCAGGTGCGCACGGCGCATGGCACGGTGCGCGCCGACCGCGTGGTATTGGGCCTGAATGCCTGGATGGCGCGGGCTTTCCCGCAGTTCGAGCGCAGCGTGGCGATTGTTTCCAGCGACATGGTGATCACCGAACCTTGCCCTGAGCTGCTGCACCAGATCGGCCTGGACAGTGGCATCAGCGTGCTCGATTCGCGGATATTCGTGCATTACTACCACAACACCTCCGATGGTCGGCTGATGCTCGGCAAGGGCGGCAATACCTTCGCCTATGGCGGGCGCATGCTGCCGGTGTTCGACCAGCCGTCGCCGTACCGGCCGCTGCTGCGTGAAAGCCTGGGCGGGTTCTTCCCGGCACTGGCGCAAGTGCCGCTGGCGGCCAGCTGGAACGGGCCGTCCGACCGCTCGGTGACCGGTTTGCCGTTCTTTGGCCGGCTGAACGGGCAGGGCAACGTGTTCTACGGCTTTGGTTACTCCGGCAGCGGCGTCGGGCCGTGCCACATGGGCGGGCAGATTCTGTCGTCGCTGGCGCTGGGGCTGGACAACCCATGGACCCGTTCGCCGCTGGTCAAGGGGCCGCTGGGGCTGTTCCCGCCCGAGCCGATTCGCTACCTGGGCTCGCTGATGGTGCGCAATGCCATCCGCCGCAAGGAGCGGGCAGAGGACCGTGGGCAGCGGCCGCGGAGGCTGGATGTGCGGTTGGCGCGGTTCGCGGCGGCGGCGGGCAAAGCCGATAAAGGCTGATGAGATTTCTTGTCGAATACAGGCCAGAGGGCGTATAAACTGCACCCACTTTTGGCCGGTCGCTTCCTGAACCGGCCGCTGAAACAAGAGAGTCGACATGGGCGCACAGTGGAAAGCCAAACATAAAGAAGCCGCGGCCAACGCCAAAGGCAAGATCATGGGCAAGCTGTCCAAAGAGATCCAGATCGCCGCCAAGTCCGGCGCCGACCCGGACATGAACCCACGCCTGCGCCTGGCCATCGAGCAGGCCAAGAAGGCCTCGATGACCCGCGAGACCCTGGAGCGCGCAATCCGCAAGGGCGCGGGCCTGGACGGCGATGCCGTGCAGTACTCGGCGGTAAGCTACGAAGGTTTCGCCCCGCACCAGGTGCCGCTGATCGTCGAGTGCCTGACTGACAACGTCAACCGCACCGTCGCGCAGATCCGCGTGCTGTTCCGCAAGGGCCAGCTGGGTGCCAGCGGTTCGGTGGCCTGGGACTTCAACCATGTCGGCCTGATCGAAGCCACCCCGAACGGCGACGCCGACCCGGAAATGGCGGCCATCGAAGCCGGCGCTCAGGACTTCGAGGAAGGCGACGAAGAGGGTTCGACCCTGTTCATCACCGACACCACCGACCTGGACGCCGTGCAGAAGGCCCTGCCTGAGCACGGCTTCACCGTGACCTCGGCGAAGATCGGCTACACCCCGAAGAACCCGGTGAGCGCGGCAACCCTGAGTGCCGAGGCGCTGGCCGAGGTGGAAGCGTTCCTCGAGGCGATCGACGAGAACGATGACGTGCAGAACGTTTATGTTGGTCTGACTGACTGATCTGCTTCTCTGGGGCCGCTTTGCGGCCCATCGCGACACAAGGCCGCTCCTACAGGGGAACGCATGACCCATGTAGGAGCGGCCTTGTGTCGCGAAACGAGGGCAAAGCCCTCGCCAGCGGTCTGGAGCCGAACCCCGATGAACCCCGCTTTCGCCTCCCTCAGCCTCGCCCACCTGCGCACCCTCGACCACCTGCTGCAGCTGAAGAACCTCAGCCACGCCGCCGAGCGCCTCGGCGTCAGCCAGTCCGCCCTCAGCCGGCAGCTGGCCCACCTGCGCGAAGCCTTCGACGACCCGTTGCTGGTACGCCAGGGCCGCGGTTACGTGCTCAGCGAACACGCCGAAGCCCTGGTCGAACCCCTGCGCCAGGTTCTCGAGGAGCTGCACGCCCTGCGCCAGCCCGCGGTGTTCGACCCGGCGCGTTGCGAGCGGCGCTTCTGTCTGGCCGCGTCGGACTATGTGGCCGAGCACATGCTGCCGCTGCTGGTGGCGGCGCTGGAGCGCGAAGCGCCGGGTGTATCGCTGGAGTACCGCACCTGGCAGGCCGGCCAGTACGCCTTGCTGGCCAGCGGCGAGATCGACCTGGCCACCACGTTGTTCGACGAGTCGCCACCCAACCTGCACGGTCGGTTGTTGGGCGAGGACCGGGCAGTGTGCCTGATGCGCCACGACCACCCGCTGGCTGCCCACGATGCGCTCAGCCAGGCCGACTACCTGGCGCACAAGCATGTGCGTATTTCCGGCGGAGGCGACAAGGACAGCTTCATCGACCGCCACTTGCGCGCCCAGGGCCTGCAACGGCGGGTCAGCCTGGAAGTGCCGTTCTTCTCGGCCACCGTGCAGGTGATTGCCAACAGCCAGGCGCTGGCCACCGTGCCCGAGCACATCGCCCGGCAGCTGTGCCGCCTGCATGACCTGGCCTGGCGGCCGCTGGGTTTCATCGACCACAGCCAGCGCTACTGGGTAGTGTGGCACCAGCGCCTGCAGGCCTCGGCCGAACACCGCTGGTTGCGCAACCGGGTGTTCGAGTTGTGGCGCCAGTCGCAGTTCGGTGTGCAGGGCGGGCATGCGGGTTTGCCATAGCAGGTATGCGCGAGGTGGGGTTATTCACTTCGGGATAGGTGCCTAGACTGGGGCATTGTGTTGCCTGTACCGGCCTCTTCGCGGGTAAACCCGCTCCCACAGGTGCTGCATCGCTTGTGGGAGCGGGTTTACCCGCGAAGAGGCCGGTACAGGCGGCGAACCACCCACAGGAGACCCCAGGTGACCCCCGAACAATTCCGCCAGTACGGCCACCAACTGATCGACCTGATCGCCGACTACCGCCAATCCGTCGGCGAGCGCCCGGTCATGGCCCAGGTTGAGCCCGGCTATCTCAAGGCTGCGTTGCCTGCACAGGCCCCCCGGCAAGGCGAACCTTTCGCCGCGATCCTCGACGACGTCAACCAGTTGGTCATGCCCGGCCTGTCCCATTGGCAGCACCCGGACTTCTACGGCTACTTCCCCTCCAATGGCACCCTGTCGTCGGTCCTCGGTGACTTCCTCAGCACTGGCCTGGGCGTGCTGGGCCTTTCCTGGCAGTCCAGCCCGGCCCTGAGCGAGCTGGAGGAAACCACCCTCGACTGGCTGCGTCAGCTACTCGGCCTGTCTGGCCAATGGAGCGGGGTGATCCAGGACACCGCATCCACCAGCACCCTGGTGGCGCTGATCTGCGCACGGGAACGCGCCAGCGACTACGCACTGGTACGCGGCGGCCTGCAAGCCCAGGCCAAGCCGCTGATCGTCTATGTCAGCGCCCATGCCCACAGCTCGGTGGACAAAGCCGCATTGCTGGCCGGTTTTGGCCGCGACAACATACGCCTGATCCCGACCGACGAACGCTACGCTCTGCGCCCGGAGGCCCTGCAGGCTGCGATCGAGCAGGATCTGGCCGCTGGCAACCAGCCTTGCGCGGTGGTCGCGACCACCGGCACCACCGCCACCACGGCCCTCGACCCACTGCGGCCGATCGGCGAGATCGCCCAGGCCCATGGCCTGTGGCTGCATGTGGACTCGGCCATGGCCGGCTCGGCGATGATCCTGCCGGAATGCCGCTGGATGTGGGACGGCATCGAGCTGGCCGATTCGCTGGTGGTCAACGCGCACAAGTGGCTGGGCGTGGCCTTCGATTGCTCGATCTACTACGTGCGCGACCCACAGCACCTGATCCGGGTGATGAGCACCAACCCCAGCTACCTGCAGTCGGCGGTGGACGGCGAGGTGAAGAACCTGCGTGACTGGGGTATCCCGCTGGGCCGCCGGTTCCGCGCATTGAAGCTGTGGTTCATGCTGCGCAGCGAGGGGGTCGAGGCGTTGCAGGCACGGCTGCGGCGTGACCTGGACAATGCCCAGTGGCTGGCCGGGCAAATCGGCGCGGCGGCGGAGTGGGAGGTGCTGGCGCCGGTGCAGTTGCAGACGTTGTGCATTCGCCATCGGCCGGCGGGGCTGGAAGGGGAGGCGCTGGATGCGCATACCAAGGGCTGGGCCGAACGGCTGAATGCGTCCGGGGATGCCTATGTGACGCCGGCGACGCTGGATGGGCGGTGGATGGTGCGGGTGTCCATTGGCGCATTGCCGACCGAGCGGGAGCATGTCGAACAGCTCTGGGCGCGCTTGCAGGAAGTGGTCAAGGGCTGAAACTGCCGGGGCCGCGTTGCGGCCCATTCGCGGGCAAGCCCGCTCCCACAGGATCGCATCAAGGCTCAAGCTGATACGGTACCTGTAGGAGCGGGCTTGCCCGCGAAAGGGCTCCCACAAGGATCGCACAAGGCTTGAAGCCTATGCGGTCAAGGTGGGAGCTGGCTTGCCGGCGAAAGGGCTGCGGAGCAGCCCCCTGCAATCTGTCAGTGGCTCACCGCCTGAAAGCTCCCTTTACGGCTAGCTTCGTACGCGGTCTTGTCCATCGGCTTGGCATCGGGGTCACCCAGGTCTTCCATCGCCAGGCGATGGGTTTCCGGTGCAATGTAGGCTGCCAAAGCACACACGCAGGTGATGAAGAACGCCAGGCTACCAACCACCAACGGGATGTTGTCCGAACCAGGCGGGGCAACCAGGGCGAACAGCGCCGGCAGCATGGCGGTCAGCATGGTGCCGATGTTCTGCGCGATGGCCATGGCCGAAACACGGTAGCGGGTGTGGAACAACTCTGGGTAGAAGCTTGGGAACACCGCGTTGTAACCCTGGTACACCATGCCCCACATCACGATCGACGAGGCGAACGCCAGCGGTACGTTCTGGATGCTGATCGCATACAGGTAGACGAAGGCCAGCAGGCCAGAGCCCAGGCAACCGGCGATCATGGTCGGGCGACGGCCAATCTTGTCGGACAGGTTGCCGACAAACGGAATCACCAGCACCGCGACGATGTTGCCGACTACCGGAATCCACAGGTACACGCTCTTGTCGAAGCCGATGCCATAGGCCGGCTGCACCGCGTAGGCCGCACCGAAGATGGTGGCGACCACCGGGATCACGTTCATCAAGGCCATGAACATCACCAGCACCATGTGCTTCCAGCTGTGGCGGAAGGCCTCGCTGATCGGCGACTTGGCGACCTTGTCCTGCTTCTCTTCCTTCACGAACGCCGGGGTTTCGTGCACTTCCTTACGGATGATGAAGCCGGCGATCAGCACGAAGGCGCTCAGCAGGAACGGAATGCGCCAGCCCCAGTCGTTGAAGGCTTCGCTAGGCATGAAGTAGGCCAGTGGCAGGAACACTGCCGCCGCCAGCACCTGGCCAGCCTGCACGCCTTGCAAGGTGAAACTGGCGTAGTAGCCCCGTCGACCGAACGGTGCGTGCTCCATGATCATGGAACTGGCTCCGGAGATTTCCCCGGCCACGGCAAAGCCCTGGACCAGGCGCAGCACCACCAGCAACGCCGGGGCGAGCAGGCCGATGTCGTGGTAGGTGGGCAGCAGGCCAACGGCCATGGTCGACAGGCCCATCAGGAACATGCACAGCAGCAGTACGTTCTTGCGGCCGCGGGTGTCACCCCAGTGGCCCAGCACGAAGGCGCCGACCGGGCGCGCCAGGTAACCCACGCCGTAGGTGGCCAGCGAGGCGATGATGGCCATTTTCGGGTCGGTGTTGGGGAAGAAGATCTGCGGGAAAATCAGCGCAGCAGCCTGGGCGTAGATGAAGAAGTCGTAGTACTCGAGTGCCGAGCCTATCCATCCACTGGCAGTCGCTTTCTTGGCTTGAGAGCTGGAGTGAGCCATCGTTGTCTCCGTTGTTATTGTTGTTTGCACAGGTTCCGCCGGAGATTCGCCAAGGCAGGAGGCGAGGGTCGGTGTGCCTGCGTCTGTGGTTCATGTTGACCACGGGCCAGTGGGCTGGCAATTCGCTAAAACCGGTTTTGTTCGATAATCGAACGCAAAACTAACCATTCCGTACAAAGAGATTGAAGCGACGACTTTACCTGCGAATAATCGATCGTGCCAGGAACTGTGGCGCTGATTTTCCAGGTCCTGCCCTGGCCTTGATCCTCTAACAACAAGGAACTCCCGCCATGCAGCGTTCGATCGCTACCGTGTCCTTGAGCGGCACCCTGCCGGAAAAGCTCGAAGCCATCGCCGCCGCCGGTTTTGACGGCGTCGAGATCTTCGAAAACGACCTGCTCTATTACGCCGGCAGCCCGCGCCAGGTACGGCAGATGTGCGCCGACCTGGGTATTGCCATCACCCTGTTCCAGCCGTTCCGCGATTTCGAGGGTTGCCGCCGCGACCGCCTGCAGAAGAACCTCGACCGCGCCGAGCGCAAGTTCGACCTGATGCAGGAACTGGGCACCGACCTGGTGCTGGTGTGCAGCAACGTCCAGGCCGATGCCCTGGGTGAAGAGCAATTGCTGGTCGACGACCTGCGCCTGCTGGCCGAGCACGCTGGCAAACGCGGCCTGCGCATTGGCTACGAAGCCCTGGCCTGGGGCCGCCACGTCAATACCTACCAGCAGGTCTGGAACCTGGTGCGCCAGGCCGACCACCCGGCCCTCGGCGTGATCCTCGACAGCTTCCACACCTTGTCGCTCAAGGGCGACCCGAGCGCGATCCGCGACATCCCCGGCGACAAGATCTTCTTCGTGCAAATGGCCGACGCGCCGATCCTGGCCATGGATGTGCTGGAGTGGAGCCGCCACTTCCGCTGCTTCCCGGGGCAGGGCGAGATGGACATGGCCGGTTTCCTGGCGCCGATCCTTGCCACCGGCTACCGTGGGCCGCTGTCGCTGGAAATCTTCAACGACGGCTTCCGCGCCGCACCGCCCCGGCAGAATGCCGCCGACGGCCTGCGTTCGCTGCTGTATCTCGAAGAGCACACCCGCCTGCGCCTGGAGCAGGAAGGTACCTCGATCGAGCCCGGTGTGCTGTTCACCCCACCGGCGGCCAGTGCTTATGACGGCGTGGAGTTCCTCGAGTTTGCAGTCGACGAAGCCGTCGGCGCGCGCCTGGGCAGTTGGCTGAAGCGCCTGGGCTTTGCCGATGCCGGCAAGCACCGCAGCAAAGAGGTGCAGTTGCTGCGCCAGGGCGATATCAACATTGTGCTGAACGCCGAACCCTATTCCTTCGGCCACAACTTCTTCGAGGCCCACGGGCCGTCGCTGTGCGCCACCGCGCTGCGGGTCAAGGACCAGCAAGCCGCCCTGAAGCGCGCCACCGCCTTCCGTGGCCAGCCATTCCGTGGCCTGGTCGGGCCCAACGAGTGCGAAGTGCCGGCGGTACGTGCGCCAGATGGCAGCCTGCTGTACCTGGTGGAGCAGGGCACTGCCGGCCAGACCCTGTACGACACCGACTTCAGCCTGGACAAGAACGCCACCGCCACCGGCGGCCTGCGCCGTATCGACCACATGGCCCTGGCCCTGCCGGCCGAGTCGCTGGACAGCTGGGTGCTGTTCTACAAGAGCCTGTTCGATTTCGAAGCCGATGACGAAGTGGTGCTGCCGGACCCGTACGGCCTGGTCAAGAGCCGCGCGCTGCGTAGCCAATGCGGCACCCTGCGCCTGCCGCTGAACATCTCGGAAAACCGCAACACCGCGATCGCCCATGCGCTGTCCAGCTATCGTGGTTCGGGCGTGCACCACATCGCTTTCGATTGCGACGACATCTTCCGCGAAGTGGCGCGGGCCAAACTGGCCGGGGTACCGTTGCTGGAGATCCCGCTGAACTACTACGACGACCTGGCGGCGCGTTTCGATTTCGACGACGAGTTCCTCAGCGAACTGGCCTACTACAACGTGCTGTACGACCGCGATGCCCAAGGCGGCGAGCTGTTCCACGTGTATACCGAGCCGTTCGAAGAGCGTTTCTTCTTCGAGATCATCCAGCGCAAGGGGGGGTATGCCGGTTACGGTGCCGCCAACGTTGCGGTGCGCCTGGCGGCCATGGCCAAGGCCCGCAGCGGGGCGGCGCGCAAGCCGGTCCTCTGAGCCCGGCGCGGTCCCTGTAGGAGCGGCCTTGTGTCGCGACGGGCTGCAAGGCGGCCCCAGGATTTCAGCAGCACCGCATGAATCCTGGGGCCGCCTTGCAGCCCATCGCGACACAAGGCCGCTCCTACACCGACCGCGTATGCTTCAAGGGCGTTCGGCCACCAACAGCAGCGACTGTGGCAGCGCACTCTGGGGGTGCTGTGGCTCCTGCAGGCTGACCAGCCGCAACCCTGCCATGTCCAGCGCGTTCAGCCAGCTGGCCAGGGTGCGGAAGTACCACGGCATCACCTGCCAATTCCCGCCGAACCCGGCAAACGACTCTTCCCGCCAGCCATCCTGGTAATCGCCATCCGCCACGCTCCACGGGTGCAGGGTCTGGATCACCAGCGCACCGCCAGGCGCCAGCAAGGCATTCATCGCTGCCAGCAGCGGAATGATGTCCTGCTGCAACAGGGCGAAGTTGGCACAGATCAGGTCATAGTCCTTGCCAACATAGGCCTGCCCGGCGGCCAGCTGTGCATAGCTGGCCAGGTGCACCTCGGCGGAACCCGCAGCACGCGCGGCATCCACCAGCGCCCGGTCACCGTCCACACCTACCGCCTCGACACCCCGGTCGCCCAGCGCGCGCAGCAGCCAACCTTCACCACAGCCCAGGTCGAGCACCCGTTCGGGCTGGCGGCCAAGAATGGCCAGCAGGATGGCCTGGTCGGTGACCTGGCGACGGCTGTCGATACTGCCGCTGCGCACCGCATCGATCCATGCCTGAGCGTTGTGCTGCCAGCTGTCAAGCAAGGCGTCTTCAGGGTTGCGCATGTTCATCTCCGTTGGATTGGAGATAGGCCCTGCGACCTATCACTACCCTCTGTAGGAGCAGCCTTGTGCTGCGAAGAGGTCAGTATGGCAGACAGATTTCCGCCAGCCATGCGGGCATCTTCGCAGCACAAGGCTGCTCCTACAGTGGGCTCGACAGATGGGTGGCAAGCCCCGCCAGGGCACAGGCTATCAACACCTGGATCACCCCACGCTTGTAACGGAACAGCGCCACCGCCGCCGCCAGCGCAATCAGCGCCGAAGGCCAGTCGAACCGCCCGTCGAAACCGGCCGGCCACAATACGTGGTAGCCGAAGAACAGCGCGAGGTTGAGGATCACGCCCACTACCGCCGCGGTTATCCCGGTCAGCGGGGCGGTGAATTTGAGTTCGTTGTGGGTCGATTCCACCAGCGGGCCACCGGCCAGGATGAACAGGAACGAGGGCAGGAAGGTGAACCAGGTCACCAGGCTCGCTGCTACCGCGCCGGCCATGAACGCCTGGTCGGTGCCGAACATGGGGTGTAGGTAGCCACCGACGAAGGCGACGAAGGCCACCACCATGATCAGCGGCCCGGGGGTGGTTTCCCCCAACGCCAGGCCATCGATCATCTGCGTCGGCGACAGCCAGCCGTAATGGCCGACGGCCCCCTGGTAGACGTAGGGCAGCACCGCGTAGGCGCCACCGAAGGTCAGCAATGCCGCCTTGGTGAAGAACCAGCCCATTTGCGTCAAGGTGCCTTGCCAGCCAAAGGTAGCCATCAGTACCCCCATGGGCAGCAGCCACAGCGCGGCACCCACCAGCAGCAGGCCCAGCAGCCGCCCCCAGCTGAAGCGGGCGTGCTCTGGCGCCGGTGTGTCGTCGATCACGGCCGGGCCATGGCTGGCTCTGGTTGCGCCGTGGCCACCACCAGGCGCGAACTGCCCCGGTAGCAGCCGCCCGCCGATATGGCCCAGCAGCGCGGCCGCCAGCACGATCAGCGGGAAGGGAACGTCGAGCGCGAAAATGGCCACGAACGAGGCCGCGGCAATGGCCCACAACCAGCCGTTTTTCAGGGCGCGCGTGCCAATGCGATGTGCGGCATGCACGACGATGGCGGTCACGGCCGGCTTGATCCCGTAGAAAATGCCAGCCACCACCGGCACTTCGCCCCAGGCCAAATAGACCCACGACAGGCCGATCAGGATGAACAGCGACGGCAGCACGAACAGGGTGCCGGCAATCACCCCACCCCAGGTGCGGTGCATCAGCCAGCCAATGTAGGTGGCCAGTTGCTGGGCCTCGGGGCCAGGCAGCAGCATGCAGTAGTTGAGGGCATGCAGAAAGCGCCGCTCGCTGATCCAGCGGCGCCGCTCCACCAGTTCCTGATGCATGATCGCTATCTGCCCCGCCGGGCCGCCGAAGCTGATGAAACCCAGCTTCAGCCAGAACAGCAAGGCCTCGATCCGGCTGATGTGACCACGCGTTTGCTCGGCGGCGCCTTGTAGGTGTTCCGTCATTTTCTTCCCTTTGGTATTCAGCTGGCCGCAGCGCGCTGTCGCTTGATCCGGTACATATCGCCATCAGCATGGCGCAGCAGCATGTCGGCATCATTGCCGTCTTCGGGGAAACGGGCCACGCCAATGCTGCAGGACGGCGCTCCGATACCCGCAAACTCGGCGCCGAGTGGCTCGGCCATGGCTGCCAGGATGCGTGCCACCTGCTCGGCAATGGCCTCTGGCGAGGCGTAGTCGGTCAACAGCACGGTGAACTCGTCACCGCCCATCCGCGCCACTGTATCGGCCGCCCCAACGCAGCCTTCCAGGCGCCGCGCCAGAATGCACAGCACCCGGTCACCCACGCTGTGGCCGTGGTTGTCGTTGATATCCTTGAAGTCATTGATATCGATGAACAGCAACGCCAGCGGGTGGTTGTGGTGCCGGGCCGCGACAAGTGCGGTGCCCAGCCGCTCATTGAACATGGCCCGGTTGGCCAGGCGAGTCAGCGGGTCATGGTGGGCCAGGAAACGCAATTCTTCCTCGGCCTGGTGTTGGGCGGTGATATCCCGCGCTACACCAATGCGGGCATTGGCCTCATCGGACCAGGAGGCCGACCACAGGATATGCACGATACTGCCATCCTTGCGGATGTAGCGGTTACGGAAGTCGTAATGGGGTTGGCCGTTCATCACCCGTACGATCGACGCGCGGGTAATCGCCAGGTCGTCAGGGTGCATGTAGTCGGTGATCGGGGTGCCGATCAGCTCGCAGGCCTGGTAGCCCAGCAGCGCCTCGCAGGCATCGCTGACGAAAACGATCTGGTTGTCCCTGTCGACCACGAACACCGTGTCCAGCATCAGGTGGATCAGCCTGGGGTATAACGATTGCAGGTCTACGGGCATGGGGCATGGCGTCCGCGGCGGGGTCACCGATCATAGCCTGAAATGGAACAAAATGCGGTAGGCGCCGCTGTGGGAGCGGGCCGCCGATAGTCAGTTGCTTACTACCAGTTCCGGCCCGAGGTAATCGTTGATCTGCTGGATATCGTCATCTCCCAGGCTGCCCACCGACGATGCCAGGCGCAGCCGCGACATCAGGTAGTTCAGCTTCGCCTCGAACAGGTCATGCCGGGCGTCAAAAAGCAATTCCTCGGCATTGAGCACATCCGAGTTGGTGCTGGTGCCGCCCTCCCTGAAGCCCTTGCGGGCCGAAAGCAACGAGCGTTCGTTGGATGCCACGGCCTTTTCCAGCGCCTGGATGCGCAAGGCGCCACTCTGTACGCCGCGGTACTCGCGGGTGGTGTCGGAGATCACTTCCTGGCGCGTGGCATCCAGTTCATCCAGTGCCTTGGAACTGTTGGCGCTGGCCTGGCGGGTGAGGGCGCTGGTGCTGCCGCCGCTGTATAGCGGAATGTTCAGCTCCAGCCCGATCGAGCTGTAGTGGTTGCGCTGGTTCAGTTCGGAGATCGACTGGCTGCTGCCGGCGGTATAGCCCGCCACGAAATCCAGGGTCGGCCAGTGCCCGGCGCGGGCGCGTTTCACTTCTTCTTCGGCCAGCTCGTAGTTGTGCCGGCGCGCATGGATCAACGGGCTGTCGGCCTGGGCCTTGACCAGCCAGTCCTGCAGGTTGCCCGGCATCAGCGGCGGTGTGTTGAAGCCCGGTTGCAAGGTGGTCAGCGACTCGGGCGTTTCACCAATGTATTCCTCCAGCTTGCGGCGGGCGTTGACCAGGTTGTCCTGGGCCTCGATCAGGTCGGCATCGGCCAGGTCGCGACGGGCTACCGACTCGTCGATGTCGGTGATGGTGCCGGCGCCCAGCTCCATGCGCCGCTTTGCCGACGCCAGCTGCTCTTCGAAGGCATTCAGCTTGGCCTTGGCCAGGGTGATGGTTTCGCTGGCGAGCAGCACGTCGAAGTAGGCGTCGGCCAGGCGCACCGCAGCGTCCTGGGTCTTGGCATCGAACACCGCCACGCTGTAGTCGGCACGTTGCTGGCCCTGATGGTATTCGGCCATCTTCTGCTTGTTGAACAGCGGTTGGCGCAACCGCACGTTGGCACCCTTGGAGTCATAGTCCAGGTCGTTGTCCCGGCCACTCTGACGCTGGCTGCCATTGACCTTGTTGAAGTAACCCACAGCGTTGATCTGCGGCAGCAGGCCGGCCTGGCCGATGGCGCGGTTCTCGCTGCCGGCTTCTTTCTCGTGCACCGCGGCGCGGTAGATCGGGCCCTGGTACTGCAGCAGGTCCCAGGCTTGCTTCAGGTCCATGGCACTGGCCTGTACGGACAACCCCAACAGGCACAACATCAGGCACGGGCGATTCATGTCATTGCTCCTTGAACGAGGCGTCCACGCGTTCGAGCATCGGCTTGAGCAGGTAGCTGAGCAGGTTGCGCTCGCCGGTCTTGATGGTGACGGTGGCCGGCATCCCGGGGCGGATATGGTTGCTGCCCAGCAGGGCCATGCCGTCCTGCGTCACTTCCACCTGGGCCAGGTAATACGGCTGCTTGCTTTCTTCGTCCATCAGGCGGTCGGCAGAGATGGTCTTGACCCGCCCCGGGATATTCGGCGTCTTCGCATGGTTGAAGGCCGGGAAGGCCAGGTCCACGTCCAGGCCCGGCACCATCTTGTCGATGGCCTGTACCGGGATCATCGCGTCCACCTGCAATGGCTGGTCCAGCGGCACCACCTCCATGATCTTGGCCCCTGGCTGGATGATGCCGCCTACCGTGGCGATGCTCAGGGCCTGGACCATGCCGTCGATCGGCGAGCGGATCACCGTATGGGTCACTTCGTAGTCCAGCGCGCGCAGGCGATCGGCCAGGGTGGTGTTCTCCTTGGCGGTATCGGTCAGCTGCGATTCCACTTCCTTGAGGTAGTCGTGCTGGCGTTGCAGGATGCGCAGCTTGATCTCGGTGGCCTGGCTGCGCGCCCGGGCAATGTTGTTGAGGTTTTCGGCCTGACCGGCGGACAGGTCGGCATTGTTGCGCTCCAGCTCCAGCAGGCGATTGCGTGGTACATAGCCTTCGGCGGCGAGCACGCGTGTGCCTTGCAGTTCCTGGTTGAGGAAGCCGATCTGCGAGGCGCGGGCGCCATACACCTGCTGCAGGCCCTTGAGCTGCACCGCCGTGGCAGCCAGGTTTTCCTCGAGGATGCTCAGTTCGCCAGCCAGGCCCGCGCGGCGGGTGTCCAGCAGGCGCTGTTGCAGGTCCATGGCTGCCAGCAGGCGCGGGTCGCCGCCGTAGTGCTCAAGCAGGGCAGGGTCGAAGGTGACCTGGTCGCGGCCATCGCGCTCGGCTTCCAGGCGGTTCTCCACCGTCTTGCTGACGATGTACTGGGCGCTGACCGCACCCTGTTCGGCCACCGCGCGCAGGGCGTCCAGGCGTACTACCTCCTGGCCTTTCTTCACAACATCGCCTTCACGCACCAGGATCGCCTCGACCGTGCCACCGGTCAGGTGCTGCACGGCCTTGCGGTTGCTGCTGACCTTGACGGTACCGGTGGCGACCACACCGGCATCCAGCGGCGCCAGGCCCGACCACAGCAGGAAACCGCCAAAGCCGGCGACGACCAGCCACACGCCCCAGCGTGCCGGCCGATGAATGTCCAGGTCGATCTCGTGGCGAGCCTCGGCGGGAATCAACTCGGTGTGTTGGGTCATCTGCATGATCGGTCACTCCCGTACTTTTACCGACGCCAGCGGCGCAGCGGTCGCCGTCGGGATCACGCTGGCCTTGCGCAGCGCCGCGAACACTTCGTCGCGGCTGCCGAGCATGTGCACGGCACCGTCACGCAGCATCAGCACCTTGTCGACCGCGCACAGCACATTGGGCCGGTGGGAAATCAGGATTACCGTGGCCCCTGTGTGCCTTGAGTTCGGCCAACGCATCGACCAGGGCCTTTTCGCCAACGTCATCGAGGTTGGCGTTGGGCTCGTCCAGCACCACCAGGTTCGGCTCGCCATACAACGCGCGGGCCAGGGCGATGCGTTGCTTCTGGCCACCGGACAGCGGGCTGCCGTCGGCTGCCAGTCGGGTGTCGTAGCCCTGCGGGAAGCGCAGGATCATGTCGTGCACACCGCTGCTGCGGGCAGCGCGGATCACCGCTTCGCTGTCCACTTCGGCAAAGCGTGCGATGTTTTCGGCGATGGTGCCCTCGAACAACTCCACGTCCTGCGGCAGGTAGCCAAGCCACGGGCCGAGTTCGGCCTTGTTCCAGGTGAAGATGTCGGCGCCGTCCAGGCGCACCTTGCCGGCCTGGGTCGGCCACACGCCTACCAGCAGGCGGGCGAGGGTGGATTTGCCCGAAGCCGACGGGCCGATGATGCCCAGGCTTTCACCCGGGACCAGGCTGAAGCTGACCCCGCGCACGATGCTGTTGCTGGTGCCGGGAGCACCGGCGACAACGTTTTCCACGGCCAGCATGCCCATTGGCCGTTGCAGCGACATGCTCGGTGGCCGCTGCGGGTAGTCGTGCAGCAGATCGTTGAGCCGGCCCCAGGCGGAGCGGCTGCCTTGCAGTTGCTTCCACGCGGCGATCACCTGTTCTACCGGGGCCAGGGCGCGGCCGGTGAGGATCGAGCAGGCGATCATCATGCCGGGTGTGATCTTGCCTTCGATCGCCAGCAGTGCGCCGGCGCCGAGGATCACCGATTGCAAGGTAATGCGCACGAAGCGCCCGGTGCTACTGATGATCGCCGCGCGGTCGGAGGCCAGGGTCTGCATCTGCAGGATGCGCAAATGGCCCTGAAACCAGCGCTTGCCGATCGCTGGCAGCATGCCCATGGCTTCGATCACTTCGGCGTTGCGCAGGTTGTTGTTGGCATAGCTGGCCGACGACAGGGCTGCCTGGTTGGCTTCGGCCAAAGGTTTTTGCGTGGCCTTCTCGGTGAGGTAGGCCAGGCCCACCAGGATCAGCGAACCGATCAGCGTGATCAGCCCCAGCAGTGGGTGGATCAGGTAGCAGACCAGCAGGTAGATCGGTGTCCACGGGGCATCGAAGAAAGCGAACAGGCCGTTGCCGGTGAGAAACTGCCGTACCTGGGCCAGGTCCTGCAAGGCCTGGGCCGGGTTGCCGCCGGCGCGGCTCAGGTTGCGTTCGAAGGCAGCGCTGAAGATGCGTCGGTTCAGGTCCATGTCGAGGAAGTTGCCGACCCGGATCAGTACTCGGGTGCGGACCATCTCCAGGGCCGACATCAGCATGAACAGGCCGATCACCAGCAAGGTGAGCATGGTCAGGGTGGTGACGTTGCGGCTGACCAAGGCGCGGTCGTACACCTGCAACATATAAATAGCTGGCGTCAACATCATGACGTTTATGACGCCGCTGAAGGCGGCCAGGGCAAAAAAGCTGCGGCGCAGGCGGAACAGCACGTCGGCCAGCTCGGAACGGGTGCGTGGCGGCTTGTGCATCGGGGGCCTCCCTTTATCACAAACGGGAAGCCCTTGCGGCGGCCCGTACAGCGGTAGTTGTGGCTTCTGGTCGGCTCGCAGGCGGGTCGCTCTGAGGGCGAATGGTCCAAAACGCTGCGTTGCTCCCACATGCTGGAGCGTAGGTTGCAGTGAAACACTCGGTAATATCGTTTTGCTCTATAAAAACTTTGAACTTTTCATAAGTGCCATGAAAAACAGCAAGTTGTATAGCATTGTCAGCGTTGCATGAATTTTTGACGGGATATTGACAAGCTTTTCTTCTACGACTTTAGTCTGAAGTATTCGGACCCTGTGCGAGCTGGGGTCGATGTGTGTGCGGTACCAACCTGTATCGCACCATTTACAAGGTTCCCGCCGTTCCTGTGGGAGCCTGCTTGCCGGCGATGAGGCCAGTGGCGATAACGCAGCACCGTAGTGCCCAACTGTCCCAGAACCCAGAATCAGAAACTGCGCACGTCACATTGACTGGGCGCGGGAAGGACCCTGTTGCCCTGAGTCATCTCCCGACAGATCGAGGGCAATTGAAATGGCAGATTTCAGCAAGTCGGACCTGGAGTTCATCCTCCAGCAGATCTTCATCGCCGAAGCGCATGCTGATGGCGCCAGCCTGATCGACCTGCTGCCCAACAGCCAGGTGCCGTTCGGCCTGCGTACCGTGGACGGCAGCTACAACAACCTGGTGACCGGGCAGAGCGAGTTCGGCGCCGCCGACAATTCGTTCCTGCGCCTGCTCAGCCCATCCTTCACCGGCGACTATGCCGGCACCGGCACGGTCATCGACTCGCAACCACGCACCATCAGCAACCTGATCGTCGACCAGACGGCGAACAACCCGGCAGCGGTCGAAGCCAATGGCGGCGCCGCCCCGGTGATCAGCCCCGGCATCGACGGGGTATTCGGCACCGCTGACGACACGGAGGTGTTCTTCATCCCCAACGTGTCGCCCGACGTCGGCCTGACCGCCGGCTTCAACGCCTGGATGACCTTCTTCGGCCAGTTCTTCGACCACGGCCTGGACCTGGTTACCAAGAGCAGCACCGACGTCGTGTTCATCCCGCTGCAGCCGGACGACCCGCTGTACGTCGAAGGTAGCCCGACCAACTTCATGGTGCTGCCGCGCGCCGTGCGTACTGCAGGCGCCGATGGTGTGGTGGGTACTGCCGACGATGGCCAGACCAACACTACCTCGCCGTTCGTCGACCAGAGCCAGACCTACAGCTCGCACCCCTCGCACCAGGTGTTCCTGCGTGAATACACGCTCAATGCCGCAGGCGACCCGGTAGCCACCGGGCGGTTGATAACCAACCGTGACCTGGGCGCCGATGGCCGCTTCGGCACCGCCGACGATGGCAATGGTGAAAGCGGTGGCATGGCCACCTGGGCAGTGGTCAAGGCCCAGGCCCGCGACCTGCTGGGTATCAACCTGACCGACGCCGATGTGCACAGCGTGCCACTGCTGGCCACCGACCCCTACGGCAACTTCCTGCGTGGGCCCAACGGCATGCCGCAGGTGGTGATGCGCGTGAACAATGGTGCCGACGGCATTGCCGGTACCGCCGACGACGTCACCACGCTGGTCGAAGGCAACCGCGACGCGCCTATCAGCCTGGCCAATGCCGTGAGCACCGGGCATGGCTTCCTTGACGACATCGCCCACAACGCCGCGCCGGTGATCGTGAACGGTGTGCTGCAGGCCGACGCCGATATTGCCGTTGGCAACGCGCAGCCAACCGGGCCTGGCGGCAACAACCTGACCTATGACAACGAACTGCTCGACGCCCACTACATCGCCGGCGACGGCCGGGTGAACGAGAACATCGGCCTGACCGCCGTGCACCACGTGTTCCACTCCGAGCACAACCGCCTGGTGCAGCAGACCAAGGACACCCTGCTGGCCGCCGGTGACCTGGCGTTTCTCAACCAGTGGCTGATCGATGACGTCGCTGCCATCCCCACCACGCCCGCCGAAATCGCCGCGCTGGTATGGGACGGCGAGCGGCTGTTCCAGGCTGCCAAGTTCGGCACCGAAATGCAGTACCAGCACCTGGTGTTCGAGGAGTTCGCCCGCACCATTCAGCCGCAGATCGACGAGTTTCTCGCCCCCAACGGCTATGACACCTCGATCGACCCGGCCATCCTCGCCGAGTTCGCCCACGTGGTTTACCGCTTCGGCCACTCGATGCTGACCGAAACCGTCGACCGCTACGACCCGACGTTCGCCACGGTGAATGACGACCCGCAGCTGGGCCTGATCGCTGCTTTCCTCAACCCGCTGGCATTCGCCGGCAGTGGCGCCACTGCCGATGAAGCGGCCGGTGCGATCATCCGCGGTGTCACCCGCCAGTTGGGCAACGAAATCGACGAGTTCGTCACCGAAGCGCTGCGCAACAACCTGCTCGGCCTGCCACTGGACCTGCCTGCGCTGAACATCGCGCGTGGCCGTGACACCGGCATCCCCACCCTGAACGAGGCGCGCCGCGAGTTCTACGCCATGACTGGCGACAGCCAGCTCAAGCCCTACATCAGCTGGGCCGACTTTGCCGACCACCTCAAGCACCCGGCGTCGCTGATCAACTTCATCGCCGCCTACGGTACCCACGCCACCATCACCGGAGCGGACACCGAAGCGGCCAAGCGCGCCGCCGCCGTGGCGCTGGTGCTTGGCGGTGACGGCGCGCCAGAGGACCGTCTGGCCTTCCTCAACGGCACCGGCGCCTATGCCAACGTGACACTGGCCGGCGCCGACGGCATCGCCGGCACCGCCGATGACATCACCGGGGTGACCGTGACCGGTGTCGATGCCATCGACTTCTGGGTCGGCGGCCTGGCCGAGCAGAAAATGCCATTCGGCGGCATGCTCGGCTCCAGCTTCAACTTCGTCTTCGAAACCCAGCTGGAAGCCCTGCAGAACGGCGATCGGTTCTACTACCTGTCGCGTACGGCGGGCATGAACTTCGGCACCGAACTGGAGAACAACTCCTTCGCCAAGCTGATCATGCTCAACTCCGATGTCACCCACCTGTCCAACACCGTGTTCCTCACGCCCACCTTCACCCTGGAAGTGGACCAGACCAAGCAGTTCACCGGCCTGGGTGCAGACGGCCGGGCCGACCCGACGGGCGGCATCATGATCAACGGCGTCGAGGTGGTGTCGCTGGTGATCCGCGACAACCCCGATACCGTCAATACCCCCGATACCGGGCCAGACACAAACTACCTGCACTACACCGGTGAAGATCACGTTGTGCTGGGCGGTACTGCTGGCGCCGACATCATCATCGCCGGCGAAGGCGACGACACGCTGTATGGCGATGGAGGCAATGACCTGCTCGAGGGCGGCGCTGGCAACGATGCCGTACTGGGCGGCGCTGGTGACGACATCATCACCGACTCCTTCGGCGACAACCGCCTGGAAGGCAACGATGGCAACGACGTGATCGTTGCCGGCAGCATGCTGGCCGCCGGCAACCTGATCCTGGGCGGCAACGGCCAGGACTTCATCATCACCACCGAAGACATCAGCACCACCTTCGGCGGCCAGGGCGACGACTTCATTCTCGGCGCCAAGACCAACCTGCCACCGACCGGCAACGAGGGTGACGACTGGATCGAGAAGGGCACCCAGGACGGTGCGCCCGGCGACAACTTTGCGCCGCTGCTGGGTGACGAAGTGGTCGGCAACGACATCTTCGTCGGTGGTGGCGGCTTCGACGAAATGATCGGCGAGGGTGGCGATGACATCTTTGTCGGCAGCGATGCCCAGGACAAGATGGATGGCATGTCCGGTTTCGACTGGATTACCAACAAGAATGACCAGGTCGGCGTCACCGTCGACCTGACCCTGGCCGCCCTGGCTCAGCCTCATGGCAACGCACCGAACCAGAACACCGGTATTTTCAACCCGGTCGGCGCCTCGCCGGCCTCAATCCTCGACCGCTTCGCCGAGGTCGAGGGCGTGTCCGGTTCGAACTTCGCCGATGTGCTCAAGGGCGATAATGTCGATGCCGTGACCATCCTCAACCATGGTGGTGCTACCGGTAGTGCGCTGACCAACGTGGCGCTGATCCGTGGCCTGCAGCAGTTCCTGGCCGATGCCGGGTTGCCGACCACCGGCTTTGCCACCGGTAACATCATGCTCGGCGGCAACGGCAGCGACCTGATCGAAGGCCGTGGCGGTGATGACCTGATCGACGGCGACAAGTGGCTCAACGTGCGCATCGCCGTGTACGCGCCGGGAGACGTCAACCACACCGGCCCTGAAATCGCCAGCTTCGACAGCATGGTCGACATGATTCCGTTCATGCTCGACCGCACCTACAACCCTGGCCAGTTGAAGGCCGTGCGGGAAATCCTGCCCGGCACCTCGACCGGTGGCGCAGCCTTCGACACGGCAGTGTTCTCGGGGCTGCAGAGCGAGTACACGGTGACGCAGAACACCAAAGGTACGCTGGACACTTCCGATGATGTCTGGACGGTGACCGACAACGTGGCCGGCCGCGATGGCGTCGATACCCTGCTGCACATCGAGCGCCTGCAGTTCGCCGACAGCCAGCGGGTGCTGGTGGAAGGGCTGAATGCGCAGCCTGTCGGCAGCCCGGCCGTTACTGATAACAACGGCGGCGCGATTACCGTGGGCGATCTCCTTACGGTAAACGTGGCCGGCGTGCGGGATGCCGACAACATCAGTGCCGGCAACCCGCTTGGCACGCTCGCCGACCGTTCGGTGTCGTACTACTGGCAGTTCGAGGCCACCCCGGGCAGCGGTGTGTTCGAAGACATCATCCTGCTGCCGGCAGGCGACCTGGCGTTCCAGAGCGCCGACGGCACCACGTTCAAGGTGTCGCCGGACCTGGCCGGGTTGTCGTTGCGGGTCAAGGCGATCTACCAGGATGCCCATGGCACCACCGAAGTGCTGTTCTCCCAGCCCACCACCGTGGTGCAACCGGGCGCGCCTGTGGTACCGACTCCAGCCACGCCGGTGGTGGATGCCACGGCAGGTGGTGCCGGGCTGCACATGGTGCGCTCCGACCTCAACTTCATCCTCGAGCAGATCAAGATCGCCGAGGCCGACGCCAATGGGGCAGACATCCTCTCGCTGCTGCCCAACATTCGTGCGCCACTCGGCCTGCGGGCGGTGGATGGTTCGAACAACAACCTGATGAACCTCAACGGCATCAACAACACCGAATTCGGTGCGGCCGATAACGTCTTCCCGCGCGTGACCGACCCGGTGTTCAACCCGGCCGAAGGTGCACCGGCCGGCTTCTTCGGCCCTGGCTCGCCGGCCATTCCGGGCTCGTCGTACCAGCAGACCAGTGGCCCGGTATTCGACTCGCAGCCGCGCACCATCAGTAACCTGATCGTCGACCAGACCTCCAACAACCCGGCGGCCTATGCCACCGCGTATGATCCGGGTGCGGACGGCGTGCTCAACTTCGGCGTCGAGGGCAATGACGACGTGCTCAAGGACGGCGTGCGCATTGTCGCCAGCCCGGGCCTGGACGGCCAGTTCGGCACCGACGACGATCACGACGTATACCTGTTCGAGAACACCGCCGCCGATGCCGGCCTGTCCGCGCCGTTCAACGCCTGGATGACCTTCTTTGGGCAGTTCTTCGACCATGGTCTGGACCTGGTCACCAAGGGGGGCTCGGGCACCATCTACATCCCGCTGCAACCGGATGACCCGCTGTACGTGGAGGGCGGTTTCACCAACTTCATGGTGGTGACACGTGCGACCAACCAGCCTGGGCCGGACGGCGTGCTTGGCACGGCCGACGATATCCACGAGCACACCAATACCACCTCGCCGTTCGTGGACCAGAACCAGACCTACAGCTCGCACCCCTCACACCAGGTGTTCCTGCGCGCCTATGTGACGGTCGACGGTGCCCCCGTCGCCACCGGCCGCCTGATCACCAACCGTGACCTGGGGGCAGATGGCAAATACGGCACCGCGGACGACACCGAAATCGGCGGCATGGCGACATGGAAGGTGGTCAAGGCCCAGGCTCGTGACGTACTGGGTATCAACCTGACCGATGCCGACGTCGACAACGTACCGCTGCTGGCAACCGATGCCTACGGCAACTTCATCAAGGGGCCCAACGGCTTCCCGATGGTGATCATGAAAGGCGCCGACGGCATTGCCGGCACGGCCGACGATCAGCAGGTCGAAGGCAACCCGCTGGCGCCGATCGACCTGACCAATGCCGTGCGTACCGGTCACCAGTTCCTTGCCGACATCGCCCACAATGCCGTGCCGGTGTTCAGCAATGGCGTGCTGGTGCCTGATGCTGATACCGATGTCGGCAACGCCGTGCCGGTGAACCCGCAGACTGGCGCCAACCTGGCCTACGACAACGAGCTGCTCGATGCGCACTACATCGCCGGCGACGGCAGGGTCAACGAGAACATCGGCCTGACCGCCGTGCATGCGATCTTCCACTCCGAGCACAACCGGCTGGTGGCGCAGACCATGGACACCGTGCTCGACTCGGGTGACCTGGCCTTCATCAACGAGTGGCTGCTCAACCCGTTGAGCGCGCTGCCGGCCAACCAGGCCGAGATCGACGCACTGGTGTGGAATGGCGAGCGGCTGTTCCAGGCCGCCAAGTTCGGTACCGAGATGCAGTACCAGCACCTGGTGTTCGAGGAGTTCGCCCGGACCGTGCAGCCGCGGGTCGACCTGTTCTTCGCCCCGACCCAGGTGTATGACGTCGACCTCGATGCGTCGATCGTGGCCGAATTCGCCCACACCGTGTACCGCTTCGGCCACTCGATGCTGACCGAAACCGTCGACCGCTTCGACGTCGACTTCACCGTCATCAGCGACCCGGCCAGCGCCAACCCCGACCAGCAACTGGGCCTGATCGCGGCGTTCCTCAACCCGCTGGCGTATGCCGCCAGTGGCGTCACCCCCGAGGATGCCACCAGCGCCATCGTGCGCGGGGTCACCCGCCAGGCCGGTAACGAAATCGATGAGTTCGTCACCGAGGCGCTGCGCAACAACCTGCTCGGCCTGCCGCTGGACCTGCCGGCGATCAACATCGCTCGGGGCCGCGACGTCGGTATCCCTTCGCTGAACGCTGTACGGCGTGATATCTACGCGCAAACCGGCGATACCCAGCTCAAGCCGTACACCAGCTGGGTCGACCTGGTGCAGCACCTGAAGCATCCGGAGTCGTTGATCAACTTCATCGCGGCCTACGGCACCCACAGCACCATCACCGGGGCCACCACGTTGCTGGAGAAACGCGCGGCGGCCATGGCCCTGGTGTTCGGCGGCGACGGCGCGCCAGCCGATCGCCTGGACTTCCTCAACAGCACCGGCGCCTACGCCAACGTCACCCTGCCTGGCAAGGATGGCGTGCTCGGCACCGTCGATGACCTGCGGGCAGTGACCGTGACCGGTGTCGATGCCATCGACCTGTGGATTGGTGGCCTGGCGGAGGCGAAAACCCCGTTCGGCGGCATGCTGGGCAGCACGTTCAACTTCGTGTTCGAAAACCAGATGGAGAAACTGCAGGACGGCGACCGTTTCTACTACCTGGAGCGCACCGCCGGCCTGTCGATGAACGCCGAGCTGGAAAGCAACTCGTTCGCCAAGCTGATCATGGCCAACACCTCGGCCACCCACCTGCCGGGCCTGGTGTTCTCCGACGTTGGCTTCTACCTGGAAGTGGACCAGAGCAAGCAGTTCAACGAAGGCCTGGGCAATGCCGACCCAGTGGGCGAAAACGGCGAGCAGGTGGTGTTCCGCGACAGCCCGCTGACGGCAGGCCCGGACACCAACTACATCCGCTATGCCGGTGACCAGCATATCGTGCTGGGTGGCACCAACGGTGACGACATCCTGGTTTCCAGCGAGGGTGACGACACTGTCTGGGGCGATGGCGGCAACGACCGCATCGAGGGTGGCGACGGCAACGACCAACTGCGTGGTGGTGCCGGCGACGACATCATCAGCGACATGGGTGGTGACGACAACATCCAGGGCGGCGACGGCAACGATGTGCTGCACGGCGGTAATGGCGTCAACCTGATCATCGGCGGTTTCGGCAACGACTTCATCGTTACCGGTGAGGACGCCTCCGAAGCCATTGGCGGCCAGGGCAACGACTTCATCCTGGGCAGCAAGGCCAACGAGCAGGACATGGGCAACGAAGGTGACGACTGGATCGAGAAGGGCACCTCGGACGGTGCGCCTGGCGACAACTTCGACCCGCTCGGCAACGACCCGGTCATCGGCAACGACGTGTTCATCGGTGGCAACGAGAACGACAAGTTCAACGGTGAAGGCGGTGACGACATCATGGTCGGCAGCCTGGGCTTCGGTGACCGCTACATCGGTGGTTCCGGCTACGACTGGGCAACCTTCAAGGGCCTGGCCCAGGGCGTGACTGTCGACTTCAGCGACCGCTTCTTCAATGTGCCGCCGGTACCGGGTTCGGGCGCGTCTGCGCTGGTGCGCTTCGACATCATGGAAGGCCTGTCGGGGTCGGCTCATGGCGACTTCCTGCGTGGTGACAGCGAAACCTCTGCTACCTTGCCGACCAATGGCGCCAACGGCAGCGTACTGACCAACATCAGCCTGATCAACGGCCTGTCCAGCCTGCTGGCCGCCGGTGCAACGTTCTACGATGGTGGCAACATCATCCTCGGTGGCAGTGGTAGCGACCTGATCGAAGGCCGCGGCGGCGACGACATCCTCGACGGTGACAAGTGGCTGAACGTGCGCATCAGCGTGCGCGCCAACAGCGACGGCACCGGCCCGGAAATCGCCAGCTTCGACAGCATGGAGCCGATGGTGCCGCTGATGCTCAAAGGCACCTACAACCCGGGCCAGCTGGTGATCGTTCGCGAAATCCTCAACGGCGCCGACAGCTACGACACGGCGGTGTACTCGGGGGTGGCCAGCGACTACAGCGTGGTGGTCGATGGCAACTCGGTGATCGTCACCGACTCGGTGGCCGGGCGTGATGGTGTCGACCGCCTGACCGGCATCGAGCGCCTGCAGTTCTCGGATGGCTCGCAAGCCTCCGGTGTGGGTACCGCCGTCAACGCCGGCCCCACCGGCAGCCTGGTGATCCTTGACGCTGCCACCGGCGTGCGTGACGACACACCGGTAAGCGGCCAGCTGCTGCGGGTTACCCCGCTGGCGGTACATGACGCGGACAATGTCAGCGCAACCAACCTGACCGGTGCGATCACCGGCCCGGTGGCGTACTACTGGCAAGTAGAGACCCTGCCAGGTTCGGGGGTCTATGAAGACATCACCTTCGTTGCTGCCGGCGAGGTTTCGCGAGCTGTCGGTACCACCTACCGGGTCACGGATGATGTGGCGGGGCTGAACATCCGCGTACGCGCGGTGTACCAGGACACCAAGGGCACGCTGGAAATCGTCGATTCGGCGCCGAACAACGCGCCGACTGCCGGGCCTACCGTGACCGGGCTGCTGGTGCAGAACCAGACGCTCACCGCCAACCCGGCAACCATTGTCGATGCCGACGGCCTGAGCAACCCGCGGTTCACCTTCCAGTGGCAGTCCAACCGGGGTACCGGCTGGGTCGACATTGCTGGCGCCATCAACAGCACCTTCCTCCTTACCCAGAACCAGGTGGGGCAGAACATGCGGGTGGTGGTCAGCTACGTGGATGACTTCGGTGTGCAGGAAAGCATTGCCTCCGACATCCTCGACCCGGTGGCCAACGTCAACGATGCGCCCACCGGTGCCGTGCTGATCAGCGACACCACGCCAGACCAGGGCCAGACGCTGACCGCGCTCACCGGCAGTATCGCCGACCTGGATGGGCTGGGCGCGTTCAGCTTCCAGTGGCAGCAGAACATTGGCGGCACCTTCAGCAACATCGCGGGTGCCACTGCTGCAACCTTCACTCCGGGCTTCGAACAGGGTAACCGGCAGTTGCGGGTGGTCGTGAGCTACACCGACGCCTTCGGCACCCTGGAAACGCTGACCTCGGCAGCGACTGCGGCGGTGGTGCCGCCGCCAGGCGTGGTGCTGGTCGGTACTGCCGGGGCCAACACCCTGACCGGTGGTGCGGGCAACGACACGCTCTCGGGGCTGGGCGGCAACGATGTGCTCAACGGCCTCGGCGGCGCCGACCAACTGTTCGGCGGTGATGGAAACGACATCCTCAATGGGGGTAACGACCCCGACAGCCTCGACGGCGGTGCCGGCAACGACACCCTCAACGGCGGGCTTGGTGCGGATGCCATGGTTGGCGGTGCAGGCGACGATACCTTCGTGGTCGACAACCTCGGCGATACCGTGAGCGAGGCGCTGAACGGCGGTGTCGACCTGGTGCAGACCGCCCTTGCCAGCTACACCCTGGGTGCCAACGTCGAAAACCTGACCTTTACCGGCGCAGGCAACTTCACGGGTACCGGCAACACGCTGGCCAACACCATCACCGGTGGTGCTGGCAATGACCTGCTCGATGGCGGTGCCGGTATCGACCGCCTGGTCGGTGGCCTGGGCAACGACACCTATGTGGTGGACAACGCCGGGGATGTGGTGGTCGAGGCTACGGCTGCCGGTACGGATACCGTGCGTGCCACGGCGGCCAGCTACACGCTGGGGGCCAACGTCGAGAACCTGACCTATATCGGGGCGGGCAACTTCACCGGTACCGGCAATGGCCTGGCCAACATCATTACCGGCGCGGCAGGTAACGACACCCTCAACGGCGATGGCGGCAACGACCAGTTGCTCGGTGGCCTGGGCACCGACACCCTGAATGGCGGCGCTGGCGACGACACCCTCGACGGCGGTGGCGGCAACGACTCGCTGTTCGGCGATACCGGCAACGATAACCTGCAGGGTGGTGCCGGCGATGACAACCTTGACGGCGGCAACGGCGTCGATGTGCTGCAGGGTGGCGATGGTAATGACACGCTGTTTGGTGGCGTTGGCAATGACACCTTGCAGGGTGGTGCCGGCAATGACTTCCTCAACGGTGCGGCGGGTAACGATACCGTCGTGGGCGGTGCCGGCGACGACACGATGATGGCCTCCGACGGCAATGATGTCTTCCAGTTCGCTGCCGGCTTCGGCAATGACCTGATCATCAACTTCGATGCAGTCCCGCAAGGTGGCCAGGACCGGCTGGATATCTCTGCTCTCAACATTACCGCGGCCACCTTTGCCGCCAACGTCACCATCGCCGATGTCGGCAATGACACGCTGGTCAGCATCGGTGCTACCGACTCCATCCGCCTGGTGGGGGTGGCGGATGCAACTACGGTGACCGTAGCGGACTTCAACCTGGCAGGTTGAGGGCCTGGGAGGACGCAGCAAGGGCCGCTCTGCGGCCCATTCGCGGGCAAGCCCGCTCCTACAGGGATATCACTGCCCTCAGGCTTGGTGATACCCCTGTGGGAGCTGGCTAGCCTGCGATTGGGCCGCATAGCGGCCGATGTCGCACGCGCTTACTTAATGAACCGCACCTGGCTGTTGATCTTCTCGATCACCGCCCCCTTGCGTTCGTTGAACCGGGCCTTGTTCTGCTCGAACAGGTTGTTGCCCTTGGTGTCGATGGAAATGATCAACGGGCCGAACTCGCGCACGCGGTTCACCCACAGGGTCTCCGGCATGCCCAGGTCCTGCCATTCCGCACGCTCGATCTCTTCCACCTGGGTCGCCGCCAGCACCGCGCAACCGCCCGGGAACACTGCATGCACTGCCTTGTTCTCCAGGCAACCGGTCGTGGTCTCCGGGCCCATGCCGCCCTTGCCGACGATCAGCTTGACGCCGGTCTGCTCGATGAACTGTTTCTCGAACTTTTCCATGCGCATGCTGGTGGTCGGGCCAATGGAGACCATCTCGAAGCTGCCATCATCCTTCTTCCTGACGATGGGGCCTGCGTGGAAAATCGCGCCGCCACGCAAGTCGACCGGCAGCTCGCGGCCCAGCTCGATGAGCCGGCGGTGGGCAACGTCACGGCAGGTCACCAGTTGGCCGGTGAGGTAGACCACATCGCCCACGTTGAGGTTGGCCAGGTCTTCGTCGCTGATTGGTGTGCTCAGGATTTTCTTCACAGTACTACCCCTTCGTGCGAGAGGATGTCGTAGGACAGGTCGGCGTTGATGCGGATCTTGCCGCGGCGGTGCGCCCAGCAGCCGGTGGATACCGCCACACCGATGGTGGACGGGTGGCGGGCCGAAGACTCGATGTTCACGCCCATCACGCTGCTGTTGCCGGTCAGCCCCTGCGGGCCGATACCGATTTCGTTGAGGCCTTCCTCCAGCAACTTTTCCATCATCGCCGCGCTTTCGTTGGGGTGGCTGGAGTCCACTTCGCGCAGGATGGCCTTCTTCGACAGGCGTGCCGCCGTCTCCACCGAGGTCGAAACCCCTACACCCACCAGCAGTGGCGGGCAGGCGTTGACACCGCGTGAGGTAATGACATCGAAGACGAACTCGGTCACCCCTTCATAGCCTTGCCCTGGCATCAGTACCTTGGCCGAACCCGGCAGGGTGCAGCCACCGCCGGCCATGTACACGTCGACGATGGCGTAGTCGGCATCGGGGATGATTTCCCAGTCCAGCCACGGGATTTTCGAGCCGGTATTGGTGCCGGTGTTCTTCTCGATGAAGGTTTCCACCGCATTGTGGCGCAGCGGCCCCTGGATGGTGGCTTCCCTGGTGGCGTTCTCGAGGATGCCTTCCATCTCGCCCAGCAGCGGGAAGCGCGCGCCTGCCGAGACGAAGTACTGGATGACGCCGGTGTCCTGGCAGCTTGGCCGGTTGAGCTTGTCGGCGTATTCCTGGTTATCGGCCATCGAGTCGTACACGGCGATGGCCAGCGGGTTGGTTTCGGCGGCGCGCAACTTGGCGGTTTTTTCCTTGACGTCGCGGGGCAGGCGCTTGCCGATATAGGCGGTGAACTTGGCCATCACGTCGGTAAGCGATGACACGGCTGTTTCTTTGTCCATGATTATTTCCTCACTGCATCACAAGGCGGGTTCTTTTTGCTGGTTTTCGAAAGGTCAGGGTGCGGGGGTGCCGGCCTCCATGCGTGCAAGGGCGGGGTGCGGAGCCGCGGCCTCGGGTTCGGGTTCGGTCGGCAACTGGCCGTCCAGGGCCTTGGCCATACGCTGCTTGTCCAGCGCACCCACCCAGTTGGCGATGGCCACGGTGCCGACCGCGTTGCCGATGGTGTTGGTGATGGCCCGGGCTTCGGACATGAAGCGGTCCACGCCCAGCAGCAGGACCATGCCGGCCACCGGGATGTTGTCCATGGTCGCCAGGGTCGCGGCCAGGGTGATGAAGCCCGAGCCGGTTACGCCGGCAGAGCCTTTGGAGGTGAGCAGCAGCACACCCAGCACGATCAGTTGGTCCATCAGGGTCAACGGTGTGTTGGTGGCCTGGGCGATGAAGATGGCGGCCATGGTGTAGTAGATGCACTGGCCGTCCGGGTTGAAGGTGAGGCCCGAAGGGATCACCAGGCCGACCACAGGCTTGGACACGCCAACCTTTTCCAGCTTGTTCATCAGTTGTGGCACTACCGACTCGGATGAGCTGGTACCCAGCACCGTGAACAGTTCTTCCTTGAGGTACTTGAGGAACTTCCACAGGTTGAAGCCGCACAGCCGGGCAATGGCGCCCAGCACCACCACCACGAACAGGAAGCAGGTCAGGTACATGGTCGCCATCAGCTTGCCCAGCGAAACGATCGAGCCCAGCCCGTACTTGCCCACGGTGAAGGCCATGGCCCCGCAGGCGGCCAGCGGTGCCACGCGCATGATCATGCCGACGATGAAGAACATGCCGTGGGAGAACGCTTCCAGCACATCCACCATCGGCTTGCCGCGCGGGCCCAGGTGGGAGAGGGCGATGCCGAACAGCGTGCTGAACAGCAGGATCGGCAGGATCTCGTTCTTGGCGAAGGCATCGGTCACGCTGCCGGGTATCACATGCAGCAGGAAGTCGATGAAGCCGCCGCTGTTGCCGGCTGCCGCGGCGGTGTAGGTGGAGATACTTTTGGCATCGAGGGTGGCGGGGTCGACGTTCATGCCCTGGCCGGGCTGCACGATATTGACCACCACCAGCCCAAGCACCAGGGCAAAGGTGGACAGCACTTCGAAGTAGATCAGCGCGCGTACGCCGACGCGACCGAGTTCCTTCATGTTTTCCATCTTGGCGATGCCCAGCACCACCGTGGCGAAGATGATCGGGGCGAAGACCATCTTGATCAGTTTGATGAAGGCATCACCGACGGGCTTCAGATCAGCGCCAACCTGCGGCCAGAACACCCCGATCAGCACCCCGAGGGTTACGCCGATCAATACCTGTACGTAGAGCTTGCCGAACAATCGCTTGGCCATTGCCGTCTCCGAATTATTGTTGTGAGTCGGATTTATCTGGCGGCCGGGCTGCTCGTGAGGGTGCAGGTCACACCTAGCCTTGGCGGCCGAAGAGCCCAGCTTTCTTGTGGTTAATCACGCAGGGCAAAAGGTAATGGTTTTTCAAAAATGCTGTAATACAATGAAATTCAACTCATTGTTTCCCTCAGGTTAATTATGAATCCGGTATCGGAGCTGGCGTTCTTCACCCAGCTGATCAGGGTGGGTAGCCTGGCGGGCACCGCTCGCGAACTGAACCTGACCCCGCCAGCGGTCTCCAAGCGCCTGGCGCAGCTGGAACAGCGCCTGGGCGTGCGCCTGCTAAACCGCACCACACGCAGCATCAGCCTTACCGCCGAGGGCGAGACTTACCTGGTGAATGCCAAGCGCATATTGGACGAGATCGAGGAAATGGAGCGGCAGGTGTCCAGCAGCCGTGCCGAGCCCAAGGGCTTGCTGCGGGTCAATGCGCCGCTGGGCTTTGGCCGTACCCATGTGGGGCCGGCGGTGTCGTCGTTTGCCAAGCGCTATCCCGAAGTGGAGGTGCAACTGCACCTGACCGACCGCCCCATTGCCCTGCCGAACGACGCCATCGACGTGGCCATCCGCTTTGGCGAGCTGCCCGACTCGCGGCTGATCGCCCGCAAGATCGCAGCCAACCGCCGCCGATTGTGTGCGTCGCCCGGTTATCTGGAAGCCCACGGTACCCCCGAAGCGCCGAAGGACCTGGCCAGCCACAACTGCATCGTGTTACGCCAGAATGACGCCGCGTTCGGTATCTGGCGGCTGAGCCGCGGCAAGCAGAGCGAATCGGTGAAGGTGCATGGCAGCCTCAGCACCAATGATGGCGAGGTCGCCCTGAACTGGGCGCTGGACGGGCAGGGCATTCTGTTGCGGGCCGAGTGGAACCTGGCCGATCACCTGCGCAGCGGGCGCCTGGTGGAGGTGCTTGGCGATTACCAGACGCCGCCTGCGGATATCTATGCGGTGTACCTGGAACGCCTGAACCTGTCGGCCAAGGTGTCGTGTTTCGTCGAGCACCTGAGGGCATTCTTCCGCCAGGGGGACAACCAGGCAGCGTGGCATTGAGGCCTTTGCCACAGGCGATCGCGTTATACTCCGCGCCTTTGCCCATGCCCGGAATCCGCCCATGCGCCAGGTTTTGCTCATTGTCGATGTCCAGTCCACCTTCAGCCCGCCCGAGTGGCTGGTCGATGGCCTGCGCCGGTTGTCGGCGAACATCCCCACCATTGCCTCGGTCGAGTTGCACGATGAACAGGTCACGCCGTTCGAGCGCCAGCTCGGCTGGCACCCGGCGGCGGAGGACGAGAGCCTGGTCGAAGCCGACCAGGTGTTCGTCAAGCATGGCTACGGGCAGAGCGCAGAGGCCATCGAGTACATCCGGCAACTGGGCGTGGAGAGGGTGCTGGTATGTGGGCTGCAGACCGAAACTTGCGTGCTGGCCGCCGGTTTTGCCCTGTTCGATGCGGGGCTGATGCCTACCCTGGTCACCGACATGACGATAGGCTCTTCACTCGACAGGTCGGGCAAGATGGGCATCGACCTGTGGAAGCATCACTTCCGCCAGGTCACTACCTCGGCCGAGGTGCTCGCCGAACTGGCCTCACGAGGCTAGTGCATGCAGTCATCATGCGGGCATGCATTTGCGCTGCGCTGTCACGTAGAGAACTGAATTCGCAAGCGGTCCGCGTACCCTGTGGGAGCGGCTTTAGCCGCGAAGAATACAACGCGGTGCATGGCACCGGCTGCGCCGGTGTTCGCGGCTAAAGCCGCTCCCACAGAGTCCCCGCTAATTCAATGAGTCATGTGCAGTTCTGTGGGAGCGGCCTTGTGTCGTGAAAGGGCTGCAAAGCAGCCCCGGCGATATGTGCAGCGCAGCTGAAATCGAGGGGCTGCTGCGCAGCCCCATCGCGACACAAGGCCGCTCCTACACAGAACGCGTGGCAAGGCGAAAGCCTCAGGCCACATCCACCAGCACGATCTCGCTGTCCTCGATGGCGGTCACCCGCAGCACTTCCTCCTGCTCGATCGCCACGCCATCGCGCGCCTTGGCACGCAGCCCGTTGACCTCCACCAGCCCCTTGGCCGGCACCAGGTAACCCCGGCGTGCGGCATCGAAGCGGTACTCGGCAGTTTCGCCGGCCCGCAGGGTGGCAGCCACCAGCCGCGCATCGGTGCGGATCTGCAGGCTGTCCTCATCGCCCGGACGGCCGCTGGCCAGGGTCACGAAGCCTTCGCCACGCTCACCTTTGGGGAACGGCCGGGTACCCCATTGCGGTGCTTCGCCGGTGCGCTCCGGCACGATCCAGATCTGGAAAATACGCGTGTCGACGTCTTCCAGGTTGTACTCGCTATGCACGATGCCAGTGCCGGCGCTCATCACCTGCACGTCACCGGCTTCGGTACGGCCTTTGTTACCCAGGCTGTCCTGGTGACTGATCGCGCCTTCACGCACATAGGTGATGATTTCCATGTCGCGGTGCGGGTGCGGCGGGAAGCCGCTGCCGGCAGCAATCAGGTCGTCGTTCCACACCCGCAGGTTGCCCCAGTGCATGCGCGCCGGGTCGTAGTACTCGGCAAACGAGAAATGGTGGTGGGCGTCGAGCCAGCCGTGGTTGGCGTGGCCGAGGCTTTCGAACGGTCGCAGTTGCAGCATGGTCGTGCTCCTTGAATCAGTGGAATGAGGCCATGATGCGTCAAAGAAGCATCGAAAATAAGCGTAAATATCGGCTTAAAACAATCAGTAAAGTTGATTTGATGCGATAGAGTGTTTTATTCGCTTCATCGCCTAATCCACTGATCTGCAAGCATTCGCTGGCGATTTTTTGTCGATGCGGCGAACATGCCCGCTGATTTTGTTTTTCAACGGAGTGACCGTGGCCCACGAGCAACCCCAGGCCCCCGCCGACCTTACCCCTCCTGCACAACTGCCTTGGTTTCGCCGCCTGGCGGCCCGCCTGCTGGGGCGTGGCCTGACCCGCCTGCAGGCCCAGCACCGCGACTCCTGGTTCCTCGGCCACGCCAGCGGCCAGCGCAGTGGCCATGCCGATGGCGTGCGCGAAGGGTTCGAACGCGGGCGGGTGGAAGGTTACGAGGCCGGGCGCCAGGTGCTGGTGATCCGCGACACCCGGCCAGACACCGCCGCCGTGCCGGGCCGGGATGACAACCTGTTCGATGACTGGCGCCTGCCGCTGACTGCCGAGCTGAAAAAGCGCTTCAAGGCCGATGTCGCCCAGCGCCTGCCCGCCGAGGCGCAACCCAGTGCCGCGCAATGGAAGCTGATTTTCAGTGACACACCGTCCACCTGCGTGGTGGCAGGGGCCGGGGCGGGCAAGTCCACCTCGCTGGTGCTGCGCATCCTGCTGTTGCGCCACTACCTGGGCTACGAGCTGGATGCGATGACCGTGGTCACCTTCACCCGCGAGTCGCGCAAGGACTTCATCAAGCGCCTGCTGCAGGTTTTCGCCTTGTGGCAGATCAACCTGCAACCGCCGCAGGCCCGCGAGCTGGTGCGCACCTTCCATTCGCGCATCCTGCCGCTGGTGCGCAGCCTGCCGGGCTTTGGCCAGGTGCGCGCGTTCGAAACGCTGGGCAACGAGATGCCGGCCGGGCGTGAAGCCGAGGCCGAGAGCAACCCGTTCGACCTGCGCCTGAACGATGCCCAGCGCCAGCAGCTGAACCAGTGCTACAGCACCCTGCTGAGCGAGAGCCCGCGCTTTGCCGAGCTGGTCGGCCTGTTGCGCAGCGAAGCCCTGCAACTGAAGCCGCTGGACCCGAACAACCCCGATGTGCAGAAGCGCGCCCAGGTAACCCAGCTGGCTGCCCAGCGCGACGAAGAGCTGTGCGATGTGATCGAAGACCTGTGGTTCGCCGCCGGCGCCTGGCCGATCAAGGGCATCGAACCCTGCCGCGAGACCATCGAGATCCGTGGCAGCCGCTTCCATGTGCATGGTCGTCTGGCCGGCCAGGGGCCTTTGCTCGTACTGGGCTTCGACCCGGCGGAAAGCGCGCAGTACCAGCGCCCCGGCGCCAAGCTGGCGGTGCGTGCCGAGTGGGCGGTCAAGCGCACCCTGTTGCAGGCCTTCTGCGACCAGCCGCTGATCTGGCTCGACAACTACGCCATGGCCCGGCGCCTGGCAGCCTCGCTGGCCGGTGATGCCGTGGCCGGCCCCGGCTTCGAATACAAGGTCAAGGGCGAACTGGCCCCGTCGCCACTGCTCGATGCCTTTGTCGGCGCGGCGAATTTCATCGAGAACCTCGGCCTGGAAGTGAACACTGCCGTGGCGGCGATGAGCTTCCCCTCCGGCGACAGCGATGCGCTGTTTTTCGAGGCCCTGGCCCTGTACTGGAAGGCCCTGGAGGCCCACCTGCTGGACCAGTCGCCGCCGGTGATGAGCTACAACCGCATGTTCGCCTTGTTCGGCGAGAACAACCCGGAAAACCTGCAACTGCTGCCCGACCCGTTGCTGCGGCCGCTGGCGCACCTGATGATCGACGAGTTCCAGGATGTGTCGCCGCAGATCGTCAGCTGGTTGCGGGCCAGCCTCGCCGAGATCCGCCGGCGCGGCCCGGCGATGCACATCGGGCGCCATGCGCAGCATTCGTCGCTGCTGTGTGTGGGCGACGACTGGCAGTCGATCTACGGCTGGCGTGGCAGTTCGCCCAAGTACTTCATGGAGTTCAACAAGGCCTTCCCGTCGCCGGCCAACACCCGGGTGATGCTGGTCGACAACTACCGTTGCCAGCAGCAGGTGATCGACGCGGCCGAGCACCTGGTCAAGGGCACCCCGGCGATAGCCGGCAAGAAAGCCCGGGCCAGTGGCCCGGCGGCCGAGTTGCCAGGCTCGCCGGTAAAAGTGTTCGACCGTGACGAGGCCGCCCTGGGTGAAACGCTGATCGAGCACTACCAGCGTGGCGAGACGGTGATGATGCTTTACCGCAAGGGCAGCGACAGGGCGCTGATGAACGAGCACCTGCAAGGCGTGCTGCACGCCGAAGCGGCGTTGCCGGCCGAGCAGCGCCGTTTGCGCCAGTTGACCTACCACAGTGCCAAGGGCTTGCAGGCCGATGCAGTGTTCATGCTGGGCGACTGCCAGTACCTGACCAGCTCGCCCTACAAGAACCAGGTGTATCGCCAGGCCGGGCTGGGCAAGGCCGGTGATGCCCAGCCGTTCGATACCGCGCAGAAGGAAGAGGTGCAGCGCCTGGCCTACGTGGCGGTAACCCGCGCGGTCAGGCACTGCTACTGGCATGTGGAGGCGGCCAACGCAGAGGCGGCGGCAGCGCCGCGTGCGTCGAGCCAGGTGGATGGGCGGCAGGCCTTCTTCGAAGACCTGCGTGGTCATTGATCAGTGTTCAGGCATCGAGGATGTCCGCTTGCCGGGTAAGGCTCAGCAGTAGCCCGGCTTCTACCTCCTGCTGTGCCTGGGTCAAGGCGTTCGTGGCCTTGACATACGCTTGCTCATTGAACGGAACCCTGCGCAATGTGCCGTTTTCGTCCAGCGCCGGTATGGGCTTTTTCGGGAACAATACTTTTATTATCGCGTTGTCCAGGTAAGTGATCGGCTCCTGGCTTTCGTCCAGGCAATAAAAGAGGTAATCGAGGCCTGGGCGCCAGAAGTCGCTAATGGCTTCGAACTGACTGGCATATTGGCGCTTGAGGTAGCCAACCCAGGCCGGTTGTTCGCTGATCCACTGCTGCCTGGCGGTGGTGTCCGCATCGAGCTCCAGCACGGCAGCGCGAACGTTGTCGATGATTTGCTGGTTGATCCTTGCGGTATCGCGATAGAGCATGCCGCTGCTGGGCTCGGGGAAATCGAGCTTACCGCTCAAGGACTGGCGCAGTGCCAGGCGGACTTCGATGTCGTCAACCAGGCCAATGGCCAGGTCCGTATCGGGGAAGGCCGCCGGGACATCCAGCTCATCTCGAGCCGGTAACTGGGCGGCATGTTCCTGTAGCGCCTGCTTGCGCAGGCCGCGTCGCAGGCTGATGCGATCGGCCAGTTCGTTGACTTTCTCGCGACGATACAGCTTGCGGTAAAGGTCGAGTAGCGGCTTGGCCGTATCCCGTGCCCAACCTGACGCCTGGTTCGCCAGCAGCTCCACTTCCAGAGCGCTGAGTGCTTCGGCGCCGGCATCACCGCAAGTTGGGGGGAAGGATTGCGCCACCTCGTTCAGACGTTCGCGCAGAGCTGTGTCCCCACGGGCGTGCTCCAACAGTTCCCACACTCGCGCACGCAGGCCTTCGGGATCCCTTCTTGCTTCCAACGATTCGGTAAGGCGCTCCAACACTGCCTGCAGGTCGCCATTATCGTTCTGATCGAACAGGTCGGACCAAAGTTGCCTCTGATCGTCGGTCGCGGCACCGCGCCAGAACCCTTGCCACTCCTGCCTGTCGGGGGCGTGCTCGAAGACATTGACGCCGCTGGCTCGCAGGCGCCTGGCCGACTCGGCTTCCAGATTGTTGTAGTTGAAGAACCAGCGGCGCTCGGGCAACCGCGCAGCGACGTCCCGCGCATACGGACTGCCCAGGATGCTTGCCAGGCCCGGAACATGGCGAATTTGGTTGGATGAGAGGTCCAGGTAGCGCAGCTGGTATTGTAACTGGTTCATCAGGTTGCTCAAGCCAGGGGGAAAGGCCTGCAGGTGAGCATCGGACAGGTTCAGGTGCTGCAACCGCGCCATGTAGCGCACATCAGGTGCGTGCTGCAGCGGGTTGAAGTCCAGCTCCAGTTGCTGCGGATGGATCATGTCCTGGAAGCGCGTGGCGAGGTTTTCATCGAGCGTGATGCTATTGTGCCCCAGCTTCAGGACATCCAGAGGCCGACCGCAGAGGAACCTCAATGTCGCTTCATCCAGTGTCAGCTGGTTGCGCCGCAGGTTCAGCCGGCGCAGGTTCGGCATCGCTGCCAGCACGCGCTGTGCGGTGGGTGAAAGGGTAGCAAGGGTGTTGTTGGACAGGTCCAGCGTGTGCAGCCTAGGCACCGATTCAAGTGCCTGGAACAGCGCTTCCCCGTCGATTTCGCGGTTGTTGCTGACTTCCAGCACTTGCAGGTTGGGGAAGCGTGACAGGAATGCGCTGTCCAGTCGTCTCAGTTGCAGCTCGTGCAGCTTGAGCTCACGGATGTGAGGTAGGCTGGCTGTGATCGCTGGCAACTCGTGCAACTGCATTTGCTCCAGAACGAGCGTGCCCAGGTCGCCGGGACCCTCCCGCCGCCAAGCAGCCTCGATTTGCTCGGCGCATTTTTGTCGCTCGAGACGCTTGTTGATGTCGTCTGGGCTCATGTACCACCTATCCAGATAGCGTTTCAGGCCTTGCCACTCTGCCTGCAGTTGCCGCACTGCCGCGCCCAGGTCACCGGTCTGGCTCAGTTCGGCCCTCAGGGCGCTGATCTCGTTGCTGTTCAGCGAGGGGTAAAGTGACTTGAGCCGACGTGTTGCGGCGTATGCGCTGATCGGGCCTGTTCCTCGGCCACTGAGTGGGTAACCGAATCGTCCATGTGCCAGGCGCATGGGCGAGCGAAAGCCTGGCTTGATTGGCTGCTGGCCCAGCAGTGCGGCGCAGCCCGAGCGGTCGGCGACGGCGCTGGCGAACACTTCGACTTCAGTCGCCTGCGGCTGTTCGGCTACCAATGCATCGCGCAGCAGTTGGCTGTCGGCATTGGCCAGGTCTGCTCGGTACAGGCCGGTCAAGGCACGATCGAGGCGGGCGCGGGCCTGCAGGTAGCGGGCTTCTTCAGCCACGCGCAAGGGCACACGTCCGCTTTTCAGGCGATCGCGTTCGGCGCTGTTGGCATGCGCGACAAGTTCTTCCAGGGCATTGTCAGGCAAACTGGGGAACTGGCGGCCCAAGGTCTTCGCTTCGTCGCCAAGCGCTGCGCGATGGCTTTTCAGCATGCTCTCGAAGACTTCGCGACGACGCGCTGACAGGCGGTTGGCCAATAGCTCGTCAAGGGCTTTCGGGCGCTGCTCAACTGGCGTATCGGGTAGCAGCTGTTTTATGACATCTTCATCCATTTCGGCCAAGACAATCTTGCTCAGTTCACCATCGTCAAGCTCCGCGCGGCCGATCTCGATCTGCAACGTGTCGGCTTTTGGCTCCGCACCGAAGTAGGCTGCCTCCCCCCATTTTTCGGCACCGGTGAAGACTTTCAGCCTGTAATGCGCAGGCCAGCCAGGCATCTGTACCAGTTCGGGCAGCGCGAAGTTCATATGTGCAGCCAAAGGCAGGCCATGACGTACTCGGGTGATGATGCTCTGCACGTCGTTGGTCAGTCGCAGGCGCAGCAAGGCATCGGCCAACAGAGCCGGGGGCCGCGAACCGTTGACTTGGCTGTGACGCAAGGTGTCTGCATCGACCTCGGTTATACGCAAGGCGGCAAGTTGCTCCGATGCATCCAGCCCCTGGCTGAATTGGCCCAGCCCTTCGAGCAACTGCGCATCGTCCCATTCGAGCGGGTTGTCATGCGCCAATTGCCAACGCTGGTCGCCGAGGTAGCGCAAGGCCGGTGCGTAGGCATCGGGGGCGTTCGGGTGACGCACATGCCACTGCCCGCCGGTTTCGAACACCTCATACAGTTTGCCTTGAAGCCAGACGTGGCTTTTGCCATCGAAGATGTAGAGCCCTTCGGAATTTGTCGGCACTCCGACCGGCAAGGAGTCCGAGGTGCTGTAAGGGCCCATGTCTGGGTGCCAAAGCCGTTCGCGGCCACCTTTCAATACACTTTCCAGCGCATCGACGAACCCCGATGCCTTGAGCGCGCTGCTGCCGGCGGCGAAGCCGGCAACAACGGCGGCATTGATGGCCAGCGACTCGAGTTGTTGCAGTGCTTCCTGGGTATCGCCTTCTTCCCAGGCTTCGAACCCGGTGAACACCGAATCCATGAGGTCGTAGGCGAATACCCCAAGCATCGCGGCATCCAGCCCAGGCACGAAGAAGGCGGCCACGTTCAGAACGTTCATGCCGGCGTCCAGCCAGTGTTGCAGCCGTTCCTTGCGTGCCTTGGCATCGGCATCGGCGGTTGGTACCGCGATCGTTCTGGCAGTTGCCTTGAGGCGGCGCTTGTGGTCTTTGTAAAGCACCTGCCAGATGGGAAGCGCCAGGCGGGTTCGCTTGAAGTGCAGTTCAGGCTTGTCCTTGGGTCTGCGCGTGGAGGTACCCTGCTCGAACAGGGCATGTTCGAGCTTGCGGCTGAACTCGACCTGGTGGTCCTTGTCAGCGAAGCTGATCAAGTGCTGTCGAAACGTGGTTTGCAGCAGGCGTTGACGTATGTGAGCACCGGCCTTTTGCAAAGAAGCGAACTCCCTCAGCGGGTGTTGTGCATCCTGGGGAATGTAGAGCATGCAGGGGTTGGTCTGGTCGGCTTCATCAGGGCCCAGCAGCAGTACGCCATGAATCGGGATGCCGAGCAGGCTGAAGCGCCAGCAGCGAAGCTTGTGTTCGCCATAGCGAGGCGTGCTTTCGTTGTCGCATAGCTGTACCAGGGCATCGCGACCTTTGAGCGTCAGCAGGCTCTTGAGGTAAGCGATCATCGCCTCGGTTTTCAGTGCCTGCTGGCTTGCATCGATCCACTGCTGCTCGATCGCGGCTTTTCTGGGGCCTTCATAGATACTCTGCAGGTGGTCTTGATACTGCCGGCCCAGGTCCAGGCTTCGGCAAAGGTTCACGAACGCTTCGGGTTCCAGCCCAGGAAGTGAGGCGTCGTCGTCCGTGCCAAGGGTCAGGGTGTCGAACGGGCCCACTTCGTCGGTGCCTTCGAAATTGTGCAGGGCGGCCTCCAGCAGCGTGCGCTTCTGTGGCGGCCCTTCGGGGCGCTTGATGTACGTCTCGTCACCGCCGAGTGAGAAATCGAGGCCGGGGATATTCACCAGCGTGGTGTACACCTTGAACGGCTGGTGCAGGTACTGGGCCTTGTCCGCTTTGACATCCGGGCCCAACCGGCTCTCGAGCAAAGGCTTGCAGAATTCGCTGATCTGCCTGAAGTCCTCGAGCAAGGCTCGCAGAGCTTTGAACTCGGCATCGCGGGCGCTGATCAGCTGCCGTAAACGCGCCTGGTCTTCATCGCTGGCTGCGGCGTACCAGGCGTAAGGTGAACCGTTTTCGTCGAGGTAGTCCTTGCGGATGCTCTGAACGACGCGGCGGGTATGGTCAGGGTACATCGTTCGGCACCAGTCAGGCAGGTTACGGACAATCTGGGCCTGATGGAAAGGCATGGGTGTGCTGGACATGCTGAAGTCTCCGTTGTCGATGGAGGGGCCAGTCGACAGGTTTCGCCTCGGCATGCGGTGGTATTTAGTTGAACGCACAGGTCGGTCCTGTGCACGAGAGCGTCGGTAGGGGAGCAGCGCGGGCAGGGCTGTTGGGAGATGGTGGGGCAAGGCATGGGGTAGGCATGTCGTGTGGATGACGCCGGCACGTGGGGTATGGGCCGGCGTCATGTGATGCCTGGCCATGGGCCGGCGTTCTATCAGGGAGAACTACGATGCATTCGCTGTGCAGTCCCAAGGATCACCTGCTGGACCTCGACGGTATTGAAATAGCGGTACGCACCTGGGGGGCGGAGGACGGCATCCCGGTGCTGGCTCTGCACGGCTGGCTGGACAACGCCGCCTCGTTCGAACGCCTGGCACCGATGCTCGACGGCTGCTTCGTGGTCGCCCCCGACCTGGTTGGCCATGGCCGCTCGGACCATCGCCGCCACGACAGTGGTTACTACCTGTGGGAACATGCCGAGGACATGCTGGCAGTGACCGACAGCCTGGGCCTGTCGCAATTCCATGTGCTGGCCCATGGCATGGGTACCGGGGTGGCATCGCTGCTGGCGGCCATGACCAGCGGTATTGCCAGCATGACCTTCCTCGACGGCATGGGCGCACCGTTCACGGTGGCCGAGGATGACCGCGTGCAGCACCTGGCCCGGGCCTACCGGCTCAAGCGCATGGTGCAGCGCAGCCAGTTGCAGGGTTTTTCCGAGCCGGACGTCGACCGTTTCGAGGACCTGGACACGGCGTTGGAACAACGCCGCGAGCGCCTGGACACCGAACTGTCGGAAGAGGCGGCACGGCTGCTGGCGCTGCGTGACCTGCTGCAACTGGGCGAGGGCTATTGCTGGCGCCACGACCCACGTCTGGTGCTGCCCGAACCCATGCCGCTGACCGAGCGCGAAGCCTGTGACCTGCTCAGCCAGATCCGTTGCCCGTTGTACCTGCTGTTCGGGCGCCAGGGGGCATTCACCGGCGAAGCCTTTACCCGGCGCCAGGCGGCCTTGCCCAGCCAGGCGAAGATCTCCTGGCATCCGGGCGGGCACCACTTCCACCTGGATGCGCCGGACCGGGCGCTGGTCGATCAACTGCTGCGCATCCTCACCCGTCATGAAGGGGGCGTTCTGCAACGGTTGGTAAACGAATAACTGCATATGGTCATGCCATGCGCACGTGGGCTATGGTGGTGAATCTCATCGGGCTTGCGTGATCCCTTGTGGGAGGTTGTCCAGCTCTTTGGGCTGCGCTGTCGCGCAGATAACTGAATTCGCAAGCGATCCTCGTACCCTGTGGGAGCGGCTTTAGCCGCGAAGAATCCAACGCGGTGCATGGCACCGGCTGCGCCGGTGTTCGCGGCTAAAGCCGCTCCCACAGGGTCCCTGCTAATTCAATGAGTTATGTGCAGTTCCATGAGAGCGGGCGAAGCCCGTGCCATTCACTGCAACGCCTGATTCGCGGGCACGCCCGCTCCCACAGGAATCCAGCGGCCACAAGGAGCCTTGGCATGCGACCATTCGTCATCAAGCACATCGACCACCTCGTTCTGCGGGTCAGCGACCTGGAGCGCAGCGTCGCCTTCTACACCGAGCTGCTCGGCTGCACGGTCAGCCGCGTGCGCGAAGACCTGGGCATGGTCCACCTGGCCACGGGCACGGCGATGATCGACCTGGTGACCCTGGACGGTCCCCTGGGCCAGCCAGGTGGTGCGGCACCCGGGGCCGAGGGGCGCAACCTGCACCATTTCTGCCTGCGCATCGAGCCATTCGACGAGGCGGCACTTACGGCCTACCTGCAAGCTGCAGGGGTTGAAGTCGAACCTGCCGAAAAACGCTATGGCGCCGAAGGCGAGGGGCTGTCGCTGTACTGCTACGACCCCGATGGCAACCAGGTCGAGCTGAAAGGGCCGGTATTGGCAACGGAGGCTCCATGAGCAACCTGCACACCCGCAAGCGGTAGGGATTGCGCAAGGTTCAGGTGGATATCCCGGCAAAGCCTATTATGCTTCATTTACCTTGCTGCGATCCGAGGCGGCCAGCCTCGTCGTGCTTCGCATATCCAAAGCAAGCCCCCCAGGGCCTGGGTGCGACGGTGAAAAAAATATGAGGTGCTCCCGGCCTGCATGACGACAAGACGGAGGCACCCCATGGCGGTTCTCGACAGCACATCCACGGGCAGCGCGCCCCAACGCGGTATCACCCGGGAGGAGCGCAAGGTCATCTTCGCCTCGTCCCTGGGCACGGTATTCGAATGGTACGACTTCTACCTTTACGGCTCTCTGGCGGCGATCATCGCCAAGCACTTCTTTGCCGGGGTCAATGAAACCACCTCGTTCATCTTCGCCTTGCTGGCCTTTGCCGCCGGCTTTGCCGTGCGGCCATTCGGCGCCATCGTGTTCGGTCGCCTGGGCGACATGATCGGGCGCAAGTACACCTTCCTCATCACCATCGTCATCATGGGCCTGTCCACCGCTGTGGTGGGCCTGTTGCCCAGCTATGCCACGATCGGCGTGGCAGCGCCAATCATCCTCATCAGCCTGCGCCTGCTGCAGGGCCTGGCACTGGGTGGCGAGTACGGCGGGGCGGCCACCTACGTGGCCGAACATGCACCCAAGGGCCGGCGCGGCTTTTTCACCGCCTGGATCCAGACCACGGCCACCCTGGGGCTGTTCCTCTCGCTGCTGGTGATCATGGCCTGCCGCACGGCCATGGGTAACGAGGTGTTCGAGGCCTGGGGCTGGCGAGTGCCATTCCTGCTGTCGATACTGCTGCTGGCGATTTCGGTGTACATCCGCATGCAACTCAACGAGTCGCCGGTGTTCATGAAGATGAAGGCCGAGGGCAAGGCGTCCAAGGCGCCACTGACCGAATCGTTCGCCCGCTGGGACAACCTCAAGGTGGTGGTCATGGCGCTGCTCGGTGGCACTGCCGGCCAGGCCGTGGTGTGGTACACCGGGCAGTTCTATGCGCTGTTCTTCCTGTTGCAGATGCTCAAGATCGAGCCGCAGACCGCCAACCTGCTGATTGCCGGTTCGCTGTTGATCGGCACACCGTTCTTCATCTTCTTCGGCAGCCTGTCCGACCGCATCGGCCGCAAGAAAATCATCATGGCCGGTTGCATCATCGCCGCGCTGACCTACTTCCCGATCTTCAAGGCACTGACCCAGTACGGCAACCCGGACGTGTTCGTCGCCCAGGAGCAGAACCCGGTGGTGGTGATGGCAGACCCTGCCCAGTGCGCGTTCCAGTTCGACCCGGTGGGCAAGGCCAAATTCACCAGTTCGTGCGATATCGCCAAGAGCCTGCTGGCCAAGCGGGCCATCCCCTATACCAACGAAGCGGCAGAACCTGGCAGCGTGGCGCAGATCCGCATTGGTGAACGGGTGCTGCCAAGCTTTGATGGACGCAGCCTGGCGGCAGCGGACTTCAAGGCACAGAGCGATGCCTTTACCGCGACCTTGACCGGGGCGTTGAAGGAAGCTGGCTACCCGGAAAAGGCCGACCCGGCGAAGATCCACTACCCGATGGTGCTGTTGCTGCTGACCATTCTGGTGATCTACGTGACCATGGTCTACGGGCCGATCGCGGCCTGGCTGGTGGAGCTGTTCCCGGCACGCATCCGCTACACCTCGATGTCGCTGCCTTACCACATCGGCAACGGCTGGTTCGGCGGCTTCCTGCCGACCGTGGCGTTTGCCATGGTGGCGGCGACCGGGGATATCTATTACGGCTTGTGGTACCCGATCGTGATTGCAGTGATGACGGCGGTGCTAGGGATCTTCTTCCTGCCAGAGACCAAGGACCGCGATATCAACCACACTTGAAGTTGAGGCTGCCTGTACCGGCCTCTTAGCGGGCAAGCCCGCGAAGAGGCCGGCACAGTCAACCCATCAGTCGAAATACCCACGCAACCCAAAGGCATATCCGGTATCCACCCCGGCAGCCTCGCCGCGGCTCCAGCGCTTCTTCAACACGAACTCGAACGCTGGCTCGTACAGCCCGTCCCGCACCAGTGCACCCGCCAGCACCTCCACGTCATACCAGCCATTGTCCAGCTCGATGATCGGCCGCCCCGGCACCTGGTAACGCGCCATCAGGTCACCCAGTGTCTTGGGCGTGAAGTGCTGCAGGATGCGCCAGGTGTACAGCATCAGCGCACCGTGCTTGACCTGCAGCACATAGCCATTGCGGCGGTGCTTCAGGCGGCTGCCGGGTTCGCGCAGGGCCGGGGTATGGTTGTCCAGGGTGAACAGGATGCGGTAGGGCAGGTTATCGACCCCGGCCAGTGGCAGCACGACCCCTTCGCGCACGGCCTGGTCGCCGCTGTCGCCGTGGGTGAAGGCATGGGCAAGGTCGTCGGGCAATTCATGTTGTTGCTTGAAGCGCTCGAGCAACTGGATATCGCCGAGCAAAAAGTAGTCGACCAGGTCGTTGAGCACTTCGCTGAATTCGTGGCGCATCTGTTTTCCTTGTTGGTGCGCGTGAGGGCAATGGCAAATGTAGCACTTCAGATTGGCTTCAGATTGCCCCCTGATACTGCCCCCAACACCTGACTTGAAAGGGGGACCGCCATGACTCAGGCAGACAGCGCCAGCCTGTTTCCACTGGCTATCGGCAGCCACGGCGAGCGCCTTGCCCGCATGACGCTGAAACGCCCGGGGGAGCCCGGGCGCGACGAGCTGGAACAGTTCATTCACGCCCGCTTTGCCTGCGCGCACCACGCCGACGTGCAGCACTACCTGCCCGAACTGCTCGGCCTGCATGACAGCCACGGGCGCCTGATGGCCGCCGCCGGCGTACGCCTGGCCAGCAGTGGGCCGACCTTCCTCGAGCGTTACCTGGATGAGCCGCTGGAAGCGGCCGTGACCCGGCTGTCTGGCAGCTCGGTGAGCCGTGCACAGTTGGTCGAAGTGGGCAACCTGGCCGCGCTCAGCGCCGGCAGCGCGCGGATCATGATCATTGCCGTGACCTGGTTGCTGGCCGCCCGCGGTTTGCAGTGGGTGGCCTTCACCGGTGCCGCGACCCTGGTCAACAGCTTTCATCGCCTGGGCCTGGTGCCGACGGCGCTGGCTGTGGCCGACCCTGGCCGGCTGAACGGCGATGCCGACAGTTGGGGCAGTTACTACGCGCAGCACCCGCAAGTGTTTGTCGGCAACATCGGCTACGGCCATGCAGCCCTGGCCCGCGGCGGCGTTTTCGAGCGGCTGGGCTTGCCCGCGAGCGTGCAGGAGGCCGGCCATGCCGCGTGAATGCCAGCTGTTCAGGGAAGTGTTGCAACTGCATGCCCGCCACCGAGGGGCGCAACCGGCGTTGCTGGGCCTTGGCGGGCCGTTTACCTATCAACAATTGCTGGACGAGGTCGAGCAACGCCAGGCCTGGCTGAGCGCGCAGCCACCGGGCACTTTCGCCCTGGCCCTGGAGAACGGTCCCGAGGCGCTGTTCTGGGACCTGGCGGCGCTGTTCGCGGGGCGCCCCATCGTTATTCTGCCGGCGTTCTTCAGCAGCGCCCAGCGCCGCCACTGCCTGGCACAGAGCGGGGCGGTGCTGGCGCTGGCCGAAGAGGCTTTCGCTGACGACCTGCACGCCAGCGGCTTCACTGCCGGTGAGCGCTTCTGGAGCCGGCAGCCGCCAGCGGCCGCACCCTTGCCGCCGGGCACCGCGAAAGTCACCTACACCTCCGGCAGTACCGGTGCACCCAAGGGCGTATGCCTGAGCGCCGAGGCCATGCTGCGGGTAGCGCGTGAGCTGGAGGCTGCCAGCCGGCCCACGGCGCCCGGCAAGTACCTGGCGGTATTGCCTCTGGCGGTGCTGCTGGAAAACCTGGGCCTGTACGCGGCCCTGCTGGCCGGGGCGAGCATTGCCCTGTATCCGCAGGCGCAACTGGGTTTTCGCGGTGCCAGCCAGGTCGACTTCAAGCAATTGCTGGGCGCCATCGCCTTGAGTGGTGCCGAAAGCCTGATCCTGGTGCCGCAACTGCTGCTTGGGCTGGTCACCGCCATCGAGCGCGGCCTGATGCGGGTCGGCCCGTTGCGCTTCGTGGCGGTGGGCGGCGCGCGGGTTGCGCCGAGCCTGCTGGCCCGGGCCCAGGCCATCGGGCTACCGGTGTTCGAGGGCTATGGCTTGTCCGAATGCGCTTCGGTGGTATGCCTCAACCGCCCCGGGGCGCATCGTGCGGGCAGTGTCGGGCGGCCGCTGCCGCATGTGCAGGTGCGCATTGCCGAAGATGGCGAAGTGCAGGTGGCCGGTTCGGCGTTGCTCGGCTACCTGGGCGAACCACCCTTCAGCGAGCCGTGGTTGTCGACCGGTGACCTGGGCCATTTCGACAGCGACGGCTTCCTGTACCTGGCCGGGCGCAAGAAGCACCAGTACAGCACCAGCTTCGGGCGCAACGTCAACCCCGAATGGGTCGAGGCCGAACTGACCCAGGGCGGGGTGATCGCCCAGGCGTTCGTCCACGGCGAAGGCCTGGCACACAACCTGGCGTTGATCTGGCCGCTGGACCCGCAGGCTGACGACCACACCCTGGAACAGGCCATCCGCCAGGCCAATGCCGGCCTGCCGGACTATGCCCGGGTGCATGCCTGGCGGCGTCTGCCCGAACCTTTGAGTGCCGCCGGGCAAACCCTGACCGCCAACGGCCGGCCACGCCGCGAACAGATCCTGCGGTGTTACCAGTCCCTGTTATCCGACCTTCAATGATCTACGAGGTTTGCCATGCTTTTCTTCGACATGCTGCAGCAGGAAACCGCCGACGAGCGTACGGCATTGTTCAGTGTCCCGGTCATCCGCGACGCGCTGGCCGGCAAGGCCAGCCTCGAGGCCTATGTGGCCTTTCTCACCCAGGCCTACCACCACGTGCGGCACACCGTGCCATTGATGATGGCCTGCGGGGCCCGTTTGCCGGCGCGGCTTGAGTGGCTGCGCGGCGCAGTGTGCGAGTACATCGACGAGGAGTACGGCCATGAGCGCTGGATTCTCGATGACATCGCCGCCTGTGGTGGCGACCCGCACCAGGTGGCCGGCGGCCGGCCGGCACTGCCCATCGAGCTGATGGTGGCGTTTCTCTACGACCACATTGCCCGTGGCAACCCGGTCGGGCTGTTCGGTATGGTCAACGTGCTCGAAGGCACCAGCATTGCCCTCGCCACCCAGGCAGCCGGTACCCTGCAGAGCAGCCTCGGCCTGCCGGACAAGGCGTTCAGCTACCTGAGTTCCCACGGCGCCCTGGACCAGGACCACATGGCCACCTACCGTGGCCTGATGAACCGTCTGGACCAGCCCGAAGACCAGCAGGCGGTAATCCACGCTGCCAAAGTGGTGTATCGCCTGTATACCGCCATGTTCGAAGGGCTGCCGCGTACCGCGCAGCAGGAGGTAAAGCATGCGCTTGCCTGATTGCGTGGCGGTGCTCACCGGTGCCAGCGGTGGCATCGGCCTGGAGTTGGCGGCCCAGCTATGCAGTGCCGGTGCTCGCGTACTGGCGGTCAGCCGGCAGCAGGGCAAGCTGACCGAACTGATGGCGCGCTACCCTGGGCAATTGCGCTGGCAGCAGGCCGACCTGCGCTGCGCCGAAGGCCGCCGTGACGTGCTGGAGGCAGCGCGGGCGATGGGTAGTTGCAACCTGTTGATCAACGCCGCCGGGGTCAACCGCTTCGCCTTGCTCGAACAGATGGACGAGGCCGCCCTCGACGAGTTGTTCGACCTCAACATCAAGGCCGCTGTGCAGCTCACCCGCCTGTGCCTGCCGCTGCTGCGCGCCCAGCCCAGTGCGCTGGTGGTGAACGTGGGGTCGATCTACGGCTCCATCGGCTACCCAGGCTATGCCACCTACTGCGCCAGCAAGTTTGCCTTGCGCGGGTTCTCCGAGGCATTGCGCCGGGAGCTTGCCGACACCTCGGTGAACGTGTTGTATGCCGCACCGCGCACTACCCGCACGACGATGAACAGTAGCGCCGCGCAGGCCCTTAATCAGGCGTTGAAGGTAGGCGTCGATGACCCACAGGATGTCGCCCGGGCGGTGCTCGACGCGGTACAGGCCGAGCGCAGCGAACTGTACCTGGGTTGGCCGGAGAAACTCTTCGTGCGCCTTAACGGCATGCTGCCAGGCGTGGTCGACCGCGCCCTGCGCAAGCAATTGCCGCTGATCCGTCGCTACAGCAACTGGCACAGCAAGGAGTCGAGCAAATGAAACGTCTGATACTGGCCAGCCTGCTGGCCATCGCCCCGTTCACCTGGGCCCTCGACCAGAACGGTACCCAGCAACTCAACGCCATCCAGCAGCGCTGGGCGGTGGTTCGCTATAACCTGCCCGAAGCCCAGCGTGCCGGGGCATTCGAGGCCCTGGCGGCACAGTCGGCGGCGTTGGTGCGCCAGCATCCGGGCTCGGCCGAGCCGCTGATCTGGGACGGCATCGTCAACAGCAGCTGGGCCGGCGCCACCGGTGGGCTGGGCGCGCTGGGCAAGGTCAAGGCCGCCCGCGCCAGCCTGGAAAAGGCCCTGGCCATGGACCCCAAGGCGCTGCAAGGCTCGGCCTACACCAGCCTGGGCGCGCTGTACGACCAGGTGCCCGGCTGGCCATTGAGCTTCGGCGACCAGGCCAAGGCCGAGGCCATGCTGCGCCAGGCGCTGGCGATCAACCCGGACGGTATCGACAGCAACTATTTCTGGGCCGACCACCTGTACCGGCAAAACCGCTACGACGAAGCCCGCGCCGCCCTGCAAAAGGCATTGCAGGCACCGCCCCGGCCCGGGAGAGAGTTGGCCGACCAGGGCCGGCGTGGTGAAATCGATGCTTTACTCAAAGCGATCAAGGACAAACAGGATTAAGCATGCGCTTGCTGTTGGTAGAAGACGACGCCGCGTTGGGGGAGGGGATTTGTGACGGCCTGCGCCGCGAGGGCTATACCCTCGACTGGTTGCAGGATGGCGCCAGTGCCTTGCATGCCCTGTGCCACGAAGAGTTCGACCTGGCCATCCTCGACCTGGGCTTGCCGCGCCTGGATGGCATCGAGTTGCTGCGGCGCCTGCGTGCGGCCGGGAAGAGCCTGCCGGTGCTGGTGCTGACCGCCCGCGACGCCACCGATGACCGCATTGCCGGGCTGGATGCCGGCGCCGACGACTACCTGGTCAAACCCTTCGACCTCAACGAACTCAAGGCCCGCTTGCGGGCCTTGCTGCGGCGCAGTAGCGGCCGCGCCCGTGTGCTGATAGAGCATGCCGGGGTATGCCTGGATCCGGTCAGCCAGCAGGTGCACTACCTGGGCCAGCCGGTGGTACTCACGCCCAAGGAATACCTGCTGCTGCACGAACTGCTGGCCCAGCCGGGCAAGGTGTTCACCCGCGAACGCTTGACCCAGTTGCTGTATGGCTGGGATGAAGAGCCGGAGAGCAACACCCTGGAAGTGAACATCTACCACCTGCGCAAGAAGCTGTTCAACGGCCTGATCCGCACCGTGCGCGGGATTGGCTACCTGGTGGAACGCAAGTCATGAGCTCGTTGCGCCAACGCACTTTGTGGCGGGTGATGCTGCTGTTGCTGGTCGGCAGCGGGTTGCTGGCGCTGTACAACTATCACGACAGCCGCCACGAAATTAACGAAGTGTACGACGCCCACCTGGCGCAGAACGCCCGGCTGCTGCAGGGCATCATGAGCCTGCCGGTGCAAGAGCAGAGCCGTGACGAGTTGTACCGCGCCTTCGACGAGGCCTTGAGCAAGGCCGGGCACCACAAGGTGGGGCACCGCTACGAGAGCAAGCTGGCCTTCCAGGTATGGGCCGACGACGGCGGGCTGCTGGTACACACGCCCAGCGCCCCGCAGTTGGGGCAGGCGCCGCGGGTGCCGGGTTTTGCCGACGTGGTGGTGGATGGGCGCCGTTGGCGCAGTTTTGTCTTGCCGGTGCCGGAAAAACACTGGGTGATCTGGGTGGGCGAGCGCAACGACGTGCGTGACGACCTGATCGAACGCATCGTGCAGCACACGCTGTTGCCATTCCTGTTCGGCAGCCTGGCCCTGGCCTTGCTGGTGTGGGCGGCCATAGGCTGGGGGCTGCGGCCGCTGCAGAACATGGCCAGGGTGATCCGCGCCCGCCACGCCGAGTCGCTCGAGCCGTTGCAGCTGGTGCCGTTGCCTAAGGAGCTGGAGCCGATGCAGGCGGCGATCAACCGCCTGCTCGGGCAGATCGACGACCTGCTGCGCCGCGAACACCGTTTCATCGCCGACGCTGCCCACGAGATGCGCACGCCCTTGGCCATCCTGCGCCTGCATGCGCAGAACGCCCTGAATGCAGACAGCGCTGCCGAGCGGGACAAGGCCCTGCAGTTCCTGATGGGCGGCGTCGACCGCCTTGCCCGGGTGGTCAACCAGTTGTTGACCCTGGCCCGCCTGGAGCCGCGACCAGGCCGGCGTGACTGGCCGCGGGTGGACCTGGAGGGCGTGGTGGCCGAGACCCTGGCAGAGCTTACCCCCTGGATACTGGAGCGCGGGCTGGAGCCTTCGCTGGACATCGCTGCCGGCGACTACCATTTGCATACCGACGCTGGCGCGTTGGGTATTGCCTTGCAGAATCTGGTGGCCAATGCCGTGGACCATTCGCCTGCAGGCGGTCGCATCACCGTGACACTGCAGCGCGAAGACCAGGCCCTGCTGGTCAGCGTCGACGACGAAGGGCCGGGCATAGCGGTGGTTGACCAGCAGCGGGTGTTCGAGCGTTTCTACAGCAAGGGCTCGACCAATGGCGCCGGGCTGGGGTTGTCGATCGTCAGCACCATCATGACCCGCCTGGGTGGCAGCGTGCAGTTGCGCAACCAGACGCCACACGGATTGCGCGCGACCTTGCGCCTGCCCGTGGAGCCCTGAACGCTTGCTAGTGTTTCTGGGCGATCTGGATCAGGTTGCCGCAAGTGTCATCGAACACCGCTACGGTGACCGGCCCCATGGCAGTAGGCGGTTGGGTGAACTGCACGCCCGCTGCGCACAGCCGGGTATATTCGGCCTGGATGTCCCGCACGCCGAACGAGGTGGCGGGGATGCCGTCCTGCTTGAGCGCGGCCTTGTAGACCTTGGCGGCCGGGTGCGCGTCGGGCTCGAGCAGCAGCTCGACGCCGTTGGGGTCGTTGGGGGAGGTGAGGGTCAGCCAGCGGTGTCGGCCCATGGGGATGTCGTGCTTGGGCTCGAAACCGAGTACGTAGTGGTAGAAAGCCAGGGCCTTGGCCTGGTCGTCGACGAGGATGCTGGTGACTATGATCTTCATGAACGCACACCGTATGCCTGGAGTCGTTGAGTACCAGTAAAGACAATCAGCGGCATTTGGCCAGGGCACCGGGTTCACTGCTAACCCTGCAACGCGATCCGACAGCATTTCTCTTCACGGTCAAAGTTCCAGATGGGTTGGTGGCAATGGGGGGTTGTAGCGTTGATCGGGCGATACCACCCAAACCAAGGAGTAAACCCCATGCAAGAAGAACCCGTTAACAAGCCAGACGACACGCTCGACCACGAACAGCTGGAAAATGCAGAACCGCAGGCAACGTTGTCCCGGCGCAAGCGCGGTATAGGGCCAGTAGTCGGTATGCCCTGCAGGCCAGGGTACAAGCTGATTGGTGATGACTGTGTAATCGCCAATATCGATTTCGAGTGAAGCAAAGGGGGGGCGCATCGCGCCCCTCGTAAAAACCTGCTCAAGCCATAGGTAAATCCTTCATCACCCGGCCCCCACCCAGCCGCTGCCGAGGGTAAAGTGACAGGCATGATCCCAGCGCGCCCAGACCGGCGTCAGAGAGGTGCCCGTGGCGGCCTACACATTGCGACAACTCAAGTACTTCGTCACCACCGTCGAGGCCGGCAGCGTGGCCGAGGCTTCACGCCAGCTGTACATCGCCCAGCCGTCCATCTCCACGGCCATCAAGAGCCTGGAAGAAAGCTTCGGCGTGCAGCTGTTCATCCGCCACCACGCCCAGGGTGTGTCTCTGACGCCCAGTGGCAAGCGCTTCTATGCCAAGACCAAGTCGCTGCTGCAGATGGCCCACGAGTTCGAGCAGAACGCCCTGGCCGACAACGACACCGTGGCCGGGCAAATCGACATCGGCTGCTTCGAAACCGTGGCACCGCTGTACCTGCCGCGCCTGATCGCCGGCTTTCGCCAGCGTTACCCGGGGGTGGATATCCGCCTGCGCGACGGCGAGCAGCAGGACCTGATCCAGGGTCTGACTGCCGGTACCTTCGACCTGGCGTTCCTCTACGACCATGACCTGGACGGCACCATCGAGGCCGAGCCGCTGATGCCGCCGCAGAAGCCCTATGTGCTGCTCCCCGAGAACCACCGCTTCGCCGGGCAGGCCCAGGTGTCGCTGCGCGATCTGTGCCCGGAGCCGATGATCCTGCTGGATGTTGCCCCCAGCCGTACCTACTTCGTCAGCCTGTTCAACGAAATGGGCCTGACGCCCAATATCGTCTTCAGTTCGCCGTCGATCGAGATGGTACGCGGCATGGTCGGGCAGGGCTTTGGCTTTTCGCTGCTGGTGACGCGGCCGCATTCGGAGTACACCTACGACGGGCAACGTCTGGCCATGCTGGATATCGCCGAGCCAGTGGCGCTGTCAGGGCTGGCGGCGGCGTGGTTGAAACGGGTGCAACTGACCAAGCCGGCGCAGTTGTTCGTCGAGTTTTGCCGGGAAGAACTGGCCAAGTTCTGAAACGGGCACGCCATGCATCCTCCTGCCGAGGCATGGCGTGCCTGCTGATCAGGGGGTGACCTGATAGCCGCGACCTTGCAGGCAGCCGGCGTAGGCACTGGCATGAGCCTGGGCTTTCGCTTCGTCCTGGCCGCGCCGGTCCTGACGGCGGTCCTGACGCTGGCGCATGCCACCGACCGCAGCACCGGCGGCGGCCACTTCGCCGGCGCGGTTCTGTCGGTATTGCTCCTTGGCATCGTCACCGACCCGGTCATACAGCTCGTCGTGCTGGTTGCCGCGCACCTGCGCGCCTGCCGCACCGGCAACCGCGCCGGCGGCGGCACCGCGTACCCGGCCACCGACATGGGGGTCGCTGGAGGTCGCGGCACTGTTCGCGGCATTGGTCGCGACAGTATTGCAATCATTGATATCCAGTTGCATCTGCTGGCTGCTCTGGCCCTTGAGCGGCACCACCGACTGCGCCTGGGCTGCCGATGCCGCGCACAGCAGCACCAGCAGGCAACTCCACGTGAACGTACGCATGGCAAACCTCCAGCGGGTGGGGATCCCGTTTCACAGGATAGTTCTCTTTGCTGCCGATGATGGCAGTTTTGCCGGGATGGTCTAAACCGGATATCAAACGTGGTTCGCCTGCGTATCACGGCGTGAATCCGGGCTACCTGTGGAAACCCCATGAGCCAGAGCCAGCAACTGATCATCTGTGAGTACTGTGACACGGTGTACCACCGTGCGCCGCTGCTCAAGCACCAGCGCGCCGTTTGCCAGCGCTGTGGCGGCGTACTGTACCGGCATACCTCGCTGACGGTGCAGCAACGCCTGGCCCTGAGTTTGACGGGTGGCATCCTGCTGGTGTTCGCCAACGCCTACCCGGTGATGACCATCGGCATGCAAGGGCTCACCCATTCCGCGACATTATGGGACTCGGTACAGATCCTCAGCCACGGCAGCGTCACCTTTATCGCCCTGGTCATGGCCCTGTCGATCATCTTTGCGCCGGTGCTGCAGATTACCCTCTTGTGCTGGGTGTTGGGTTTCGCCCTGGCCGGCCAGCGCGCACCCGGTTTTGCCCTGTGCATGCGCAGCCTGGAGGGCCTGCGGCCTTGGAGCATGCTGGAGGTATGCCTGCTGGGGGCGATGGTGGCGGTGATCAAGCTGGCGGGGTTTCTCGACGTGATACCTGGCATCGGCCTGCTGGCGCTGGCAGCGCTGAGCATGCTGATCATCCATATCGCCGGCAAGGACATCCGCGGCCTTTGGGAGCAGGTATGAATACCCCGGCCAACGCCGACGACCTGGGCCTGTGCCTGTGCCATGGCTGTGGTCAGGCCTGCGAACTGGGCAGCGACAAGCACACCTGCGAGCGCTGTGGTGCCGCCATCCACCGGCGCAAGGCCAATGCAATCAGCCGTGGCTGGGCGTTTCTGCTGGCGGCGCTGGTTTTCTACATTCCCGCCAACCTGCTGCCGGTGATGCACACCGAAATGCTCGGCAGTGGCAGCGAAAGCACCATCGGTGGCGGCGTGCTGGAGTTCTGGGAGGCAGGGGCCTGGGACATCGCGCTGATCATCTTCATTGCCAGCGTGGGTGTGCCGGCCATCAAGTTCTTCTCGCTCGGCCTGTTGCTGTTCACCGCCCAGCGCGGTTCTACCTGGGCCTGCCGGCAGCGCTCGCAGCTGTACCGTTTCGTCGAGCTTATCGGCTACTGGTCGATGCTCGATGTGATGGTGGTGGCGCTGGTGGCGGCGCTGGTGCAACTGCGCGGGCTGGGCACCATCGAGCCGCGGGTGGGCATCCTGTTTTTCGGCATGGTGGTGGTACTGACCATGTTTTCTGCGATGAGCTTCGATCCACGCCTGATCTGGGATAGCCGTACCAACGAGGGAGGCCGCATTGATGGTGCAACAGACTGACAAGCGCGAGGGCGCGGGGCAGGTTGAAGTGCGCACCCGGCGCTGGAGCGTGTCGCTGGTATGGATCGTGCCGATACTGGCGATCCTGATCGGCGCTTCGCTGGTGGTGCGCAACTGGATGCAGCAGGGCCCGGTCATCGCCATTTCCTTCCACACCGGGGAAGGGCTGGTGGCGCACAAGACCCAGGTCAAGTACCGCAGCGTGGTGATCGGCGAAGTCACCACGGTGGACCTGGCCGACGACAAGAAGAGCGTGGTCGCCAAGGTCCAGCTGTCCAACGACGCCCGTGCCTTCGCCACCCAGGGGGCGCGCTTCTGGGTGGTACGGCCACGCATTGGCGTGGGCGGCGTGTCCGGCGTGGACACGTTGCTGTCGGGCAGTTTCATCGGGGCAGATTCCGGCGAATCGAAAGTGCCGGAAAAGTCCTTTGTCGGCCTGGAGCTGCCACCGCCGATCACCTACGACGAAAAGGGCAAGCGCTTTGTCCTGACCGCAAGTAACCTGGGCTCGCTGGATATTGGCTCGTCGATCTACTACCGCAAGATCCCGGTGGGCGAAGTGGTGTCCTTTGCCCTGCAGGGCGATGGCAAGGGCGTGGAGATCGGCGTGTTCGTGCAGGCCCCTTACGACAGCTTCGTCACCGCCGATACCCGCTTCTGGAACGCCAGTGGCGTCGACATGCAGATCGGTGCCAACGGCCTGAAGATCGATACCGAATCACTGTCATCGATCCTGGTGGGCGGGTTGGCCTTTGGCTCGCCCGACTTCGCCCCGCAAGCCGAGCCTGCTGCCGACCAGGCGCACTTCCAGCTGTTTGCCGACCGCGATACCGCCCTGGCACCGCCCAGTGGCCAGGCCCAGTACCTGCAGTTGCGCTTCGACCAGGCCATGCGCGGCTTGTCGGTAGGCGCCCCAGTGGAGTTCAAGGGGGTCGAGTTTGGCCGAGTCACATCGGTGCAGCTCGACTATGATGCCACCCGCCAGACCTTCCCGGTGGTGGTCGAAGCGGTGATCTACCCGCAGCGGCTGGGGCCGGTACACCGCAAGATGCTGTCTGTGTTCAAGCATTCCGAAGGTGACATGGACGGCGCGCGACGGTTGATCGGCACCTTCGTCGAGCACGGCCTGCGGGCCCAGGCGCGCAGCGGCAACCTGATCACCGGGCAGATGTTCATCTCCCTGGACTTCTACCCGGATGCCCCCAAGGTGGCCTTCGACAAGACCGCAGACCCAATCACCATCCCCACATTGCCCGGCAGCCTGGAGCAGCTCCAGGAACAGCTGCAGCGGGTGGTGGAGCGCATCAGCAAACTGCCGCTGGAGAGCATCGCCAGCAACCTGGACGGCAGCCTGCGAGAGCTGCGTGCCAGCCTCAAGCAGTTCAATGGCCAGACGCTGCCGGAGGTGAAGGTGGCACTGGACGAAGTGCACAAGACCCTGCGCACGGCCAATTCGGCCATTTCCGAGGACTCGCCGCAGCGCGAGCGGATGGGGGAAACCCTGGACGAACTGGAGCGCATGTCGCGTTCGCTGCGAGACCTTGCCGATTACCTGGGGCGGCACCCCGAATCACTGATACGCGGCCGGCCGAAAGCGGCCACTGCCGCCGAGCTGGAACCCTGAGGAGACAGCCGATGCTTCGACTGCGCAATGTATGTGGCGCCGGCCTGCTGGCAGTGCTGTTGGGCTGCAGCAGTACCCCGAACAACTATCACACGCTGGTACCGAGCGAGCCTGTACGCGACGTTGGCCAGCGCATCCAGGTGGCGAGGGTGGTCGTGCCGCCGCAGGTGGACCGCCCGCAGTTGGTGGTGCGACAAGGGCAGAGCGGCCTGGCCATCCTCGAGACGGAGTGGTGGGGCGCCAACCTGGTGGATGAGTTCCGCAGCGCCTTGCAGGACCAGTTGGGCGGGCCGGTGGGTGGCGGCAAGGTGTTGTTGCGGGTGGACGTGCAGCGCTTCGATACCGTGCCGGGGCGCTACGCCTCGCTGGAGGCGGTATGGCGCCTGACGCGCTCGGGGGAGGCCGAACTGACCTGCCGTACCTCGCTACAGACGCCCGCAGACAACAGCATCGCCAGCCTGGTCAATGCCCACCAGGCCAACCTGCGCAAACTGGCCGAGGCGGTGCGGGTGAGTGCCCGGCAGGGCAGCTGTTCTGCATCCTGAGCGTCTCGCGGACCGTTGTAGGAGCGGCCTTGTGTCGCGATAGGGCCGCATGGCGGCCCCAGCAATCGTTGTTGTAATGCTTAAAGCCGGGGACCGCTTCGCGGCCCTATCGCGACACAAGGCCGCTCCTACAAGCAATCAGTTCAGGCGTCCAGCATTCTGTTTCTTGCCACTGCTGACCATTTCCTGTGCCCGCTCGGTTTTGTCCATTGGCAACTGGTCGAAGTCGCGCAGGCCATCCTTGCGGTACGGGTCGCCGATCCAGCGCGGCGCCACCAGAAACTGCGGGCTCACCAGGCTCTTGGCCGGCTCGTAACGGTCGTAGCTCAGCCCAGCCAGGTCGGACAGGGTATGGATCAGGTGCGAGCTGCTGTAGGGGCGATCGGCCATCGCCTGCAAGTCGCGCGGGTGCTCGGCCTGCCAGCTTGGCGAAGTCCACAGCAAGAACGGGATGGTGTACATCGGCCGGGTCGGCGCGCCTTCGTTGCGCCCCAGGCGGTCGTGGTTGCCAGAGCTGTACACATCTTCGCCATGGTCGGACAGGTACAGCAGGAAACCATTGGGGGAACTGGCCGAGTAACGCTTGATCAGGCTAGACACCACGTAGTCGTTGTAGCGCACCGCGTTGTCGTAGAAGTTGTAGGTTTGCACCTGGTCGTCGGTCAGCTTGCCGGGCACCCCCTGGCGGTCGTTGAAGTGCGCGTAATCGTCCGGGTAGCGGTAGCGATAGTCCATGTGCGTACCCAGCAGGTGCACGATGATGAACTTGTTTGGCGCCGGGTCCTGCAGGGCCTTCTCGAACGGCGACAGCACCACGTCGTCGTATTGGCTGGCATTCTGGTTGCGCTGGTTGTTCAGGTAGACCGGCGCGTCCGTCTGCTGCGAGAAGGTGGTCAGCATGGTGTTGCGCTTGGTCATGGTCTGCTGGTTGGTGATCCAGAAGGTCTTGTAGCCGGCCTGTTTCATCAGGTTGATCAGCGACGGGTCGGTGAGGAAACGGTCCGGGTTCTGCTCGTCGCCGAAAGTGAGGATCTGCTGCATCACTTCGATGGTATACGGGCGTGGCGACACCACGTTGCGGAACACCGTCAGGCCCTTGTCGCTGGCGGCCAGCGCATCGAGGTTGGGCGTGGTGTCGCGGTTGTAGCCATACAGGTGCATGTGTTCGCGAGTGGTGGATTCGCCCAGCACCAGCACCAGCGTGCGTGGCGCTGCACCACTGCTGTCACGCAGGTTCTGCAGGGGCGGCAGCGCGGCGTTCTTGGCCAGCAGCTCTTGCATGTTGTCCAGTTGCTGGCGGTACTGGCGGTAGCCGACCAGCAGTTGCCAGGGCACGGCGGGCTCCATGCGTTGCTGCACTTTCTCCGCCGCGTCGGCGAAGCTGCGCTCCTGGGTGACCATCTGCTTGTAGAACGGGTACACCAGATTGGCCAGCAGCAACAGGGCGACCACCGGCAGGCGGCTGCGCAGTGGCAGGCTGACCGGGCGTATGCGCTTCCACAGCAGCACCGCCCCCAGCGTGTACAACAGCAATGCCAGGCCCAGCCAGGCGCTGAAGTACTGGCTGAAGTACTCACCGGCCTCGGCGGTGTTGGACTCGAACATCACGAAAATGACGCTTTGCGAGAACTCCTGGCGATAGATGCCGAAGTAGCTCAGGCCCACCAGCGAAGCAGCCCACAACACCAGGCCGATGACCGCTGCCGTGGCGCGAGTGAAGCGCGGCAGCAGCAGTACCGGGGCCAGCCACAGGCTGCTGAGGAAGAATGCATCGCGAAAACCGGCGAACCCGGTGGTACCGCTGAACAGCAGCAACGCCTGGGTCACCCCCGAGAAGTACCAGAAGAACAGCAAAAGCCAGCCCAGGCCGGCCCAATCCACGCGCTTGGGCGAGGAGGGGGATGGAGTGTGTGACACGTATGCCTCGTCGTACTTGGCGGCCAGCGGATGTGCTCGTGGCCGGAAAGGGCGTGACGCTAATCTGCCGAGCGTGAAAATAACGTCAACGAGACGCTGGCCCAGGCAAGGTATGATGTATTCAGCCAAACCGGACTGACAGGTCGAGTGAGAATGAACCGTCGCAAGAAGATCAAGCAGCTACTGCAGGCGCACGCCAAGAAGGCCAGTGCCAAGCTGGCGCCGCGCAAGCCCAAGTACATTTGCAAGGCCGACCGTTTGAAGATGGAGGCCGAGGCTGCGGGGGATACCCCCACCTGACTGGCTGGCGCGGACCTTGTAGGAGCGGCCTTGTGTCGCGATCGGGCCGCAGAGCGGCCCCCTGGTTGCAGCATTACGGCAACCAATGCTGGGGCTGCTGCGCAGCCCTTTCGCGACACAAGGCCGCTCCCACATCGAGCGTGCCAACTGCGGATCAACGATCAACGGCGATAGTAGCGGTAGTCATCGTTATAGCGGTGGTGCATGGCCCGCTCATGGCGGTGCTCCCAGTCGCGGCGCCGTTCCCAGTCGCGTCGGCGTTCCCAGTCTCGCCGGCGCTCCCAATCACGGCGGGCCTGCTCGCGCCGCCACTGTTCGCGGCGCCAGTCGCTGCGGTGGTCATGCCAGCGGTCGTCATCGTGGGCCAGCAACGTGGCTGGCTGTTCATCGGCCACACTGGCCACCCTGGACCAGGGGTTGCCGGCAGGCTGCAACGGTGATTGAACCGCCGGGGCAGCCACTGCGGGCGCCTTCATCTGTGTTGCCGATGCCGTGCCCATCGCCGCGAACGAGAACAGGCCGAGCAGCATCAACCTTGCGACATGTATTTTCATGAGCGAAGCCAACCTCTGATAACAATTGAGCCATCAGGCCAGCAGGTGTCGGGCGAACCTAGTCTCGCGTTCCGTTTCCTTTCTGTGCCTCCCACATAGACCGGTAAACGGGAAAAAGTTCGCAGCGGCAACAACTTGTAGAACTTCAGCGCTTCAAAAAAGGGCACCTTGCGCCTATGGCGACACAAAACAAGCTGTACCTGTGGCAGCGGCGCTCATTTACCATGGCGGTTGTTTTTGCCCATTACCAAGGAAACCCGCCATGAGCGCCCCCCAGTTTCGCACCCCCACAGCCGCCGATGCCGAACGCTGCTATGCCATCGAAATCGGTGCCTACGAAGGCGACGAGGCGGCCACGCTGGAGAAGATCCGCACCCGCATCACGCAGTATCCGCAGGGCTTCCTGGTGCTGGAAAATGCGGGCGAGATCGTCGGTTTCATCAACAGCGGCTGTGCCCACGAAGTGGTGATGTCCGATGAGGCATTCAAGGAGTTGGTCGGGCACGACCCGGCGGCGCCACACGTGGTGATCATGTCGGTGGTGGTAGACCCGGCGCACCAGGGCAAAGGTTACGCCAAGCGGTTGATGGATGAATTCATCGTGCGCATGAAGGCGGCGGGCAAGCTGACCATTCACCTGATGTGCAAGGAACAGCATGTGGCGTTGTACCAGAAGCTGGGGTATCAGTACGTGAAACCGTCGCCGTCGGACCACGGCGGCATGGCCTGGCATGAGATGCTCATGGTCCTCTGATTTCGCAAGACACGGCAGCGTTGCCGGCGATGGGCCGCCAAGGCGGCCCCGAATGGTTGCTTACTCGCCGCTGACCAGTTGGCGTGCCAACTGGTTGTGGCGCTCCAGCACCCGTGGCAGGTCGACCGTGGCCAGCTGGCCGTCCTTCACCACCACACGGCCATTGATGACACTGGTGTGCACTTGGGTCGGGGTGCAGAACACCAGCGCCGCCAACGGGTCGTGGTGGCCACCGGCATAGGCCACGTGGCTGAGTTCGAAGGCGACGAAATCGGCCACCATGCCTGGCGCCAGTGCGCCGATGTCATTGCGGTTGAGCACCTTGGCGCCGCCGAGCGTTGCAATTTCCAGCGCCTCGCGCGCAGTCATCGCGTCGGGGCCGAAGCCCACCCGTTGCAGCAGCAAGGCCTGGCGCACTTCACCGATCATGCTGGCGCCGTCGTTGGATGCCGAACCGTCGACCCCAAGGCCCACCGGCACCCCATGGTCGCGCATCTTGCGCACCGGCGCGATGCCCGAGGCCAGGCGCATGTTCGAGCATGGGCAGTGGGCGACACCCGTGCCGGTGCGGGCGAACAGCTCGATGCCATTCTGGTCGAGTTGCACGCAGTGGGCGTGCCACACGTCGTGGCCGACCCAGCCGAGGTCTTCGGCATATTCGGCGGGGGTCATGCCGAACTTCTCGCGGCTGTAGGCGATGTCGTTGACGTTCTCGGCCAGGTGGGTGTGCAACGACACCCCGTACTGGCGCGCCAGCACGGCGGCTTCGCGCATCAGGTCGCGGCTGACCGAGAACGGCGAGCAGGGCGCCACCACGATGCGGCGCATCGAGCCGTGGCGGGCGTCGTGATAGTCCTCGATCAGGCGCTGGGATTCCTTGAGGATGTCGGCTTCCTTTTCCACCACCGAATCAGGCGGCAGTCCGCCCTGGCTGCGGCCCACGCTCATGCTGCCGCGCGCGGCGTGGAAGCGCATGCCGATCTCGTCGGCGGCATGGATGCTGTCGTCGAGCTTGCAGCCGTTGGGGTAGATGTACAGGTGGTCGCTGGAGGTGGTGCAGCCGGACAGGATCAGTTCGGCCATGGCGGTCTGGGTCGACACCGCGATCATCTCGGGGGTCAGGCGTGCCCAGATCGGGTACAGGTTGGTCAACCAGTTGAACAGTTCGCCGTCCTGGGCCGCCGGCACCACGCGGGTGAGGCTCTGGTACATGTGGTGGTGGGTGTTGACCAGCCCAGGGATGACCACCTTGCCGGCCATGTCCAGCACCACGTCGGCGTGCTGTGGCAGGGTATCGCTGGGGCCGACCTGGCGGATCAGGTTGCCTTCGATGAACATTCCGCCGTTCTTGATCTCGCGGCGTTCGCCGTCCATGGTGACCAGCAGTTCGGCGTTTTTGACCAGTAGCGTTGTTGGAGCATTTGTAGATGACATGGCTTAAGCCTGTCGCAATACGCATCGGCGATTACCGATGTCATAGGCGCATGGCATTGTAAGCAAGGTTTTTGTGGATTGTATACAGGGCTGATGGTCCTGTGCCGGCCTCTTCGCGGGTAAACCCGCTCCCACAGGTACTACACAGAATTCAAGCACTGTGCAGTACCTGTGGGAGCGGGTTTACCCGCGAAGAGGCCAGTACAGGCTACCTCAATGTCAGATCAAGCCGCGCCACGGCTGGCAACACCATCCACCAACCGCGCAATCCCCAGCGGGTTGGCACGTTTCAGCGCATCCGGCAGCAGCGCATCCGGGTAGTTCTGGAAGCACACCGGGCGCAGGAAGCGGTCGATGGCCAAGGTACCGACCGAAGTGCCTCGGGCATCGGAGGTGGCCGGGTATGGCCCGCCATGCGCCATCGCGTCCGATACCTCTACGCCGGTCGGGTAGCCGTTCAGCAGCAGGCGCCCGGCCTTGCGCTCCAGCAGCGGCACCAGTGCAGCAAAGGCACGCAGGTCGTCCGGTTCGGCAGTCAGGGTGGCCGTCAGCTGGCCTTGCAGGTGGCGCAGCGCTTCGGCCAGTTGCTGGGCATCGGCCACTTCCACCACCACGGTGGTCGGGCCGAACACTTCTTCCTGCGGCAGCGGGTCGCTGTCCAGCAGCAGGCTCACGTCCGCCTTGAACAGCTGCGGCTGGGCCTGCTTGCCGGCTTGTGGCTGCCCGGCCAGGTGCTGGATGCCAGGGTGCGCCAGCAGGTGCTGTACACCGCTCTGGTAGCTGCGCAGGGTGCCGGCGTTGAGCATGGTCTGCGGCGCCTGGTCGGCCATGCGCGCCACCGCGCGGTCAATGGCCGCGGCCACGTGGGCAGCGGTCAGCATGTGCCCGCTGTGGGCCTTAACACCACCGGGCAGCCGGCCGCCAGCGCCGAGGCGGTATCACCGCCGGCGGTGGAGAAGGCCAGCGGGAAGTTGCTGGCACCGAATACGGCCACCGGGCCGACGCCGATGCGGTACTGGCGCAGGTCCGGGCGTGGCAGCGGGGTGCGCTCGGGCAGTGCACGGTCGATGCGCGCACCGAGGAAGTCGCCACGGCGCACCACATCGGCGAACAGGCGCGGCTGGTTGCTGGTGCGGGCGCGCTCACCGCGGATGCGTGCCTCGGGTAGAGCGGTTTCGCGCATCACATGCTGGACGAAGTCATCGCCTAGTGCGTCCAGTTCGTTGGCGATGGCGTCGAGGAAGGCGGCGCGCGCGGATCAGGTGATAACGTTCTGTTATCGCGTGGCCTGCTATTGAGGAACGATGTTCGAGCGTGTGCCATTCCCAGTGGGAGCGGGCGCGCCCGCGAAGCGCCCGACACGGTGTATGGCACCGGCTTTGCCGGTGTTCGCGGGCACGCCCGCTCCCACAACGACCGCGCAGGCTTCCAGGTCTGAGCAAGGCGGTTGTGGGGGCGCTGTTTGTTTCACTCGGCCATCTGCAACTCCGGCAGCTTCACCCTGAACGCGCGGGTAAGCCCCAGTAGCACCACAAGGCCCATGCCCATCCAGCACAAACCGATGGTGAACGACAGGCTGGTAAGGCTGCTCCACAGCCACAACGTGCTGAGGAAGCCCAGGCCGGGAATGGCGCCATACAGCAAGTAGTTGCGACCACCACGCAGCTTGTGGTCGATGAGGTAGTGCTTGACCACGGCCAGGTTCACCGCCGAGAAGGCGAACAGTGCGCCAAAGCTGATCATGTTTGCCACCGTGTCGAGGGTGATCACCAGGGCAATCAGCGACAGCAGGCTGACCAGCAGGATGGCCGTGGCCGGTACGCGCTTTTTCGTCACCAGCTGGCCGAACGCGCGGGGCAACGCACCGTCGCGGCCCATGGCGAACAGCACCCGCGACACGCTGGCCTGGGACACCATGGCCGAGGCGAAACAGCCGGCCACGTAGGTGGCGGTGAAGGCGGTCACCAGCAGCTCGCCACCGACCCGGCGCATCACATCCACCGACGCCGAGTCCGGGTCGGCGAAGCTGCCCCAGTCAGGGAACACCATCTGTGCGCAGTACGACACCACCAGGAACAACATGCCGCCGATCAGCGACACGGCAAGGATCGCCACGGGAATGCGGTAGGTGGGGTTGCTGGTTTCCTCGGCCATGGTCGAGACCGCATCGAAGCCCAGGAACGACAGGCACAGCACGGCGGCGCCGGTCATGATCAACGGCACGCTGAAGCCTTCGTGGTGAAACGGCGCCAGCAGCGACACCGGCTGCGCCTGCCCGCTGAGGTTGTGGATGGACAGGGCGACGAACACGATGATGAACACCAGTTGCACCACCACCAGTATCCAGTTCACCCGGGTGATCGACTCGATGCCGATCAGGTTGAGGAAGGTGACCAGGGCAATGGAGCCGGCCACCCACACCCAGGCGTGGATGGCCGGGAAGTACTCCGACATGTAGATGCCGATCAGCAGGTAGCTGAGCAGCGGCAGGAAGATGTAGTCGAGCAGCAGGGTCCAGCCGGTGATGAAACCGATGTGGCTGCCGAAGGCCTTGCGGGTGTAGGTGTAGACCGAGCCGGAGTAGGGGTGGGCCTGGACCATGCGGCCATAGCTGTAGGCGGTCAGCAGCATGGCGGCGAGGGTCAGCAGGTAGGCGATGGGCAGGTGCCCCTTGGTCATCTGGGTGACCAGCCCATAGGTGGTGAATACTGCAAGGGGGACCATGTAGGCCAGGCCGAACAGCACCAGGGCGGGCAGCCCCATGGACTTGCGGAAACGGCCGTTGCTGGCGGTGGGTTGCGACGGGCTATGTGCAGGGCTATGGGCTGTACTTGTTGTTGTATGCATTGCTAACTCCTGGAAAGGGATGCAGGACGCCGCGGTATGCGAGCGGGCTCGATACCGGTAGGTGTTGTGCAAGGAGGTCGAGCGGGTGGCTCGCAGCGCTGGGGCGGGTTGATGCTCCCACACCCCGCCGGTACCCGGAATCACCCTTTGGGGTGAGCCGGCAGGGGGCTTTGCCTGCTCACCCCAAAGGGTGATTTCGGTGTTTGCAGTGCCATGGGAGTATCTGGCCAACGACGCACCGCACTGGCGGCGGTGCCTTTACTTGAGACGGCAGGCCCAAAGTGACTGATCAATTGCTTTCGCAACAGTGGTTCGAGCACCAGGCCAAGGTCACCGAGGCAATCGGCCGACCGGGCTTTGCCGCCACCTTGTTTGCTGCGCTTGGCGTGATCCGGCCGATCCAGGCGACCACGGTGTACCTGTACCCGCACGACGGCATGCCCTGCGCGCTGTTCGAGCAGGACGACAAGGCGCCCTGGCAGCCCGAGGGCAATGTCAGCCGCTACCTGTCCGGCTTCTATCTGCTCGACCCGTTCTACGGCGCCTGTGTGGAGCAGGTCGAGTCCGGTTGCTACGGCCTGTTCGAAGTGGCGCCCGACCATTTCGAGGTCAGCGAGTACTACCAGTCGTTCTACCGGCACTCGCACCTGGAGGATGAGCTCAACTACATCCTGCAGGTCGCGCCCGGGCAGAGCCTGGCAGTATCGCTGGCGTTCACCGACAAGCTCGATGGGCAAACCCGTGAGTTGTTCGCGCGTATCACGCCCTGGGTGCTGGCGGTGCTCAGCAAGCATTTCGCCGGGCTGGACAGCCGCGCCGGGCGCTTCGAGAACATCCTCGAGCAGCGCATCCACGCGGCGCTGAACAACTTCGGCAGCTCGCTGCTGACCGAGCGTGAATGCCGTATCGCCCAGCTGATCCTGCGGGGCCACTCGACCAAGTCGCTGGCCGAGCGCCTGGGGGTGTCGGAGGACACCATCAAGTCACACCGCAAGAACGTCTACGCCAAGCTCGACATCGGCACCCAGTCCGAGCTGTTCTCCCTGTTCATCGACGCGCTGGCCAATGCCCAGGGCGTGCTGGGCAAGGACCCGCTGGAAAGCTACATGGGCAAGCTGCGCTGAGCGCAAGCCACCCTGCAACCCCACCGCAAAGGAAAACCAACAATGAATGCGCCTTTCGCCCCGCAACGCCAGACCCGTGACTACCAGGCAGCCGATGCCGCGCACCACATCCATGCCTTCCTCGACCAGAAGGCGCTGAACGCCGAAGGGCCGCGGGTGATCGTCGGTGGCGAACGCCTGCACCTGTGGGACAGCGAGGGCAAGCGCTATCTGGACGGCATGTCCGGCCTGTGGTGCACCCAGCTCGGCTACGGCCGTCGCGACCTGACTGCTGCCGCAGCCACGCAGATGGACCAGTTGGCCTACTACAACATGTTCTTCCACACCACCCACCCGGCGGTGATCGAACTGTCCGAGCTGCTGTTCAGCCTGTTGCCGGGGCACTACAGCCACGCGATCTACACCAACTCCGGCTCCGAGGCCAACGAGGTGCTGATCCGTACCGTGCGCCGCTACTGGCAGGTGGTTGGCCAGCCGGACAAGAAGATCATGATCGGCCGCTGGAACGGTTACCACGGTTCGACCCTGGCGGCCACGGCGCTGGGTGGCATGAAGTTCATGCACGAAATGGGCGGGTTGATTCCGGATGTGGTGCACATCGACGAACCGTACTGGTACGCCGAGGGCGGCGAGCTGACCCCGGCGGAGTTCGGCCGCCGCTGCGCCCTGCAGCTGGAGGAGAAAATCCTCGAACTGGGTGCCGAGAACGTCGCCGGCTTTATCGCCGAGCCGTTCCAGGGCGCGGGCGGCATGATCTTCCCGCCGGAAAGCTACTGGCCAGAGATCCAGCGCATCTGCCGCCAGTACGACGTGCTGCTGTGCGCCGATGAAGTGATCGGCGGCTTTGGCCGCACTGGCGAATGGTTTGCCCACGAGTACTTCGGCTTCGAGCCCGACACCCTGTCCATCGCCAAGGGCCTGACCAGCGGCTACGTGCCCATGGGCGGCCTGGTGCTGAGCAAGCGCATTGCCGAGGCGCTGGTGGAGCGGGGCGGGGTGTTCGCCCACGGCCTGACCTATTCCGGCCACCCGGTGGCGGCGGCGGTGGCCATCGCCAACCTGAAGGCGCTGCGTGACGAAGGCATCGTGCGCCAGGTGAAGGAAGACACCGGGCCGTACCTGCAACGCATCCTGCGCGAGGTGTTCGCCGACCACCCGTTGATCGGCCAGGTGCAGGGTGCCGGGTTGGTGGCGGCGCTGCAGTTCGCCGAGCACAAGCCGACGCGCAAGCGCTTTGCCAACGAGAACGACCTGGCCTGGCAGTGCCGCACCTTCGGTTTCGAGGAAGGGGTGATCATTCGCTCCACCCTGGGCCGGATGATCATGGCGCCGGCACTGATCGCCAACCACAGCGAGCTGGATGAGCTGGTAGAGAAGACCCGCATTGCCGTGGACCGCACGGCGCGCCTGGTCGGCAAACTCTAAAAACCTGTGAGCGCTCCGCAGCCCCTGTGGGAGCGGGTTCACCCGCGAAGAATGCGACGCTGTGCATCGCACCGGCTTCGCCGGTGTTCGCGGCGGTTCGACGCCTCGATGAACCCGCTCCCCCAGCGCTGTATCGACACTGCACCTTACGAGCAACAGAGAGACCGCCACGACGGTCGCCTGGAGTACAAATGTACACCCTCGAATTCTGGCAACAACGTGCCTCGGACCTCTACCTCCCGGCCAATGCACTGATCGACGGCAAGCCCGTCAACGCACAGGACGGCGCCACCTTCGCCGCCATCAACCCCGCCACCAACAAGGTATTGGCCCAGGTCACCGCCTGCGGTCAGGCCGAGGTCGACCTGGCCGTCGCCAGCGCCCGCAGGGCTTTCGAGCAAGGCCCATGGCCGCGCATGGCCCCGGGTGAGCGCAAAAAAGTGCTGCTGCGCCTGGCCGAGCTGATCCTGGCCCATCGCGAAGAACTGGCCCTGCTCGACTCGCTGAACATGGGCAAGCCGGTCATGGACGCCTACAACATCGACGTGCCGGGCTCGGCGCAGGTGTTCGCCTGGTACGGTGAGGCGCTGGACAAGCTGTACGACCAGGTGGCACCCACCGCGCCCAATGCGTTGGCCACCATCACCCGCGAAGCCCTCGGCGTGGTCGCCGCCGTGGTGCCGTGGAACTTCCCGCTCGACATGGCCGCCTGGAAGCTCGCCCCGGCGCTGGCTGCCGGCAACAGCGTGGTACTCAAGCCCGCCGAGCAATCACCGTTCTCGGCCCTGCGCCTGGCCCAGCTGGCGCTGCAGGCCGGTGTGCCGGAAGGTGTGCTGAACGTGGTGCCGGGCCTGGGCGAGCAGGCCGGGCAGGCACTGGGCCTGCACCCGGACGTGGACTGCCTGGTGTTCACCGGTTCCACCCAGGTGGGCAAGTACTTCATGCAGTATTCGGCCCAGTCCAACCTCAAGCAGGTATGGCTGGAGTGCGGCGGCAAGAGCCCCAACCTGGTGTTCGAAAACTGCCAGGACCTGGACCTGGCTGCGGAAAAGGCGGCATTCGGCATCTTCTTCAACCAGGGCGAAGTGTGCTCGGCCAACTCGCGGCTGTACGTGCAGCGCTCCATCCATGACGAGTTCATCGAGCGCCTGCAGGCCAAGGCCCGCCAGTGGCTGCCAGGCAACCCGCTGGACCCGGCGAGCCGTGCCGGTGCAATTGTCGATGCCGGTCAGGCTGGCCGGATCGAAGCCGCCATCGCCCGCGCCGGGCAGGATGGCGCGCGGTTGGTGTGCGGTGGTCGGCGCCTGACTATCGATGGTTCGGACAATTATATCGAGCCGACCATTTTTGCCGGTGTCGATGGCCGTATGAGCTTGGCGCGGGAAGAGGTATTCGGGCCGGTGCTGGCGGTCAGTGCCTTCGACAGTGAAGAGCAGGCCGTGTGCCTGGCCAACGACAGCATTTATGGGCTGGCGGCGTCGGTGTGGAGCGATGACTTCAACCAGGTGCACCGCGTGGCACGGGCGTTGAAGGCCGGCACCGTGTCGGTGAACACGGTCGATGCGCTGGACGTGACGGTGCCGTTCGGCGGCGGCAGGCAGTCCGGGTTTGGCCGCGACCTGTCGCTGCACTCGTTCGACAAGTATTCGCAGCTCAAGACCACCTGGTACCAGTTGCGCGCCTGATACCCTGAAGGCATACCCAGGACCTGTAGGAGCGGCCTTGTGTCGCGATAGGGCTGCAAAGCAGCCCCAGGGTTTCAGCACAGATGCACAAATTGCCGGGGCTGCTTTGCAGCCCTGTCGCGACACAAGGCCGCTCCTACAAGGGCCAGTGCTGGCTAGAAGAGCCATGCAAGACTAAATTTCTTCTCTAGCCCGGCAAAAAGCCCGTCCGCCCTCTACACTGCTGCGGGTATCAGCCAAGGCAATGTGCCATACATGGAGTACCTGAGATGGGCTGCGTGTCGAATGGTCGTGCTGCTGGCAACGCTGGACGTGGCATTTCACTGCAGTGGCTGGTGGCACTCGCCATCGTGCTGGGCATGTTGCTGCTCGGCGCCGCCCTGGCCTGGCAGGGCTATCACGGCATTCGTCAGACCTTGGTGGCCGCAGCGGGTGATTCTGCCCAGCAAATAGGCAAGACCATCGACGAGCGCGCCCGGCGCCTGATCGACCCCGTGCACAGCAGCATCCGCCTGCTCGCCCACAACCCGGCCGCGCAAACCCCGGCTCAGCGCCTGGAGCGCTTGCCGCAACTGGTCGAGACGCTGGACGCCAACCGCATGCTAAGTGCTGCCTACATCGGTTATCCCAGTGGTGAGTTCCTGCTGGTGCGCCGCTTGCGCGACCCGCAGATGCTGCAGCGTTTCGCTGCGCCGCCGGGCACGGCATTTCTGGTGCAGAGCGTCAGCCGTGAGGGCGGGGCGGTGCAGGGTGAGTGGCGCTTCTACGACCGCTCGCTGAACCTGCTGCAGGCCCAGGCCAAGCCTGAATACCGCTACGATCCGCGCACGCGCCCATGGTTTGTCGAAGCCAGTGCCCAGCCCACCACCGTGCTGACCCACCCCTATGTGTTCTTCACCACCCGCGAGATCGGCCTGACCATGGCCCAGCGCAGCCTCGACGGCGGGGCGGTGATCGGCATGGACGTTTCGGTCGACGACCTGGCCAGTGAGACTCAGGGCCTGCGCATGACCCCCGGCACCGAGATCGTCGTGATCGACGACCAGGGCAGCGTGGTGGCCTACCCGGACCTGCAGCGGGTAATCGTGCACGAAGGGCAGGCCGTGCGCTTGTCGCGCATCGCCGAACTGGGCATTCCCAGCCTGGAGCACCTTTACGCCGACCTGCCGCAAGGCACCCGGCCGCAGCCTTATCAGGTGGACGGGCAGACCTGGTATGGCATGCGTGTGCAACTGACCAACCTGGCCGGGCAGGACCTGCAGGTGCTGATTGCCGTGCCAGGCCATGAGTTGCTGGCCGGTGCACGCAAGGTACTGCTCGAACAGTTGCTCTGGACCGCTGCCCTGATAAGCGTGCTGCTGGTGCTCGGTGGTGTGCTTGGCCGGCGTATCGGCCGCCCGTTGCGGTTGCTGGCTGAACAGGTACAAGGCCTGGCTGGCTTTGATTTCAGCCGCGAAGTCGGGGTGCGCTCGCGGGTATCCGAAGTGCGCGAGCTGAGCCGCGTGCTTAGCCGCATGTCCGGCACCATCCGCAGCTTTCAGGCGATTACCCTCACACTCAGCAGCGAGCGCGACCTGGAACGCATGCTCGACGGTGTGTTGACCCATCTGGTGGAAGCCGCCGGGGGCAGTGCCGGCGTGGTTTACCTGTTCGATGCCGAAAACGCCTTGCTGCGCCTGGCCGCTGCCTGCCATGGCGAACAGTACCCTGGCGAGCTGGCCGTGGATGAGACTGCCCAGCAGCACCTGGCCACGGCAGTGAGCCAGGCCCTCGGCCTGCATGAGGGCACCCTGGCCTTGGTGCTGAATGACCGCAGCCAGGCGCTGCTGGGCATATTGATCCTGCAACTGGGCGATGGACATGTACACGAGCAGGCAGGCCAGCCGTTGCGCAGCTTTGTCGCGGAACTGTCCGGGGTGGCGGCGGTGGCGATCGAGACGCGCCAGCTGGCCGAAGCCCAGCAACGCCTGCTGGATGCCATGATCAAGTTGCTGGCCGATGCCATCGATGCCAAGAGCCCCTATACCGGTGGCCATTGCGAGCGGGTGCCACAACTGGCGCAGATGCTGCTGGACCAGGCGGTGGCGGCCGAAACCGGCCCGTACGCCAGTTTCAACATGACCGCGGCTGAACGCTACGAATTCCACGTCGCGGCCTGGCTGCACGACTGTGGCAAGGTCACCAGCCCCGAGTATGTGGTGGACAAGGCGACCAAGCTGGAAACCTTGTACAACCGTATCCACGAGGTGCGCATGCGTTTCGAGGTGCTCTGGCGGGATGCCGAGCTGGCTTATTGGCAAGGCCTGGCCAGCGGTGGCGACCAGCAGGCGCTGCAAGCCACCCTGGTGCGCAGCCAGACGCAGCTGCAGGACGACTTCGCCTTCGTCGCCCAGGCCAACATTGGCGGCGAGTTCATGCAGGACGCCGACATCGAGCGCCTGCAGCAGATTGGCCAGCGCCTTTGGCAGCGCCATTTCGACAACCGCCTGGGCATCTCCCGTGATGAGCTGGAGCGCTTTGCCGACGTGCCTCCACCTGCGCTACCGGTTGACGAGCCACTGCTGGCCGACCGCCCCGAGCATTGCGTACCCTGGGGCCCCCGCAAGCCGCCGGTGGCCAAGGACGACCCGCGCAACCGCTGGGGCTTCGACATGCGCCTGCCGGCCTGTGCCAGCAATTACGGCGAGCTGTACAACCTGGCGATCCGCCGCGGCACGCTGAATGACGAGGAACGCTTCAAGATCAACGAACACATCGTGCAGACCATCATCATGCTCAGTTCCTTGCCGTTCCCCCGCCAGCTCAAGCGGGTTCCGGACATCGCTGGCAACCACCACGAGAAAATGGACGGCAGCGGCTACCCGCGCAGGCTGGGCAAGCAGGACCTGGGGATTGCCGAGCGGGTGATGGCGATTGCCGACATCTTCGAGGCGCTGACCGCGGCCGACCGGCCCTACAAGGCGCCGAAGACCTTGTCCGAGTCGGTGAAGATCCTGGTGGGCATGGCCCGCGGCGGGCACATCGACGGCCAGTTGCTGGAGCTGTTCCTCAGCAGCGGGGTGTACCGCCAGTATGCCGAGCGGTTCCTGCGTGCCGAGCAGATCGACGAGGTGGATGTGGCGTACTGGCTGGGGCAGATGCGTTGCCCAGCTTGAGCGAAAAATCAGATTCAGCCCCTTCCTTGTAGGCCAATGGGCCCAGCACTTTGCAGTAAGGCTTTATTGAAGTGTCGCCAGGGCTGGCCTCTTCGCGGGTGAACCCGCTCCTACAGGATCCTGTAGGAGCGGGTTTACCCGCGAAAGGGCCGGCTCAGGCACTCAAGATGTTTCAGCACTCCCACAGGGCACAGCCATCAGTGACCCGCTCACCTCATTCATACCCCTGCGCCCCGGCAATATGCCGCCCGGCCACATAGCCAAAGGTCAGCGCCGGGCCCAGGTTGATACCACCCGACGGATACCAGCCGCCAAACACGCTGGCCATGTCGGTACCCGCCGCATACAGGCCAGCAATCGGCTGCCCAGCTTCATCCAGCACCCGGGCATTCCCGTCGGTGCGCAGCCCGGCAAAGGTGCCAAAGCAGCCGGGCTGCACCTTCACCGCATAGAACGGCCCATGTTCGATGGGCGCCACGCAAGGGTTTGGCCCCTTGTGCTGCGGGTCACCCTGCTTGCGGTTGAACGGTGTGGAACCTCGGCCGAACGCCGGGTCCTGGCCGTTGCGGGCATGGTTGTTGAAGTCGCTGACCGTGGCGCGCAACCCTACCGGGTCGATGCCGCAGGCCTGGGCCAACTGCTCGAGGGTGGCAGCCCGCTTGAGATAGCCGCTGCGCACGTGCGGCCACACCGGCAGTGGCGCCGGGCGGGCGTGGCCCAGGCCGTAGCGGCGCAGGAAACGGTGGTCGCAGACCAGCCACGAACACACCTCTTCGCCCTGCGGCACCGCCGCGATCATCGCTGACACGTAGTCGTAGTAGCCATGCGCTTCGTTGACGAAACGCTTGCCGTTGGCCAGCACGCCGATGATGCCCGGTTTGCCGCGTTCGATGATGTGCGGGAAATGGCCGACGCTGCCGTCGCGGTGCGGCACTCGCGAAACCGGCGCCCAGGCCACCGGCGACTTCAGGTCGGTAGCGACCACACCGCCGGCCGACTCGCCCAGGCGCAGGCCGTCACCCGAACAACCCTTGGGGGGCAGGGCCAGGTTGTCATGGCCACTGGCATCGCGCGGGAACAGTTGCTGGCGGCGGGCGTTGTCGTTGGGGAAGCCACCCGCCGCAAGCACCACGGCCTTGGCACGGATCAGTTGCTCGCCCTGCGGTGTAGCCACCAGCGCGCCCCGCACCTGGCCATCCTCGACCAGCAGGCGTTTGGCCGGCGCCGATTCCTGCAGGCGCACGCCCAGGTCTTGTGCCGACCTGGCCAGGCGGGCCACCAGCGCCACGCCGTTGACCAGTTGCATCGCCCGGCCATACCGGGCCAGGTGGTACAGGTGGCGGCCAAAGCGTTTGCACACGTGCAGCAAGGCCTTGGGCGAGCGGGTCATGTTGAGGAACGCGGCAAGGTCGGCACCCGCCATTATCGGCATGCCCATGAACGAGGTTTCGCGCATGGTCTTGCGCAGGCGTGGCAGCAGCGCACCCACCTCGCGGGCGTCATAGGGCGCGGCAATCACCTGGTGCCCGCCCTGGGCCGCGCCCGGTGTGTCGCCATGCATGTCGGGGATGCCGTTGCCGTCGGCAAACTGCAGCGCCGTGTGCTTTTCGAAAAACGCCACCATGTGCGGGCAGGCTTCGAGGAAGGCGTCGACGCGTTCGGCGTTGTAATACGCCCCCAGTTCATTGCGCAGGTAGGTACGCGGCTGCTCGATGTCTTCCTCGATGCCGGCCCGGCGTGCCAGCGGGTTGCGCGGCACCCAGGCCCAACCACCGGACCAGGCGGTGGCGCCGCCGAACACTGGCTCCTTCTCCACCACGATCACCTTCTGCCCATGCCAGGCCGCCGTCACGGCCGCAGCCAGCCCGGCGGCACCAGAACCTATGACCAGCACATCGCATTCGGTTTCGTAGGGAGCGGAAGGCATTGCGGGATTCCTGTATTGTTATTGGAACAAGGTTCCACATTCTTATCGGCAGCGAATCGGCCCGCAAGGGTATGGCGGCCCTTCCGGGCAAGTAATGGGCGATAACCGGACAGTTCGTGCCGCCCTTGCTGCGGCGGCTATCGGCGGTGTGGAATCATCTTCTAGAATTCGCAGAAATTTCAGGGACCTGTGTCATGGCTGGTAGTCAGATCGAACGCGCCTTCAGTCTTGTAGAAAGCCTTACCGGTGAGCCGCAAGGGCTGCCGTTGCAAACCCTGGCCGAGCGCCTGGATATCCCCAAGAGCGCCACCCATCGCATGCTCACCGAGCTGGTGCGGCTGGGCTATGTGCGGCAGAACCGGGACAACAGCCGCTACCAGCTGTCGGCCAAGCTGGTGGCGCTGGGCTTCCGCTACCTGGCCAGCAGCGGTGCCGACATCATTCAGCCGATTCTCGACCGCCTGGCCCAGGACAGTGGCGAACTGGTGCGCCTTGGCGTGATCGACGGCGCCCGCCAGACCTGGATCGCCAAGTCCCAGGGTGCCCGCTCCGGGCTGCGCTATGACCCGGACATGGGCCGCGACGCGCCGCTGTTCTACACCGCGTCCGGGCATGCCTGGCTGGCCAGCCTGGACGATGAGCAGGCGCTACAGATGGTATTGCGCCAGGGCATTGCCGACCCGGCGCAGTTCGGCCCGAATGCGCCGCGCTCCACCGACGAGTTGCTCAGCTACCTGCGCCGCGCCCGCGAGCGCGGTTATGCCTGGGTCGAGGAAACCTCGGCCATTGGCACCTCGGCCCTGGCTGCGGTGGTGCGCCGCCCGCAAAGTGACGAGGTGATCGGTGTGCTGAGCATTGCCGGGCCCAGTGCGCGCCTGGCGCAAAGCCGCCTGGCAGAACTGGCGCCGCTGTTGCTGGCGGCGGCAGAGGAACTGTCGGCGGCCAGCCGGGCCAGTGAGTTGTTCGCCTGAAGGTGCATTTCCGGTCGATTACCGCACACTCTGTCCTGCGGCTTCTTCTTAAAAGCTGAACCTGGTTCTAAATTGTCGAATGTGGATTGTGGAATAAGATTCCGGAATCCGCATGACAACAATGACAAGAGGACAGGCTGTTGAACGCACCCCTTCGTATTGCCTTGATCGGCGCCGGCAGCATGGGCCGCCAGCATTACCAGCATTTGCTGAATGTGCCGCAGGCCCAGCTGTGCGCTGTGGCCGACCCGGGCCCGCAGGCCGAGGCCTTTGCCGCCGAATGCGGCGTGCCTTGTTTTGCCGACCACCGCCAGATGCTGGAGCACGCGCGTCCCGAGGCAGTGATCGTCGCCAACCCGAACAACCTGCATGTCGCCACCGCCCTGGACTGCGTCGAGGCCGGTGTGCCGGTGCTGGTCGAAAAGCCGGTGGGCGTGCACCTGGATGAAGTCCGTGCGCTGGTGGAAGCCTCGCGCCGCCACGATGTGCCGGTGCTGGTCGGCCATCACCGCCGTCACAACCCGCTGATCGCCAAGGCGCACCAGGTGATTGCCGACGACAAGCTGGGCCGGCTGATCAACGTCACCGCGCTGTGGCAGTTGCAAAAGCCCGACAGCTATTTCGACACCCCCTGGCGCCGCGAGCCGGGCGCTGGCTTCCTGCTGACCAACCTGATCCATGACCTCGACCTGTTGCGCCACCTGTGCGGCGAGGTGGTACAGGTGCAGGCATTCACCCGCAACGATGTGCGCGGTTTTGCCAACGAGGACAGCGCCGCGGTGCTACTGCAGTTCGCCAATGGAGCATTGGGCAGCCTGACTGGCTCCGACGCGGTGGCCGCGCCGTGGAGCTGGGAGCTGGACTCCGGCGAAAGCCCCGTCTACCCGCGTCAGGATGGCCAGCCGTGCTACCTGCTGGCCGGCACCCAGGGGGCGCTGAGCATTCCGCAACTCAAGCGCTGGCACTACGCCGAGGCCGGGTCGGGCTGGCACACGCCGTTGTTGCAGAGCGAGGAAAGCATCCCCGCCGGCGAGGCATTGACCTTGCAGTTGCAACACTTCGTACGGGTTGCCCGGGGTGAACAGGCGCCGCTGATCGATGCCGCCGATGGTGGCCGTACCCTGGCGCTGATCGAGGCGATCCGCCAGGCCGCGGAAACTGGCCGGGCCTGTGTGCCCGAGCACATTGCTTGAATTGTCGGGTGACGATAATGACTGATCGAATTTTCTCTCTGGCAGCGCTGACGGTACTCGAGCTGTCCCCGCCGGACATGGTCGAGGCAGCAGCCCGCGCCGGTTACAGCCACGTTGGCCTGCGGCTGGTGCCTGCCACCGAGCAGGAGCAGCATTTCCCGTTGGTGGCCGATGCCGGCCTGCGCCGGCAGACCCAGGCGCGCCTGCGCGACACGGGCATCAAGGTGCTCGACCTGGAGATCCTGAGGCTGAAGCCGGAAACCTGTGTCGCCGATTTCGAGCCGATCCTGGCGGTGGGCGCCGAGCTGGGCGGCACGGAGCTGCTGGTGGCTGGCAACGACCCGGATGAAGCGCGGCTGACCGAGCGCTTTGCTGCGTTGTGTGACCTAGCGGTGGGGTATGGCATCCATCCGCATCTGGAGTTCATGCCCTGGACTGATGTGCGTGATCTGCGCCAGGCCATGCGGGTGGTGGCCAACGCCGACCGTGCCAATGGCTGCGTGCTGGTGGATGCCTTCCACTTCAACCGCTCCGGTTCTTCGCTGGACGATCTGGCGCAACTGGCACCGCAGCGCATGCGCTATGCCCAGCTGTGCGACGTTGCCGGCCCGGTGCCGGCCGAGATGGAAGAGATCCTGCGCCAGGCACGCAACGAGCGGCGCTTCCCGGGCGAGGGCGATGCCGATCTGGTCGGCCTGCTGCGCAGCTTGCCGCCAAATGTGCCGTTGAGCCTGGAGATCCCCACACGGCAGTTGCTGGAACAGGGCATGAGCGGCGAACAGCGTGCGCGCATGGCGCTGGAGCAGGCCATGGCAGTGTTGGCCAGAGTCTGATTGATAGAGCGCGGCGCATGGCACGGGCTACCGCCCGTGTTCGCGGGCACGCCCGCTCCCACAGGTACAGCGCATGGCTTGAGCCCTGTGGAGCCCTTGTGGAAGCGGCTTTAGCCGCGAACACCGGCGCAGCCGGTGCCAGGCACCGCGTTGGATTCTTCGCGGCTGAAGCCGCTCCCACAGGTACAGCGCATGTCTTGACTCAGGCGCGACCCCACACAGTGCGTTCATCGGACTGATCAAAAAAAGGGCCCGCAAGGGCCCCGTAGAGGAAAATGGTCAGCGCGTTCAGGCGCTCTCGATCTTGCGCGGCGCCATGAAGTACATCCACACCAGCGCCAGGAAGTACATCGCCGGGATCATGGTGAACAACACGGCATAGTTGTTATTGGTAGCGGTCAGCACGCTACCGACGATCTGCGTCATGAACATCCCGCCAATCGCAGCGCACATGCTGCCGAAACCGAACACGGTACTCACCAGTTGCTTGGGCGTGTAGTCCATCACCAGGCTCCAGATATTCGCCGTCCATGCCTGATGCGCGCCCACCGCCAGCGAGATGGCCGCCACCGCGACCCACAGGCCACTGGCGTTGGCGGCAAAGGTGACGCTGACCATGGTGCAGGCGAAGATCAGCATCGACACCAGCCGCGCGGTGGTCGCGCGCACGCCACGGCCGATCAGCCAGGAAGACAGGATGCCGCCGCCGATGCTGCCGAAGTCCGCCGTCAGCCAGATGATGATCAGCGGGATGCCCATCTGGGTCACGTTGATGCCCAGGCTGTATTGCTGGTAGAGGAACGGTGGCAGCCAGTACAGGTAGAACCAGAACACCGGTGCGGTAATCGCGTAGGCCACCGCGAAGGCCCAGGTGCCACGCAGGCGCAGGATACGGCTGAACGGCACGCGGGTTGGCTCGGGCTCGTCATCCTGCTGGATGTACTCCACCTCGCTCTGGCGCACGCGCGGGTGATCTTCAGGGTTGTAGTACTTCAACACCCACAGCACCACCCACACCAGGCCCAGGCTGCCCATGGCGATGAACGCGGCCTGCCAGCCCCACACGGCCAGAATCATCGGCAGCAGGGCCGGTGTGACCATGGCGCCGACGTTGGTGCCGGCATTGAACAGGCCGGTGGCGATGGCCCGCTCGCCAGCCGGGAACCACAGGCGCACGGTCTTCACGCAGGCCGGGTAGTTGGCGGCCTCGGTCAGGCCGAGGATGAAGCGGCAGACCATGAAGCCAGCGGCCGAGGTGGCCAGGCCGTGAGCGCCGGTGGCCAGGCTCCACAGCAGCACGGCGAAGAAGAAAGCGCGCTTCACCCCGACCTTGTCGATCAGCCGGCCCTGCAGCAGAAAGCCGACCGCGTAGCCGACCTGAAACCAGAAGTTGATGTTGGCGTAGTCCATCGCCGTCCAGCTCATTTCCTTGGCCAGGACGGGCTGCATGATGCCGAGCGCGGCACGGTCGATGTAGTTCAGGGTGGTGGCGAAGAACACCAGGGCGAGCATGCCCCAACGGGTCTTGCCGACGCCGAAGGCGCCGCGAAGCTTGTCGCCGATCGAACCCTGGGGCATCCGGGGGGCGGCGGGGGTGGTCTTGGAGTGGTTCATAAACTGCTCGATTCTTGAAATTGTATTCAGCTGCGGTGCTGCGAGTACGTGACCAGTTCCCAGGCAGGGGGCACGCAAGGCCGGTGCATGGTGAGCAGTGAAGGCGGCAGCGTCAATTAAAGGGAGGGGCTAGTGTTCGGTTACCGAACGGTTGCGTTGGGCCTGCAGGCGAGGCAAGGGGCAACGTGAATTCAGGTGGTCAAGGTACTCAACGCTCTACCAGCCAGATAACCGAATGTCATCCCCGGCCCCAGTGTGATACCGCCACTCGGGTAATGCCCGCCCATCACGCTGTGCATGTCGTTGCCCACCGCATACAGCCCGGGGATCGGCCGCGCATTGCGGTCCAGTACCCGGGCCGAGGCATCCGTGCCCAGGCCGGCGAAGGTACCCAGGCTGCCCGGCAACAGTTTCACTGCGTGGAACGGCCCGTGCAGCAGTGGCCGCAGCGACGGATTGGGGGCTTGCGACGGCTCGCCCTGCGCCCGGTTGTAGGCCGATACACCGCGCTGGAAAAGCGGGTCTTCACCCCGGGTTGCATGGCGGTTGAAGCCGTCCACCGTGCGCTGCAACTGCTCGATGTCGATCCCGCAGCGCTGCGCCAGTTCCTCCAGCGTGCGACCGCTGTGCAGGTAACCGCAGCGTTGATAGTGACGGGTGGGGAAAGGGAAGGGCTTGGCCCAGCCGATACCATAGCGACGTTGCGCGGCATGGTCGCAGATCAGCCAGGCTTCCGGCGCTTCACCCTTTGGCGTGGCGGCGAACAGTGCGTTCATGAAGTCGTGGTAGCAATCGGCCTCGTTGACGAAGCGCCGGCCATCGCGGCGCACGGCGATGAAGCCGGGTTTGGCGCGATCGACCAAGTGCGGGAAATGGCCGAAGCTGCCATTGCTGCGCGGCACCCTCGACACAGGTGCCCAGGCACCCGCATGGGCCGTGGTCGCCTGGACCAGGCCACCGGCCTGTTCGCCCAGGTGCAGGCCGTCGCCGCTGTTTTCCCTGGGGGCTGCGGAGTAATGCTGGGTACCGTCCGGCGCATGTGGCATCAGGCGCGCGATGCGCTGGCGATCATGTGCAAAGCCACCGCAGGCCAGCACCACACCGCGGCGGGCATGGATCAGCTGGCCGTCGGCGAACTGTGCGCCGCTGACCCGGCCTTCGCCCAGCAGGCGGCTGGCCGGCTTGTCGGTCAGTAGCGTCACGCCAAGGTCCAGGGCGCTGCGCAGCAGCCGTGCCACCAGGGCGTTGCCATTGACCAGTTGCAGGCCGCGGCGGTGCAGCAGCAGGTCGCGGCAATGGCGCAGCAGGCGTTTGCCCACATGCAGCGCGGCCGTGGGCGAGCGTGTGGCGTTGAAGAAGGCGGCCATGTCGGCGCCGCCGGCAATGCCCATGCCGGCCAGGCTGACGATGTCCAGCGGTGGGCGCAGCTTGTGCAGCCAGGGCCCGAGCAGGCGCCCGTCGTATGGCAGGGCGCACAGCGAACGACCACCGCGCGTGCTGCCATCGCCCTCGCGCATGTCGGGCATGCGGCTGCCGCACTGGAACTGCACGGCGGTGTGTTGCTGGAAGAACGCCACCATCTGCGGGCCATGGTGCAGGAAGGCGCGCTGGCGCGGGTCCAGTTCGCTGACGTGGGTTTGCCCGCGCAGGTAGCGCTCCGGGGCATCGTCGGTCTCGACGATGCCTTCGGCAATGGCCAGCGGGTTGCGCGGTATCCACAGCCAGCCCCCCGACCAGGCACTGGTGCCGCCCAGTTGGCTGGCTTTTTCCGCGACGATCACCTGCTGGCCGTGATGGGCGGCAGTAACGGCGGCAGCCAGGCCAGAGGCACCGGAGCCGATGACAAGTACGTCACATTCGAGGGGTTGCATCGTGGGGTTCCGCTCAGGCATTGGAGGAAGGTTTTAGTTTTACTGCAGCGGTGAAAAGCCGGTGGGCCGCAGCATTCGCGACTGCAAGCGCAGCACCGCGCCCAGCTCGCGATTGCGCCTTGAGAACTCTGCCCAACGCGGGTCCGCTGCCATGGCTGCGCGGCGTGCCATGCGTTCGTCGAGGCTGGCATAGCCCCAGATATGCACCACCTGGTTGACCTCGCCGAACTCGCTGGTGAAAAAGCCGACCAGGTTACCGAGATGCTCGCTTTGCACCTCCAGCGCGTGGCTTTGGTACAGGCTCAGCCAGTCGGCCATTTTCAGTGGGTCCAGGGTGTAGGTTCTCAGTTCGTAGTACATGCTGGGGTCTCCATTTGGGTGGTTGGCGCCTGCAGGCGCGCGGCGATGTGGTTGGCAGCGAGCCAGCCGAAGGTGAGGGCGGGGCCCAAGGTGATGCCGGGGCCGGGGTAGGTGCCTTTCATCAGTGAGTTCATGTCGTTGCCCACTGCATAAAGCCCGGCAATCGGCTGGCCATCGCGGTTCAGCACGTTGGCCTGGGCGTTGGTCACCAGGCCGCGGGCTGAGCCAAGGTCGCCGGTGTGGATGCGGATGGCGTAGAACGGGCCGCTGGTCAGCGGCGCCAGGCATGGGTTGGGCGTGTGTTGCGGGTCGCCCATGTAGCGGTTGTAGCTGTTGCCGCCTTTGCCGAACGCGCGGTCGATGCCGTTGCGGGCGTCGGCGTTGAACTGCTCCAGGGTCTGCATGAATACCTGTGGGTCGACACCAATGGTCTTGGCCAGTGCCTGCGCTGTTGCGGCGCGGTACAGGTAGCCGGCGTCGATCAATGTCTGGTTGTCCACCGGCTTTGGCCGCGCCAGGCCCAGGCCGTAGCGGTTCATCGCTTCGGCATCGCAGACCAGCCAGCAGCTGGCGATGCCTTTGGCGAACATGGTCTGCACGAAGTGGTGGTAGGAATCGGACTCGTTGACGAAGCGTCGCCCGTCCGGGCCCACCGCGATCACCCCCGGCTTGGCGCGGTCGGTGACCAGGTGCGGGAAGCGCTCACGCTCGCCACTGGCATGGCGCAGTTCCGAAACCGGTGCCCAGAAGAAGTTGGCCACCAGGCCCTCACCCTGGGCTGCGGCCACGGCTTGGCCAAGGCGCAGGGCAGCGCCGTCATTGCTGGGCGGTGACATGGTCAGGTGCGGCGCCTGCCGGGCCGGCCGGTAGCTGTCGGCCAGCGCGCCTGCAGCGAACCCGCCCATGGCGCACACCACACCGCCCCGGGCCAGCACCCGTTCACGGCGCCCTTCGCGTTGCACCACCACGCCGGTGACCGCGCCGCGTTCGACGATCAGCTCCAGGGCTTCGCTGCGTAACCACAGCTGCGTGCCATGGGCGAAGGCGCTGCTGGCCAGGCGGGCGATCAAGGCGTTGCCGGTGGTAAGGCGGGTGCCACGCGGATGATGCAGGCGGTCCCGCGCGTAACGCGCCATCAGCTTGAGGCAATGCCACAGCGACCGGGGCGAGCGGCGGATACTGAGAAAGTGCTGGATATCCACGCGGTTGACCATCATGCCGCCGAACAGCAACATGCCGGGCGGCGGCATCTGCAGGTCCTTGAAGTGCGGGCCGAGCTGCCTGCCGTCGTACTCGACCATCTCCAGCGCCCGGCCAGACTGGGTGGCACCGGGGGCGTCCGGGTAGTAGTCCGGCGAATGCGGGCGCAGGGCGTAGCGCAGTTCGGTGTTCTGCTCCAGCCAGCGCAGCGCCTGGTGGCCATGCTCGATGAAGGCGTCGACCAGGGCGGGGTCATAGCCGTCGCCGATGACCTGCCTGAGGTAGGTGCGAATGGCCTCTGGGGAGTCCACCGCACCGGCGGCGCGGGATTGATCGGTACCGTAGAGCCACACCGCCCCGCCGGAAATCGCCGAGGTGCCGCCAAAGTGTTCGGCCTTTTCCACCACCAGCACTTTCAGCCCATGGCGCGCGGCCGTGGCGGCAGCCGTAAAACCACCGGCGCCGCTGCCCAGCACGACCAGGTCAAAGTTGTGTTGCGCATGTTCATGTGTCGGCATGGCTTCAGATCTCCAGCGGCGTGACGCCCATGAAGGCGCCCAGGTGGCCGAGTTGGGCGAAGGCCATTTCCGGGCCGGTCTGGACCGCGCAGCCGACCTGGCGTGCCCGCTTCAGCAACGGGGTGATCTCGGGCGAGGTGACCACGTCGGCGACCAGGGTTTCGGCTTGCAAGGTGGCGAGCAGGGCGGCAGGCAGTGGCAGCTCCGCGCTACCGCCCATGCCGACAGGGGAGGCATTGACCAGCAGGTCGAAGCCTTCCAGCCCGTCGACCCGGGTGGCGATTTCGACCGTGGGGAAGGCATTGCCGAGCAGCTCGCACACAGCGCCCATGCGCGCTGTGCTGGGGTCGCTGAGGGTGACGCTGGCGATGCCGGCCTCGCCCAGTGCATAGGCAATGGCACTGCCGACCCCGCCGCAACCGATTACCAACGCACGTTTGCCGGCCGGCTCGAAGCCATGTTTGCGTGCAGCACCTAGGAAGCCGGCGCCGTCCACGTTATCGCCCAGCAGTCGCCCGTCACGCTCTCGGCGAATCACATTGACCGAGCCAAGCGCGGCTGCGCGCTCGCTCAGGCTATCAAGGCGGCTGGCCAGGGCCTGCTTGTACGGCACGGTGACCACGCAACCGCGCAGGTTCTGCCAGCCACGCAGAGTGCCGGCAAAGGTATTCAGCGCGGTCTCCTGCAGGTCGATGGGCAGCATGGCGAGGTTGCAGTTGTTGTTGGCGAACCAGGTGTTGAAGTTTTCGGGGGACTTCACCTGTGCAATGGGCGAACCGACGATGGCGACCAGTTCAGTCGAACCACGAATCATGCTGACCTCCTTATTGGCGTTGTTATGCAGGCCAAGGGTGAGGCAATGGTGCGTGGGGGAACAATGCGCTCATCGGGCGTTTAATGCGATAATCGCATCATTGATCCGGTTATCGCGGTAATCGGCTGTTTTTGCCCTGCTTGCGAGTCGAATAGATGAACACCCCCGCTATCCATCCCCGTGATCTGATCGCCGGCTTGCAGAAGGGCTTGGCGCTGATGCAGCTGTTCAGCGCCGAGCAGCCGCGCCTGAGCGTGCCGCAGGCGGCCAGGTTGTCCGGCCTTACCCCCAGTGCCGCGCGGCGGTTTCTGCTGACCTTGGTGCACGAAGGGTTTGCCGAAACCGACAGCCGTGAGTACTGGCTTACGCCCAAGGCGCTGCGCCTTGGCCAGGCGTATGTGGACTCGGCGCAACTGCCGCGCATGCTGCGGCCGATCGTCGAGCAGGTGGCGCGGCAGACGCAGGAGCATGTGTCGGTGGGTACCCGTGATGGTGACGAGATCATCCACCTGGTACGCAGCCGCTACAGCCATGTTGCCTCGTTTTCGATCCGGCCGGGTTCGCGGGTGCCGATGTATTGCACCGCCGGCGGGCGCGTCTGGCTGGCCTGGCTGGATGAGGGGGAGCGGGATGCCTACTTTGCGCGTAACCCGCTGCGAGGGTTGACGCCTTATACGCAGACGGACCGGTTGCAACTGGAGGCGGAGTTGTTGCGAGTGAGGGAGCAGGGGTTCTGTATCGTGGATCAGGAGTATGAAATCGGCATGCGCGTGCTGGGTGTGCCACTGCTGGACCGGGCTGGCCGGCTGAAAGCGACGTTGACCATCACCACCCATGCTTCGCGGTTGAGTGTGGATGAAATACGCTTGCGGTATCTGCCGACCCTGTACGAGGCCCAGGCGTTGTTGCGACCGGTGCTGGATTGAGGTGTCAGGGTTTGGAGGCGTGTTGCCTTCTTTGCGGGAAACTCGTTCTCATAGAACTGAACATGATTCATTGAGCTAGCCGGGACCCTGTGGGAGCGGCTTCAGCCGCGAACACCGGCGCAGCCGGTGCCATGCACCGCGCTGGATTCTTCGCGGCTAAAGCCGCTCCCACAGGGTACGCGGACCGACAGCGCAGCCCAAAGGGGTGGGAGCGGCCCAGGCCCTCGGCTTATCGCTCGATCTGGCGGTTCCAGCGCGCGTTCCATTCGGGGCGCTGGGTGTTGACCTGGTCCCAGTCGATGGTCACGGCAGTCTGCAGATAGGTCTGCATGGCTTCGACCTGGCCACGGGTCTTGTCGCTGGTGGGGGTGTTGGGGTTGGACGGGATCTGGTCACCCAGCTCCAGTGCCGGCGACTGCGCCTCGGGGCTGAGCAGGAACTCGGCGAGCTTCTGCGCAAGTTCCGGCTGGTCGTTGTTGGCCGTGACGCATTCGGCCTGGTTGAGCACCACGGCACCTTCCTTGGGCGCGGCGTACTCCACCGGGATGCCTTTGAGCTTCAGCGCCGTCACCTGGGTGGGCGTGAGCGGGAACAGCGCGGCTTCGTCGGTTTGCACCATTTCCGAGAGCTTGGCCGAGTTGGGGATGTATTCCAGCACGTTCGGGCCCACGTTCTTCTGCCAGGCCGTGAAGCCCGGGTTGACATCGGTATCGCTACCGCCGTGCAGGCGGTTGTACATCAGGAAACCATGCAGGCCGAAGGTGGACGATGCCATCGACTGGAACACCACCTTGTCCTTGAAGCGCGGGTCGGCCAGGTCGTTCCACGAGGTGGGCGCCGCCCAGCCATTGGCTTTGAACAGGCGGCTGTTGTAGGCAAGCCCGGTCACGCCCAGGCTGACTGCGGCGGCCTTGTCCTTGATCAGGGCCTTTTCCGGCAACTGGGCCAAGGTCGGGTTGGGTTTGAGCTTGCTGCACAGGCCCATGCCGATGGCGCGGTACATGATGCCGTCATCCAGCACCATCACATGGATCGACGGCTTGTTCGGCGTGGCCTGGACCTTGGCCAGGATGTCGGCCGAGGTGCCGGGGACAATCACCACCTTCACGCCGTTGGCCTGCTCGAACTTTGGCAGGATATTGTCGCTGAACAGCCGTTCCATGGTGCCGCCGTTCATGCCCAGGTACAGCGTGGGTTGGGCCATGGCGGGCAGGCAGGCGAACAGGCCGGGCGCGGTGCAGAACAGGGCGAGCAAACGTTGCTTGTGCGTCATGACAGGTTTTCCTTGTGGTGGTTGGGCTGAAAGCGGTTGATGGAAAAAGCCGCCAGGCTGAGTGCCGGCGCGCCGTGCAGGATGCATTGCGCCAACGCTTCACCGGCAGCCGGCCCTATCTGGAAGCCGGCACCGGCAAAGCCGAAACCATGCAGCAGGCCGGGCTGGTGCAGGCTGGGGCCGAGCACCGGTTCGTCATCGGGCAGGTAGCCTTCGGTGCCGCTCCAGGTGCGAATGGCCTGGGCGCCGGCCAGTGCCGGGTACAGCTCGGTGGCGTTGTGCAGGATGTCGAGCACTGCGGCCTGGCCCGGGCGTGCGGTGGTCGGGGTCAGGGCAAAACCGCGCCCGCCGCCCAGCACGCAGTTGCCACGCGCCACCTGGCGAGCATAGATGCCGCCGCCTTCGACCCCGGTGCTGGCGGTCATGAACAGCGGCAGCGGCTCGGTGACCAGCATGGCTGGGTGGGCCGCGGTCAGCGGCACCGGCTCGCCGAACCGCTCGGCCAATTGCGCCGACCAGGCGCCGGCGCAATTCAACAGCCAGGGCGCCTTGAAGCCTTGGCCGCTGCTGGTGTGTACGCTGAAGTGGTGGCCATCGTGTCCCACCTCCAGCACCTTGCACTGTTCATGCACCCGGGCGCCGCTGCGCCTGGCCGCCTGGGCGAAGGCCGGTGACACCAGCCGTGGGTTGGCATGGCCGTCCTCGGGGCAGTACGAGGCGCCGACGGCGATATCGCCTACCCAGGGGAAGCGCTGGCGCAGTTCGCGTCGTTCAAGCAGTTGCAGGCGAAGGTCAAAAGCCTGGGTACGCCGGGCATAGGCCTTCAAGGCATCGAAGTCGGTTTCGCTGCGGGCCAGCTTCAGGTGGCCGCTGCGGGCGTATTCGCCATCGATGCCGATCCATTCGCGCAGATTCCCCCAGATGGCATGGGCGCGCATCGACAACGGCAGCTGGGCCAACGAGCGGCCCTGGCGGCGCACACCGCCGTAGTTCACTCCGCTGGAATGCGAGCCGCAGAAGTCGCGTTCCAGCAATGCCACTTGCCGACCAGCGCGGGCCAGGGTCAAGGCCGCGCTGCTGCCGATGATGCCGCCGCCAACGATGATGGCGTCCACTTCGATCAGCTTCATGGTTTTATCTCCAGGCCAAAGGGCAGGGGCTTGACCGGTGCCTGGCCACGCAGGCGCCCTACCTGGTCAATGGCCCGACCGCTTTCGCAGGCGATCAACTCGGCGGCAGCTGCACCGCACACGCGGCCCTGGCAGCGGCCCATGCCGACTCGGCACATGGCCTTGACCCGGTTGATTTCCCAGTGCCCGGCACGCACGGTGGCGCGGATTTCCCCGGCGCTGATCTGCTCGCAGCGGCACACGGTGAGCTCGTCCGGGGCTTGCCGGGCCCACTGCTCGGGAAATGGAAAGGCCTGCTCCAGCCCCTGGCGGAAGCGCTGCAAGGTGGCCAGGCGCCTTTCCAGTTGCTGCTGGCGCTGCGGGTTGCCGGGCTTGCCAAGGTCGGCCAGCAGTGTCAGGGCGGCCAGTTCACCGCTCATCTCGGCACCGTCGGCACCGAGGATGCCGGCACCATCGCCCGCCAGGTACACGCCAGGGCTGGTGGCCCGGCCCTGGGCGTCACGTACCGGTAGCCAGGCGCGGTTGAGCGCGCTCCAGGCGAACTGGCAACCCAGCAGGTCGGCCAGTTGGGTTTCACTGCGCAGGGCGTGGGCGAATGCCACGGCGTCGCACGGCAGGTCGTGTTGTTGGCCATTTTGCGACCAGCGCACACCGCTGGCACGTTGCTCGCCGTCGATACCCAGCAGGGTCACGCCTTGGTGCACCGGCACACCCTTGCGGGCCAGCCAGGCTCGGTAGTACAGGCCCTTGGCAAAGGTGCCCGGTTGTAGAAGCAGGCGTGGCAGGGCACGCACCTGGGCGCTGAACGGTGAGGTGTCGAGCACCGCGCTGACCGTGGCACCGGCCTTGGCGTACTGGTAGGCCACCAGGTACAGCAGCGGCCCGCTGCCGGCCAGCACCACCCGTTCACCGATCGCGCAGCCCTGGAACTTCAGGGCGATTTGCGCAGCGCCCAAGGTATAGACCCCAGGCAGGGTCCAGCCGGGTATCGGCAACACCCGGTCGGTGGCACCGGTGGCGACGATCACCCGGTCGAACGCCAGGCGGTCGGCCAGTTGGCCCTGTTGCAAGGTGTCCAGCACTTGCTGCTCGGCGTTCCATACCAGGGTGTCCGGGCGGTAGTCGACCTGCCCGCGCAGTTGCTCAAGGGTGGAGTGCACGGCTTGCGCTTTTCCTGCCTCGAAGCCGTACAAGGCTTTGGCCGAGCGGCGAAAGTTGGTCGGCTGTTGGCGGTAGATCTGCCCGCCGCCGCGGCTGGCTTCGTCCAGCAACACCGGGCGCAGGCCGTGGGTTACCAGGGTTTGCGCGGCGCGGATGCCGGCCGGGCCGGCGCCGATGATCACGATCGCACTCATGGCTGGCGCCCCGGGTCGCGGGTCACGCACTGGCCCGGTTCCAGAAAGGTCGAGCAGGCGCGTACCCGACGGCCATCCTGCAGGCGTACCCAGCAGTCCTGGCAGGCGCCCATCAGGCAGAAGCCGGCGCGTGGTTCGGCGCTGAAGTCGCTGCCGCGCAGGTGCCCGGCATTGGTCAGGATGGCAGTCAGCAGGGTATCGCCACTCATGCCTTTGGCCGGTTGGCCGTCGAGCAGGAAGGGCACAGGCTCGCGGTCGTGTTCGGCCACGCGCTTGAACAGAGGCATGGGGGCATTCCTTGTCATTGCTTGCCCACCAGCACGCGGTCCAGGCCATATACGCGGTCCAGGGCGACCATGGTCAGGGCGGTGACGGCGATAACCAGCGCCGAGACGGCGGCCATCATCGGGTCGATGGATTCGGTGGCGTATACGTACATGCGCACTGGCAGGGTCTGGGTGGCAGGCGAGGTGACGAAGATCGACAGGGTCACTTCGTCGAAGCTGTTGATGAACGCCAGCAGCCAGCCGCCGGCCACACCGGGCAGGATCATCGGCAGGGTGACCTTGCAGAACAGCGTGACCCGGCCAGCACCCAGGCTTTGCGCGGCCTGCTCGGCGCTGCGGTCGATACCGATGGCTGCAGCCAGTACCAGGCGCAGCACGTAAGGGGTGATCACCACGACATGGGCGAACACCAGCCAGGCGAAGCTGCCATTGACCCCCAGCAAGGCGAACAGCCGCAGCAAGGCCACACCCAGAACCAGGTGCGGGATGATGATCGGCGACAGCAGCAGGCCGTTGAGAAAGCCTTGGCCGGGGAAGCTGTAGCGGGTGATTGCCAGGCCCGCCGGCACGGCGATCAAAGTGGCCAGCGAGGCAGCCAGGGCCGCGAGTTTCAGGCTGTTGTAAAACGCATCGAGGAAATCGGCACGCTCGAACACGGCGCTGAACCAGCGCAGCGAGAAGCCGGCGGTGGGCAGGCTGAGGGTGTTTTCCGGGGTGAATGCCACCAGGCACACCACCACCAGCGGGGCGAGCATGAACAGCATCACCAGGGCGTGAAAGGACAGGGCCAGCGGGCCGTTACGGGTCATCGGTTCAGACTCCAAGTGCGCGTTTGTAGCGGCGTTCGACCAGCCGGTTCCAGCTGAGCATCACCAGCAGGTTGATCAGCAGCAGGGCCACGGCGATGGTGGCACCCATCGGCCAGTTCAGTTCGGCCAGGTACTGGTCGTAGATCATGGTGGCGACCATCTTCAGCCGGCGCCCGCCCAGCAGGCCGGGGATGGCGAACGAACTGGCGGCCAGGCCGAACACGATCAGCGTGCCTGACAGCACGCCGGGCATGATCTGTGGCAGCACGATGCGGCGGAACACCGTCCACTGGCTGGCACCCAGTGACAGCGCGGCTTGCTCGGCAGCCGGGTCGAGCTTCTGCAGCGAGGTCCACACCGGGATGATCATGAACGGCAGCATCACGTGGACCAGGCCGATGATCACTGCAAAGGGCGTATACAGCAGCTTCACCGGCTGGCCGCCGAGGGCAGTGATGCCCTGGTTGACCAGGCCGTCGGCGCCCAGCAGCAGGCTCCAGCCGAAGGCCCGCACTACCACCGAAATCAGCAGCGGGGTCAGCACCAGGATCAGGAAGATCGAGCGCCACGGCGCGCCCATGCGGCTGAGCACCAAGGCCTCGGGGATGCCGATCAGCACGCAAAGCAGGGTGACCAGGGCGCTGATCCAGAAGGTGCGGAAGAAGATCTCGTAGTAGTAGGTGTCGGTCACCAGGCTCAGGTAATGGCCGAGGGTGTACTGGCCGGCCTGGATGCCGCTGCTGTAGTCGAACGCGTTGAACGACAGCAGCACGGTCAGCCCCAGTGGCACCACCAGCAAGGCCAGGAACAACAGCAGCGCCGGGCTGCTGAGGCCGTAGCCCCAGGCGCTGCTGCGCAGCTTTGCCGCGCTCATGCCGCCACCTCGCCAGCGTTCAGTACCCGCAGCAGGGCATCGTTCCAGTCCAGGCCGACCTGTGTGCCTTCATCCAGCGGTGTGTTGCCGTCGTTGGCACGCACCACGGCCAGGTTGCCCAGAGCAGTGTCGACCCGATACAGCCACTGGCTGCCGAGGAAGTAGCGGCAGCTGATGCGGCCTGCGAGCCTGCCGCTACCGGCCGGGCCGAGGCTGATTTTTTCCGGGCGCAGGCTGAGGGTCAGCGGGCCCTGGGCATTCGCCTGCGGTTGCCCGCCTGGGCCGGTTACACCGCGCAGGCGGTTGGCCTTGCCGACAAAATCGGAAATGAAGGGCGTACCCGGGTGTTCGTAGAGGCGGTAGGGGTCATCTACCTGGGTAATGCGCCCGGCCTCCATCACCACCACCCGGTCGCTGATCGACAAGGCCTCGGCCTGGTCGTGGGTGACCATCAAGGTGGTAATGCCGACCTCGTTCTGGATGCGACAGATCTCGAACTGCATTTCTTCACGCAGGTGGGCGTCCAGGTTGGACAGCGGTTCGTCCAGTAGCAGCACCGGCGGTTCGATCACCAGTGCGCGGGCCAGGGCCACCCGCTGACGCTGGCCGCCGGAGAGTTCGCGCGGGTAGCGCTCGGCATGCTTGTCCAGGCGCACCAGCGCCAGGGACTGGTCGACCCGGCGGGCGATGTCGGCGTTGGCCACCTTGCGCATGCGCAGGCCGAAGGCGACGTTGTCGCGCACGGTCATGTGCGGGAACAGCGCGTAGCTCTGGAACACCACGCCCAGGCCTCGGCTGGCCGGCTTGGCGTGGGTGATGTCGCGGCCGTCGAGGACAATGCGGCCGCTGGTGACCTCGACGAAGCCGGCAATCATTTGCAGGGTGGTGGTCTTGCCGCAGCCCGAAGGGCCAAGCAGGGAGACGAACTCGCCTTTCTCGATGGCCAGTGACGAGCTGGCCACTGCCTCCGTGGCGCCATAGCGCTTGCAAAGCTTGTCGATCAACAGAAAGGTCATGGCTGTGCTCCATCGCAAACGGAACCGGGGTCAACCGGCAGTTTCAGGGTGGGCAGAGCGCCAGCGGCGAAAAGCAATGCTTTTACGGACGTTGGCGCTCGCTTCTGTGGCGGCGGCCGATGTTGTGATATCGCCCTATGGACCGGAGAGTAGGGCAATGATTAGGATGGCGACAAAGGGTAATTTCACTGGGTGACAGCTATTTTGAAATTATTCCACTGACTGGAATTTTCTAAGGTTTGACGAAAAATGGATTCCGATAAACGAAATGAGCAGGCCAAGGAAGTAGGTGTCAGTGCAGTGTCGCGTTTGTTCGCCGTGTTGCGTGCGCTGGGAGATTGCGGTGGCGAGGGCGAGAAGGTCAGCCAACTGGCGCAGCGGGTTGGCCTGGCGCAACCCACGACCCACCGCCTGCTGCGCAGCCTGATTGAAGAAGGCATGGTCGACCAGTGCGCGACCAGCAAGCGCTACCGGCTGAGCCTGGATTTTTTTGCCTTGGCGGCCAAGGCAGGGCAAGCCGGCAACCTGCGCGATGTGGTGCGCCCCAGCCTGCTGCGGCTGTCGGCCTCGCTGGGCGATTCGCTGTTCCTGCTGGCGCGCTCGGGGTTCGATGCGGTGTGCCTGGACCGCAGCGAAGGGCCATACCCGATTCGTACCTTCACCGGTGATATCGGCGGCCGTGTGGCCTTGGGGGTGGGGCAGGGCAGCCTGGCAATCCTGGCCTTCCTGCCGGAGGAGGAGCGCGACGAGGTGATCCGCTACAACCTGCCGCGGCTGAAGGATTTCCACCATTACGACGAAGTCATGCTGCGCGCCGAAATCGACAATGTGCGCAGCCTCGGCTATGCCGGGCGCAATACCGGAGTGCTCGATGGCATGGCCGGCCTGGCGGTGCCGATCCTCGATCGTAACGGCCATGCGGTGGCGGCCCTGAGCGTGGCGACCATCAGCGACCGCCTGGGGCCCAACCGTATGCCGACCGTGGTGGCGCTGCTCAAGCGCGAGGCGGCGGCGATTGGCGAACGGGTCAACCCGTTCGACCCGGTGCTGCGCCGGCCTTCGCACGTGTTTGGTTGAGGGCCAGGATTGAGCTCAGTCCATCGTCGCGATGGAAACTGATGGAGGTCGACGCATGGCACCGGCTTTGCCGGTGTTCGCCGGGCCCGCTCCCATACAGGCCTACTCCATCGCTTCGGCCACGCCCTGGTCCTCACCCAGGAACCCGCCGCTCTGGTGCTGCCACAACCGCGCATAAGTACCGTTCTTCGCCAGCAGTTCCGCATGGGTGCCTTGCTCGATGATGCGCCCTTCATCCATCACGATCAGCCGGTCCATGGCGGCAATCGTCGACAACCGGTGGGCGATGGCGATGACGGTCTTGCCTTGCATCATTTCATCCAGGCTCTCCTGAATGGCCACTTCCACTTCCGAGTCCAGCGCACTCGTGGCTTCGTCCAGCAGCAGGATCGGCGCGTTCTTCAACATCACTCGGGCAATGGCGATGCGCTGGCGCTGGCCACCAGACAGCTTGATGCCGCGCTCTCCCACCAAGGTGTCGTAACCCGTGTTGCCCTGGCGGTCGCTGAGCTGGCTGATGAAACCATCGGCCTGGGCATTGGCCGCAGCGGCGCGGATCTGCGCTTCGGTGGCATCGGGGCGGCCATAGGCGATGTTGTCGCGAATCGAGCGGTGCAGCAGCGAGGTGTCCTGGGTGACCATGCCGATCGCCGCGCGCAGGCTGTCCTGAGTGACCTTGGCCACGTTCTGCCCGTCGATGCGGATTTCACCACGGTCCACGTCGTAGAAGCGCAATAGCAGGTTGATCAAGGTGGACTTGCCGGCGCCGGAGCGGCCGACCAGGCCGACTTTTTCGCCCGGGCGAATGTGCAGGCTCAGGTCGTTGAGCACCTGACGCTCGCCGTTGTAGTTGAAGCTGACCTTGTCAAAACTCACCGCGCCCCCTGTGGTTACCAGCTCCACAGCATCCGGCGCATCCTTTACCTTGGGGCCGCGGGTGAGGGTGGCCATACCGTCCTGTACGGTGCCGATGTTTTCGAACAGCGAGGTTATCTCCCACATGATCCAGTGCGACATGCCGTTGATACGCAAGGCCATGGCGGTGATCGCCGCCACCGCCCCGGTACCGACCTGGCCCTGGTGCCACAGCCACAGCGCATAGCCACCGGCAGCGATGATCAAGCCCACCACCAGCGCCTGGTTGACGATTTCGAACTGGCTGACCAGACGCATCTGGCGAAAGCCGGTCTGCTTGAAGTCCTCCATGGCCGCGCGCGCGAAGTGCGCTTCGCGGTTGGCGTGCGAGAACAGCTTCACCGTGGTGATGTTGGTGTAGGCGTCGGACACCCGCCCGGTCATCGACGATCGCGCATTGGCCTGCTCCTGGCCGACTTTGCCCAGGCGTGGCACGAAATACAGCATGGCCAGGCCGAACAGTACGACCCAGGCAATGAATGGCAGCATGAGTTTCAGGGCAAAGCCACCGGCCAAGGCAATGATCGCGATGAAGTACACCCCGATCCCGGGCAGGATCTCGATGATGGTGAACAACACATCGCGCACCGCCAGTGCCGTCTGCATCACCTTGGTGGTGACCCGACCGGAAAACTCGTCAGAAAAGAACGACAGGCTCTGGCGTAGCATCAGCCGGTGAAAGTCCCAGCGCAGCCGCAGCGGCAAGTTGATCGCCAGCACCTGGTGCTGAACCATGGTGCGCAGCGCCACCAGCCCGATGCTGACCAGCAGGACGATGCCGATACCCCACAGCACCCGGGTTTCTTCGGGGCCGACGGCACCGCCGGCCTGCCAGGCCGAGAGCAGGTCCACGACCTGGCCGAGAAAGGCGAACAGCCAGGCTTCGTAGATCGATACCCCGGCACTGAGCAGCGCAAGCGCCAGGATGTAGCCGCGTGCGCCCCGGGTGCAGGCCCACATGAAGCGCAACAGGCCAACCGGTGGCGGTGGTACCTCATCAGGTGGGAAGGGATCGAGCCAGCGCTCAAAGATGCGAAGCATGCTTGTCTCCGGAAAATCAATTCTTGCCTGGCCGGTGACCATGTCACGCAGCGATATGTCCGCTGTCGCCATGGCAGGCTTGGGCTGCAATGCAGCCCCAGTCAAGCCGGCAACCTTAACTGACAGACACTGACCCAACGGTCGTTGTTAACAAAACTTTGCAATTTATTACATTCTGCTTGATTGCATTTTGCCTTTGTGCTGTAGAATTGACGTGTTTTGAACTGGTCTGCCTGATTTGTCGTTTTTTTGACGTGCATCATCAGAGACTAGTGATGGATCAGTCATAGTTACCTTTCACCCGCTTCAATTTACTTTTTCAGAGCCAGTGTTTTGACGAATGGAATGCCGTGGTTGGCTATTTCAGGCTTAGGCGCCGAAAGCAGCCAGCTTCATGTACAGGGACTGTATTGGTTGGCCTGTGACAGCGCAGAAGACGCCATCTTGCTATGCCGCCAGGTGGTTGGGGGGCTGCCCGAGCACGTTCGGGCAGCCCTTGTCGCCGATGCGCAAGCCATCGGTGATGTGCTGGGTGCGCTCGATGCCGCGCAGGGCCCCGGCGCGCTGGCGCTGTACGAAGCCAACCCGCAAGCCGTCTGGCATCTGGGCGATGACCTGCCGCGTATCGACGCCGCCGGGCGGGTGCTGGTGCTGCTTGCGCCTGCAGACGTCTGGGGTGCCGGCAACATCGAAAACTGGTGCAACGCGCTGCGCCCGGTCTTGTCGGCCGAGGCCGCGCTACTGCTGGTCATCAGCAGCGGCCAGAGTGTCGGGCTGGTAGAGCGCCTGCGGGCGTTCAACCAGGGCGTAGATGGCCTGGCCCAGGTGTACCGCGGCAAAGGCGGGGTGCGCTACCTGCAGCATTTCTGGAGCAACTCGCTCGGCAAAACCGGTACGCGCGATGTGGAACTGATGCGGCTCGAAGCGGGCTTCGCCGCCCTCGGGGTGCCGCAGGCACCCAGCGACACCGGTGGCGACGAACTGTTGTGCCTGGCCCAGCGCCCGGTACTGGAAGGTGCGCCAGCCTTCTCTGAGCACTGGCAGGTCTGCGAGAGCCTTGAGGAGCTGGGTGCCAAAGCAGGCAGGGCGGTTTCCGCCACGGTCATCTTTGCCATGGACGGCGGGCAGCGCCTGGATAGCCTGGCGCGCCAGTTGCACCGCTTGCGCCAGTTGCGTGGCAGTGCCCTGAAGCTGGTGGTGCGCGAGATGGCACCGACCCTGCGCTACCAGGATGAACAACTGCTGCTGGCCTGCGGGGCCAGCCAGATCGTGCCGTTCGGTGCCAGCCTGTCGCGCTTCCTGACCATGGTCGAGAGCATCCAGGGTTACCTCTGGCGGCGGCGCCTGCCAAGCGATTTCGATGCCTTGCTCGCACGCCTGCGGCCGCTTGCCATCTGCGGGCTGGTGGCGCCGCGCGCGTTCGCCGAAGCGGTGCAGACCATGTGGCACGGGGTGCGCAACGGAGAAATCGCCCACCAGTTGCTGGTGTTGCGCCCGGCCCCTGGGCTGACCCCGCTGCAAGCTTGCTCGCGCACGGTGTTCCGCCGCGACGGCGATATCGCCTGCGTGGTGGGCGATGTGCTGTTCCTGTTCCTGTTCGCCTGCCGCTCCGAAGGCGTCGAGCAAGCCCTTGACCACATCTTTCAGTTGTCGTGGAAAGAGTTGTTCATCAGCCAGGAGGTGCTTGCCGGTGTCGACAGCCTGGCCACCCCAGCCTTCCTCGACGATAGCGTGCCACAGCCACCCCGGCTCGACGCGGCGGCGCAGCTGCCCGCCCAGGCCAGGCCGGCCCTGGCACCGCGCCGGGTGGCCCTGGGCAAGCGGGGTACGGCATGAACTTCGTGCAACTGCTGCAAGTGGTCGGCATCACGGCGCTGGTCACCTTGGCGCTGGCCCTGCTGCTGTTGCGCCTGCGCGCCACGCTGCGCGGCTGGTTGCGCCGCCGCCTTCCACCCCGTTACCTGAAACCGCTGGGCGTACGCCACCGCGCTGCACGCCAGGAACCCCGTAATGACTAATACATCCGCCACCCTCCCGGTACCGGCCCGCTGGCCTGGACTGGGAGGGTGGAACCTCTATTTCCTGGCCAAGTTCCTGTTGGTCGCCCTTGGCATGCTCGACTTCCAGGCGCTGCCGAACCTGTTGTTCGCCGCGTTTCTGCTGCTGCCGTTGCCGGGCAAGTGGCTGCGAATCGCGCGGCAACTGGTGGCCGTACCGGTCGGCATCGCGTTGTTCTACCAGGACACCTGGCTGCCGCCCTTCAGCCGCCTGCTGGCGCAGCCGGGAGTGTTCGATTTCTCGTGGGACTACCTGCTCGAACTGCTCGGCCGCTTCATCAACTGGAACCTGCTGGGCGCGCTGGCGCTGTTGCTGGTGGGTTACCTGTACCTGCGCCATTGGCTGCGGCTGAGTACCTTGAGCCTGCTGGGGCTGGCATGGCTGGCGGTCGGAGGCCTGCCAGCGCTGGGGTTCAATGCGGGCCAGGCGCCTGGCGCCGCGGCTGCCAGCCCCACCGAGCAGGCGCAGGCCAACGCGGTTGCCGACAATGCCACGCTCGACAGCTGGCTCGAGCGGTTCTTCGCCAGTGAGCGTGAACGGGTGACAGCATTCCCGGCCATGAAGGCTGATGAGCAGCCGTTCGACCTGCTGGTAATCAACATCTGCTCGCTGGCCTGGGATGACCTGTCCGCCGTCGGGCTGCGTGACAACCCACTGTTCTCGCGCCTGGACGTGATCTTCGACCAGTTCAACTCGGCCACGTCCTACAGCGGGCCGGCCGCCATCCGCGTGCTGCGTGCCAGCTGCGGGCAGTCGTCCCACACCGGCTTGTACCAGCCTGCCCCGGAGCAGTGCCTGTTGTTCCAGAACCTGGCCAGGCTCGGCTTCCAGAGCAACACCTTGCTCAACCACAGCGGCCGCTTCGACAACTTCATCGGCGATATCACCCAGCAGCACATGCCGCAACCCGGCCTGCGCAATACCGACTTCCCGCGGGCACTGGTCGGCTTCGACGGCTCGCCGATCGCCAGCGACCTGGAGGTGCTGCGCCGCTGGTGGGGACAGCGCAAAGGCGCGCCGGCCGAGCATGTGTCGCTGTTCTACAACAGCATCAGCCTGCATGATGGCAACCGTATCGTCACCGCCGACGGCGGTACCCGCGTGGCCGATTACGCCACCCGCGCCACCCGGCTGTTCGGCGAGCTTGGCAGCTTCCTCGATGAACTGGAGCGCAGCGGCCGCCGCGTGGTCGTGGCCATTGTCCCGGAACATGGCGCCGCGCTGCATGGCGATCGCATGCAGCTGTCGGGCATGCGTGAAATCCCCACCCCATCGATTACCCATGTGCCGGTCGGCTTGAAGTTCATCGGCATGGGCCAGCCTGCCCGCAGCGAGCCGCTGCATGTCTCGGCACCCACCAGCTACCTGGCGCTGTCCGAGCTGATCTCGCGCGTGTATGCGGGCCTGGGCCAGCAGCAACTGCTGGATGTGCCCAGCCTGCTGAGCGACCTGCCGACCACCGAACAGGTCGCGGAAACCGCAGGTGCGCAAGTACTGAACTACCAGGGGCGCGCCTACATGCGCCTGCAAGGCCAGCCCGACTGGCAGCCTGTCCCGAAGGAGCGCCCATGATCACTGGCAAGGCAGACCCTGCCGACCGCAGCGACGATATCGCCCAGTTGCGCCAGCACCTGGACATGCCGGACCTGAACTACCAGGACATCTCGTTGCTGGTGGGTGTCCAGCAGGCCTTGCAGCGCTGGCCGCTGCTGGGTGAAAGCTGTCGGAGCAGCGCCCAGGGCACCTTGTACACGGCGGCGCCGCGGCGCCAGGTGCTGTCGCCATGACCAGCCTGGCGTTGCACGGCGTTCGTGGTGGCCTGGGGCGCAGCGCCTTGCTGGCCGCGCTGGGGCATGCGTTGCAAGGCGTAGGTGAGCGGGTGCTGCTGGTCGACCTGTGCCCAAGCAACCTGCTCGGCCTGCACTTCAATCTGCCCCTCGACACGCGCGAGGGCTGGGCGCTTGCCGAGCGGGAAGGGCGGCCATACAGCGATGCCATGTACGAGGTGCTCGATGGCCTGTGCCTGATGCCGTTCGGCAATCTGCCTGCCGGCACGCGGCCGCCGTTGCCCGATGCAGAAGCCTGGCGCGCGCGCCAGGCCGAGCTGGCCGAACACTTCGACTGGTTGCTGTTCGACCTGCCGCAGCTGCCGGCCGGTGCCGCTGACCAAAGTGTCGAGACTGATGTGCGGGTGTTGGTGGCCGAGGCCGAAATGGCCAGTCATCTGCTGCTCGGGCGCCGGCAGGTCGAGCACTACGACCTGTTGCTGGTCAACCGCTACGACCCCGCCAGCCGCTTGCAGAGCGACCTGCTGATGGTGTGGCGCGACCTGTTCCGAGATCGCCTGCCGATCCAGGTGGTGCACCGCGACGAGGCCTTCCTCGAGGCCCTGGCGTGCAAGGCACCGCTTGGCCACTACGCGCCGCAGAGCCTGGCTTGCCGGGACGTGCAGAGCCTGGCGGTGCGCTGCCTGACGAGGCGCCAGTCGTGACCCTGACCCCTCTGTCGGCCTACGCCTGGTTCCGCACACGTGGGGCGCGGCAGCCGGTTGCGTGGCTGTTCACCCTTGGCGTGTGGCTGGCCTTCCTGTTCCTGCGCCTGGAGTCGCCTGCCTGGCAAGCCCTGTTGGCCGAGCGGCAGCGGCTGTACCCGCAACTGGCGGGCAAGCGCCCAAGCCTGGGCGACCCGCTGCGCCTGCTGATCCAGAGCCTGTGGTTGCTGGTCCGGCGCCAACCGCTGCCACGCGAACCGGGGTTTGCCCGCCGTGCCTGGAGTGCAGTGCGTGCGCAGCTGCGCGGTATGCGCCAGGTGCTGCGCCGTTACCATGGCCTGCTGATCGACCGCCTGCAGCAGCTGCCTGCGCGCTACCGCGCCAGCGCTTTCAAGCAGCAAGCCTCGGCACGCCTGCGGGGCTTGAGCGTGTTCGCCCGGTGGGTTTTCTACAGCGTGCTGACCCTGGGCGCCATCGGCCTGGCCGTGCTGTGCGTGACCGAACCGTTCGGCTACCTGGCGCAGCTGGTGTTCATCTGCCTGCTGCTGGGCATTGCCCTGCTGGTGCGGCACATGCCGGGCCGCTTCCCGACCCTGATGCTGATCGTGCTGTCGACGCTCATCTCCTGCCGCTACCTGTGGTGGCGCTACACCTCGACCCTGAACTGGAACGACACCACCGGGCTGGTGTGCGGGTTGATCCTGCTGGCGGCAGAAACCTATTCGTGGTTCGTGCTGATCCTGGGCTACATCCAGACCAGCTGGCCGTTGCAGCGCAAGCCGGCGAACCTGCCGGCAAATCCGGCGCACTGGCCGACCGTCGACCTGATGATCCCCACCTACAACGAAGACTTGTCGGTGGTGCGCACCACGGTGCTGGCCGCCCTGGGCCTGGACTGGCCGCGCGAGCGCCTGCGCATCTATATCCTCGACGACGGCCGGCGCGAGGCGTTCCGTGCGTTCGCCGACGAAGTGGGGGTGGGCTACATCGTGCGGCCGGACAACAAGCACGCCAAGGCCGGCAACCTCAACCATGCGCTGGGCGTGACCGACAGCGAGCTGATCGCCATTTTCGACTGCGACCACGTGCCGGTGCGCTCCTTCCTGCAAATGACAGTCGGCTGGTTCCTCAAGGACTCGAAACTGGCATTGGTGCAGACGCCGCACCATTTCTTCTCGCCCGACCCGTTCGAGCGCAACCTGGGCTCGTTCCGCCGTCGCCCCAATGAAGGCGAGCTGTTCTACGGCCTGATCCAGGATGGCAATGACATGTGGAACGCGGCGTTCTTCTGCGGCTCGTGTGCCGTGCTGCGCCGTACCGCGCTGGAGAGCATCGGCGGTTTCGCCGTCGAAACCGTGACCGAAGATGCCCATACCGCCTTGCGCATGCACCGCCAGGGTTGGTCATCGGCCTACCTGAGCATTCCGCAGGCGGCCGGCCTGGCCACCGAGAGCCTGTCGGCGCACATCGGCCAGCGCATTCGCTGGGCCCGGGGCATGGTGCAGATCTTCCGTACCGACAACCCGCTGTTCGGCCGTGGGCTGAGCCTGTTCCAGCGGGTGTGCTATGCCAACGCCATGCTGCACTTCCTGGCCGGCCTGCCACGGCTGGTGTTCCTGACTGCGCCGCTGGCGTTCCTGTTGCTGCATGCCTACATCATCTACGCCCCGGCGCTGATGATCCTGCTGTACGTGCTGCCGCACATGATCCACGCCAGCCTGACCAACTCGCGCATGCAGGGCAAGTACCGGCAGACCTTCTGGGGCGAGGTCTACGAGACCGTGCTGGCCTGGTACATCGCCCGCCCGACCACGGTCGCACTGTTCGCGCCGAAGAAGGGCAAGTTCAACGTCACCGCCAAGGGCGGCCTGATGGAGCAGGAGCAGTTCGACTGGCGCATCGCCCAACCCTACCTGTGGCTGGCGGCGCTCAACGTGGCCGGCCTGGGCTTCGCCGTGTGGCGCCTGTTCACCGGCCCGGCGGCGGAAATCGGCACGGTGATCGTCAGCTCGCTGTGGGTGATCTACAACCTGCTGATCATCGGCGCCGCTGTCGCCGTGGCTGCCGAAGTGCGCCAGGTGCGCCGCGCCCACCGGGTGCAGATGCGCTTGCCGGCGGGGCTGGTGCTGGCAAGCGGTCACGCCTACCCCTGTACCCTGGTCGACTACTCCGACGGCGGTGTCGGGCTGCAATTGCACCGGGGCCTCGAGTTGCAAGCGGGGGAGCGGGTACGCCTGCTGCTCAACCGCGGCCAACGCGAGTTCGCCTTCCAGGCCTGTGTCACCCGTACCGTCGGGCAACACGTGGGCCTGGTGTTCCATGACCTCGGCCAGCAACAGCGTATCGACCTGGTCCACTGCACCTTCGCCCGCGCCGATGCCTGGCTGGGCTGGAGCGAGCAGCACGAGGTCGATCGCCCGCTGCGCAGCCTGGTCGACGTGCTGAAGCTGGGCGGTGTCGGTTACCTGCGGCTGGTCGAACACTTGCCGCCATGGGTGCGGGCGTGGCTGCGCCCACTGCACGCGCTGGCGAACTGGCTGGCCAGCTACAGGCCCCGCACACCGCAGCCTGTCCCTTCCTTGAACCCTGTTGATCGAGACGCATGATGACTGGTTATCCCGCGCGTACCTGGGGCCTGGCGATGGCGCTGCTTGCTGCCTTGTCGCAAAGCGCCGCTGCCGCCTCTGTCGCCCCGCTTGCCGAGCCAGCCGTACCCACGGTACCGAACTGGCCGGTTGCGAAAACCTTCGAGCAGCTCGGGCATGCCTCCGACAGCCTGCTGCAGGGGGTGCGCAACAGCGAGCATATCGAATTCGGCCTGCGGCGCGACCGCCTAGCCACCGACGCCAGCCTGCAGCTGGACTACACGCCATCGCCCGCACTGTTGCCGAACCTGTCGCACCTGCGCGTGTACCTGAATGACGAACTGATGGGCGTGGTGCCGGTGGAAAAGGACCAGCTTGGCCAGCGCGTGCGCCGTCAGCTGCCGCTGGACCCGAAGTTGCTCAGCGATTTCAACCGGGTACGTCTGGAGTTCGTCGGGCATTACACCGACATCTGCGAAGACCCTGCGCACAGCGGCCTGTGGCTGAACCTGAACCGCAAGAGCCAGGTGCAGCTGCACGAACAGGCCCTGGCCCTGGACAACGACCTGGCGTACTTCCCGCTGCCGTTCTTTGATGTGCGCGACACCGGCAAGGTAACGCTGCCGGTGGTGTTCAGCGGCGTGCCCAGCCTGGGCGAGCAGCGTGCGGCGGCGATCCTGGCGTCCTACTTCGGCAGCCAGGCCGGTTGGCGCAAGGCGACTTTCCCGGTGCTGTACGACAGCCTGCCGGCCCGTGGCGACAAACCCACGCCGAGCATCGTGTTTGCCAGCAACGACCGTCGCCCGGCCTTCCTTGCCGACCTGCAGCAATTCCCGCCGGTCGACGGCCCGGTGCTGCAGATGATCGACCACCCGGACGACCGCTTCAGCAAGGTGCTGCTGGTGCTGGGCCGTAACGACGATGACCTGGTCAAGGCCGCCTCGGCGCTGGCGGTTGGCAACAACCTGTTCCGCGGTGCCCGGGTGAAGGTCGAGCAGATGACGGCACTGCAGCCGCGCCAGCCCTACGATGCGCCGAACTGGACACGCACCGACCGCCCGGTACGCTTCGCCGAGCTGCTCGATTATCCCGAGCAGCTGCAGGTCAGTGGCCTGCAACCGCGGCCGGTGACGCTGGAGCTGAACCTGCCGCCGGACTTGTTCGTCTGGCGCAACCAGGGCATTCCGCTGCGTACGCTGTACCGCTACACGGCCCCGGCAGTGAGCGACGAATCGCGCCTGAGCATCAGCGTCAACGACCAGTACATCACCAGCATGCCGCTGGTGGGCAATGACCGGCGCGGCGGTACGCTCGAGGAAATGCGCCTGGCAGTGTTGTCCGGTGACAACAGCGCATTGACCGAGAAGTCGCTGGTACCGGCGTTGAAGATCGGCGACCGCAACCGCCTGCGCTTCGATTTCAGCTTTGCCAGCACCCTGGGCAGCGCCCAGCGCGACCGCTGCCAGACCTCGTTGCCAGTGGATGTGCGCGCGGCGATCGACGACAACTCGACCATCGACCTGTCCGGTTACCACCACTACATCGCCATGCCCGACCTGCGCGCATTCGCCCGCAGCGGCTTCCCGTTCAGCCGCATGGCCGACCTTTCCGAAACGCTGGTCGTCATGCCGGCCAAGCCCACGGCGATGCAGGTGGGCACCTTGCTCGATGCGGTTGGCGGGCTGGCCGGGCAGATCGGCTACCCGGCGCTTGGCCTGCGGCTGGTCGATGACTGGAAGCAGGCCGCAGCGGTCGATGCCGACTTGCTGCTGCTCGGCAGCCTGCCCGAGGCCCTGGGGGATGCGCCCAACCTTGGCCTGCTGCTCAGTACCCAGCGGGACTGGCTGCTGCAGGGCCGTAGCACAGGGCTGCCGGGCAGCCAGCGCTTCGATACCGCGCCGGTGGCCGCGAGCAGCCGTGTGGCAGTCAGCGCGCAGGCGCCGATTGCGGCCATCACCGGGCTGAAGTCGCCATTCCACGAGCAGCGCAGTGTCGTCGCCCTGCTGGCCAACAGCGATAGCGACCAAGCGTTGCTGCGCGATGTGCTCGGCGATGTGGGCAAGCTCGATGCGGTGGCCGGCTCGGTGACGCTGGTGCGCAGCAGCGGCGTCACCAGCCAGTTCGTCGGCGAGCACTACTTTGTAGGCGCGCTGCCGTGGTGGCTGCTGCTGTGGTTCCACCTGTCCGAGCACCCGGTGCTGCTGGCGGCGATCGCGGCCATTTGCGTGGTGCTGTTTGCCTTCCTGTTGTGGCGGGCACTGCGCTGGGCAGGCAAGCGCCGCCTGGGTGAGGCGGGGTGATGATGCGTCAGTTGCTGGTGGGGCTGGTCGCCTTGGGCCTGCCCGTCGTCACGAGTGCGGCACCGGCTTGCCCATGGCCGGCCTGGGACCGCTTCAAGGCCGAACTGGTGAGTGTCGACGGTCGGGTCATCGACCCGAGCGACGAGCGCCTGATCACCACCTCGGAAGGGCAGAGCTATGCGCTGTTCTTCGCCCTGGTGGGCAATGACCGGCAAGCCTTCGCGCAGTTGTTGCGCTGGACCGGCAACAACCTGGCGGAGGGTGACCTGGCCCGGCATCTGCCCGCTTGGCTGTGGGGCCGTAACGGCCAGCAGCAGTGGCAGGTGCTGGATGCCAACAACGCCAGCGATGCCGACCTGTGGATTGCCTACAGCCTGCTCGAAGCCGGGCGGCTGTGGGACGAGCCGGCCTACACGCAGCTGGGCCAGCGCCTGCTGTGGCGTATCGCCGCGCAGACAGTGCGCAAGCTGCCGGGCCTGGGGGTAATGCTGCTGCCGGGGGACTATGGCTTCGAGGATGCCCGCGGCGCCCGCTTGAACCCCAGCTATTTGCCGCTGCAGTTGTTCGATCGATTCAGCCTGGTCGACCCGTTGTGGGGCGAGCTGGCGGCCAACACGCGGCGTTTGTGGCTGGCTTCGTCGCCAAAGGGCTTTGCCCCGGACTGGCTGCTGTGGACGCCAGCCGGTGAACTGGCAGCGGACCCGCAACATGGCAGTGAAGGTGACTACGACGCCATCCGCGTCTACCTGTGGGTCGGCATGCTGGCCAAGGACGCGGCAGGGCGTGCCGAGCTGGTGACCCACTACGCCCCGATGGCGGCATTGACCGCGCGCCAGGGGCTGCCGCCAGAGCATGTGGATGCGCACAGCGGTGTTGCCAGCGGCCATGGCCCGGCGGGTTTCTCTGCGGCGTTGCTGCCGTTGCTGGCAGCATCGCCGGAGCACGTCGCGGGCCTGGCGGCCCAGCGTCAGCGCCTGCGCGAACAGCCAGTCGAAGCCAAGGCCTATTACAGCCAGGTGCTGGCGCTGTTTGGCCAGGGCTGGGACCAAGGCCGTTACCGTTTTGACTCGCACGGCCGCCTGTTGCCGGCCTGGAGCGCGCCATGCAGCGAATGATCGGCGTGCTGATGCTGGCGGCAGTGACCTGCCAGGCCACGGCACAACCCAAGGATGCCGGCGAACAGCGCCAATGGCTGCTGGACCAGGTGCGTCGCGGCGAGGCTCTGCATCGTGACGACCTGGTGCGCGATGCACTGGGGCGGCTGCAATTGCTCGAGCCGCGCAACCCGGATGTGTTGCTGGCGGCCCTGAGCCTGGCATTGCGCGAGAAGAACAGCACCGAGGCCGAGCAGTTGAGTGCGCGGATCAGTGCCATCGCGCCTGGCAGCTTGCAGGCACGCCAGGCCAGGCGCCTGCTCGAGCTGCAGCAGCCGGAGCGCATGCGGCAATTGCAGCAGGCCCGCCTGCTGGCGGTTACAGGGCGCAATGAAGAGGCGCTGGCGGCCTATGAACAGTTGTTCGCTGGTGAACCGCCAAGCCTGGAATTGGCCCTGGACTACTGGCGCGTGCGCGGCAATCTCCCAGGCCAGCGCCCTGAAGCGATCAGGCAGCTGCAGCAGCTGGACCAGCAGTACCCGGGCAGTGCCGGGCTGCGCCAGACCTTGGCCGGTTGGCTGTTCGCCGAAAATCGCGACCGCGAAGCCTTGGCCTTGCTCGACCAGCTGTCGCGCGACCCTGGCGCACGAGATGCCGCTGCCCAGCGTGAGTTCGACTACCTGTCCGGGCAAGCGGTGAGCGCCGCCAGCGCGGCGGCCTGGCAAGCGTTCCTCCAGCGTTACCCGGCCTCACCGTTGCAGGCGCAGGCCAGCGAGACCCTGCAACAGCAGCGTAAACTGTTGGCCGACCCGTCCTGGCAGGCAGGTCAAAGGGGCAAGGCGTTGCTTGAAAAAGGCCGTAACGCTGAAGCCGAAGCACAACTGCGCCGGGCGCTGCGCCAGTATCCGGATGATGCCAGCCTGCAGGGTGCACTGGGCTATGCGCTGATGCGCCAGAGCCGCTACGAAGACGCCAATGCGGCGTTCCGGGCGGCAAGTGCCAAGGAGCAGGACACCTACTGGATCAGCCAGTGGAAGGACCTGGAGTCGTCCAGCCAGTATTGGGCCCTGCTCAGCAAAGGCGAGCGGGCACTGCAGGCGAAAGACATGCACGCTGCCCGCGGCTTCTACCAGCAGGCACGCCAGCAGCGCCCGAAGGAGGAGTACGCCTTGCTGGGCCTGGCGGATGTCTCGCTGGCCGAGGGCGATACAGCGGCCGCCGAGCGGCAATTCCTGCAGGTTCGGCGCATGGCACCAGATAACGAAAGTGCCGTGCGCGGCCTGGTGCGTGTGTACCAGGCGCAATCGCCCGACAAGGCGCGGGCGTACCTCGACAGCCTGTCGCCTCGGCAGCAAGCGCAGTTCGCCAGCCTGCGCCGCAGCCTGGAACTCGCACACCTGCGCCAGCAAGGTGACCAGGCCATGCAGCGTGAGGACTGGGCGGCGGCCAGCCAGGCGCTGGGCCGGGCCACGGCCTTGGCCCCCGATGAGCCCTGGCTGGTCTACCAGCTGGCCAGCAGCTTGCGCCACCTGGGGCGCACCGCCGAAGCCGACGCGGCATTCGCCAGCATCGTGCAGCGCCAGCCGGGCGACCCATCTACCCGTTATGCCCATGGCCTGTTCCTGGAGTCCAGCGACCGCGATGCGCTGGCCCTGGACAGCCTGGGCGCGGTGCCGCAGGGGGCCTGGAGCGCTGACATGCATGCACTGGAGCAGCGTATCCGCCGCCGCATGACCCTCGCCTCGGCGCAGCAGCTGCAGGCGCAAGGCCGTACGGCTGAAGCGACCCGCCTGCTCGAGGCCAGCCTGGCGCGTGGCGAAGGCAGCACCGACGACCTGATGCTACTGGCTGACTGGGCGGCGGCCAATGGTGAGCCTGGCAAGGCGCGCGGTTATTACCAGCGTGTGCTTGCCGTGCAGCCTGGGCAACCCCAGGCACGCCTTGGCGTGATCGAAAGCGCGGTGGCCGAAGGCAACCTGGCACAGGCCCGGCACATGCTGGCTGTGCAGGTACCGCAACTGGCTGCCGATGACAGCAACGCCCAGCGGCGCCTGGCGGCTGTCTGGGTCGCCTTGGGCGAATACGACCAGGCGGCCAGAATGCTCGACCAGATCGCAGCGCAGCAGCCTCGCCCCGATCCCTTGTTGCGGCGCGACGCTGCCCGCCTGGTCGCGCAGGATGAGCCGCAACGGGCGCTGGACCTTTACGCCGCAGCGATGGCCGATGCGCAGTTGCTCGAACGTACTGCCGTGTCGCCACGGGACGACCGTGCACTGACGCTGGCCAGCCGTGAGCAGGATGACGACGACTGGCTGGCACGCAGCCTGCGCAGCGACCTCGATGCGCTGTATCGCCAGCGCAATACCCATGTGACGTTGATGCACGACTACGGTTGGCGCGAGGACGACGGTACGCCGGGCACGTCCGAACTGAGTACCCAGTCGACCTTGCTGCATGTCGATACCCCCTGGCAGGACGGCACCGCCTTTGCGCGGGTGGAGCGCATCGGCATGGATGCGGGGTCGTTCGAGCAGAACGACCAGGGACGCTATACCCCGGATTTCGGCACCTGTCAGTTTGTTGGCAGCACCGCTGACGGGAGGTCGCTCCCCGCGTGCAAGGGCGGTTCGCAAACGGCGGACGGTAGCGTGCTGGCGCTGGGCTGGCAGGGCAGCCGCTGGGCCTTCGACCTGGGCACTACCCAGGGCTACGCGATCAACAACTGGTTGGGTGGCGCTACGGTCAACGGTGACCTCGGCCAGCTTGGCTGGTCGCTGACCGCTTCGCGGCGGCCGATGAGCAACTCGCTGTTATCGTTTGCCGGGGCACGTGACCCGCGCACGGGCGTGCGCTGGGGTGGGGTCACGGCCAATGGCGCCACGCTTGGCCTGAGCTGGGACCAGGGCGGTGACAATGGCGTCTGGGCCAGCCTCGGGCACCACTGGCTGTATGGCGAAAACGTCGCCGACAACCAGCGCACCCGGGCCATGGCCGGCTGGTACCATCGCGTGGTGGAAAAAGCCGATGAGCGTGTGCGCGTGGGCCTTACGTTGATGCACTGGCGTCACGACAAGGATCTGGGCGGCTACAGCCTGGGGCAGGGCGGCTACTACAGCCCGCAGCGCTACACATCGGTGGGTGCGCCGGTCAGTTATGCCTGGCGCAACTACGACTGGTCGGTGCTGCTGGAAGGCTCCGTCAGCTGGTCACAGGCCCACAGCGGCCGCAGCCGGCTGTATCCGGACACGCACGTCAACCGCAAGGTGCTGACACAGTATGACGTTGGCTCCAACATCGACGCCATGAACGACGCCAGCGACAGCAGCGGGCTGGGCTACCGCCTGCGCGGGCTGTTCGAGCGGCGCCTGAGCGACCGTTGGGTGTTGGGCGGCGGCTTCGACTGGCAGCACAGCGACGACTATGCGCCTAGCCATGGCATGCTCTACCTGCGCTACCTGTTCGAGCCGTGGCGGGGCAACCTGGCGCTGCCGGTGACGCCGCTGGAGCCCTATAGAGAGTGGCGTTGATTCCGAATGCAGACGCTGTGTGCGGATTTACCCGTGAAGAGTCGGGCCTGCAGGGAACGGTCAGCGCCGTGCCGACAACTGCTGCGGTGCCAAAAAAGCATCATGGAAGTAATTGCGTACAGCCTGCATCGCCGGGCTGAACGCCCGTTCCCGGTGCCAGGCCAGCCCAACGCTCATCGGTGTCACCGGGTCGCTGATGGTCACCGTCTCGATACGCTTGCCCTCCAGCGACCAGGGCCGGTGCACCAGGTCCGACAGGATCGCTACACCGCTGCCATTGGCAACCATGCTGCGCACGGCCTCCACCGAACTGGTCCGCACCCGCACTTTCGGCCGCTGCCCGGCCTGTTCCCAATAGCGCATGGCGCTTTGCTCGGCCTCATCCACGGTCAGCAGGATGAACGGCTCGCAGGCCACATCGGCCAGGCTTACCGCCGAGCGCTCGCACAGCGGATGGTTGCCAGGCAGCCACAGGCGGCGTTCGGAGTTGAACAGGGTTTCCGAGACGATGTCCGGGTGGGTGAGGTTGGCGGTGAGTACCACTGCCATGTCGAAACGACCCTCCAGCAACCCTTGCTCGATGGCGCTGCGCTCCTGCTCGTACAGCTCCAGGGTCACATCCGGATGCCAGTGCTCCAGCCGCTGCAGGTGATGGGGCAGGAAGTAGCCGATCACCGTGTAGCTTGCCGCCAGGCGCAGCAGGCCACTGGCGCGCACGTCCGGCAGCGGGCTGTTCAACGCATCGTCCACGCTACGCAGGATCACGTAGGCGCGGTTGAGGAAGTGCCGGCCGGCCTCGGTCAGGCTCATGCCCTGCGCCGAGCGCTGGAACAGCAGCACGCCGAGCATCGCCTCCAGCTCCTTGATCGCCGTGGTCACTGCAGACTGGGAAATGTTCAGGTGGATTGCCGCCTGGGAAATCTGGCCGATCTCGGCGGTGGCGACGAAATAGCGGACCTGGCGCAGGGTCAGTGACACGGTAGCTCCCGGGGTATCTGATTTTCAGAAGACACCCTATCTGTTTATAGATCTTCCCAAGGGGGTGCGGAGAATCTAACGTGGCTTGCATGCAGTCACAAGCGCCAGGAGAGACAGTCATGCAGGTGGTGGATTTCAACTCGGACATGGGTGAGGGCTTTGGCCCGTGGACGATTGGCGATGGCGTCGACAACGAGCTGATGGGCTACATCAGCACGGCCAACATCGCCACCGGCTTCCATGCTGGTGACCCTGGCACCATGCGCCGTACCGTCGAGCGGGCCAAGGCCCTGGGCGTCGCAGTGGGGGCGCACCCTGGGTTCCGCGACCTGGTCGGCTTCGGTCGCCGGCACATCAATGCCCCGGCCCAGGAACTGGTCGACGACATGCTCTACCAACTCGGCGCCCTGCGTGAAATTGCCCGCGCCCAGGGCGTGCGCCTGCAGCACATCAAGCCGCACGGTGCCCTGTACATGCATCTGGCACGTGACGAAGAAGCTGCACGGCTGCTGGTGGCGAACCTGCGAGTGATCGAGCCGGAGCTGCTGCTGTACTGCATGCCGGGTTCGGTGATCTGCCGCATCGCCCAGGAACTTGGCCAGCCGGTCATTCGCGAGTTCTACGCCGACCGCGAGTACGACCTGAGCGGTTCGATCGTGTTCACCCGCAATGTGCGGGGCTACGAACCTGGAGCGGTCGCTGAACGGGTGTTGCGGGCTTGTCAGCAAGGCTTGGTGCGCACGGTCGAGGGCCAGGACCTGGCCATCGAATTCGATTCCATCTGCCTGCACAGCGACACCCCGGGGGCGCTCGACCTGGTCGAGGCCACGCGCAAGGCGCTGGACGCTGCCGGTATCGTGGTGCGTGCGCCACGCTGAATCCGTGGGGCATCCGGCAGGTATACGCCGGAGCCCGTGCAATTTGCTTTCGCCTGCCTTTCTGTAAAGACTCCAAGAAAAGGAACAGTCATGGCCGAACCGCTCGCTACAACCCCTATCCGCTACAGCTTCGGCGCCGACGAGCACCTGTTTGCCGAAGTCAGCGAGAGCATGTCGCTGGAGGCCTTTTTCAAGGGCATGGCCGTCACCCGCGCAGTGGAGCGGCTGGCCCTGGATGGCGTGCTGGATGTGTGCCTGGCCAACGCCTCGTTCCAGATTCGCTTCGACCCGGACCGTATCGCGCCGCAGGCACTGCTGGAGGCGGTGCGCGGTGCCGAAGCGCAGGCGGTGGCCGAGCGCTCGTTGCAGACACGGATCATCGAGATTCCAGTGCTGTACAACGACCCCTGGACCCATGAAACGCTGATGCGTTTTCGTGACCGCCATCAGGACCCAGGCAGCACCGACCTGGAGTACGCCGCGCGGATCAACGGCCTGGCCGATGTCGAGGGGTTCATTGCCGCGCACAGCGGTGCGCCGTGGTTCGTGTCGATGGTCGGGTTCGTTGCCGGCCTGCCGTTCATGTTCCAGATGGTCGAGCGAGAGCGGCAACTGCAGGTTCCCAAGTACCTGCGCCCGCGCACTGACACCCCCAAGCTCACCCTTGGCCATGGCGGCTGTTTCGGCTGCATCTATTCAGTGCGCGGAGCAGGTGGCTACCAAATGTTCGGCGTCACTCCGGCGCCTATCTACGACCCGCAGCAGACGCTGAACTACCTGAAGGAGCACATGGTGTTCTTCCGCCCGGGAGACATCGTGCAGTTCAAACCCATTGACCGCCGCACCTACGACCAGGCGGTGGCGGATGTCGAAGAAGGCCGTTTCGACCTGCGCATTCGCCCGGTGGAATTCTCCCTGGACGCGTTCCTTGCCGACCCGGTCGGTTATCCACGGACCCTGCAGGAGGTGCTGGCATGATCAAGGTACTCAAACCCGGCTTGGCTACCTCGGTGCAGGACCTGGGCCGCGAAGGCTACTACCACCTGGGCATCCCGCCGTCCGGCGCCCTCGACCAGTACGCCCTGAGGGCGGCCAACCACCTGGTGGGCAACCCGGCCGGCGCCGCCGGCCTTGAGTGTGCGCTGGTGGGGCCGGAGCTGGAGTTCCAGCAGGATGCCCTGGTGGCGGTTTGCGGGGCGCAGATGCCGGCCTTGCTCGATGGCCGCGAGCAACGCCCGGACACCGCGTTTGCCGTACGTGCCGGGCAGGTGTTGCGTTTCGGCTTCCCTACCGCAGGCGCCCGGGCGTACCTGGCGGTGGCCGGTGGTATCGATGTACCCGAGGTGCTCGGCAGTCGCTCCACCTATGCGTTGGGTGCATTGGGTGGGTTGCATGGGCGCAAGCTGATGGCGGGTGATCTGTTGCCGGTCGGCATGCCCAGCGGCAAGACCCGCGCCGGCGCGAGCCTGCCGATGGCCTTGCGCCAGGCCTTGGGCGGCGAGGTGGTGCTGCGGGTGGTGCCGGGGCTGTATTTTCACCGCCTGACCAAGGCTTCGGTGCGAAGCTTTTTCACCGAAGCCTGGACGGTCGGCTCCGAGGCCGACCGTATCGGCTATCGCTACAAGGGCGGTAGCGCCTTGAGCTTCCAGCCACGGGAGCAGCCGTTCGGGGCCGGCTCGGACCCGTCGAACATCGTTGACAGCTGCTACCCGATCGGCTCGATCCAGGTGCCCGCGGGGCTGGAGCCGATCATCCTGCACCGTGACGCGGTGTCGGGTGGGGGCTACGCCATGATCGGCACGGTGATCAGCGCCGACCTGGATCTGATCGGGCAGATGCAGCCCAACCAGCAGGCGCGGTTCCTCGAGGTAAGCCTGGAGGAAGCCCTGGAAGCTCGGCGCTCATACAAGAAGAAGCTGGGGTTCCTGGCCAGGTTGTTTGGCTGATTGATGTTTGCGGCGGTGCGCCACCCACACAATGGCTGGCGCAGTCGTTGCAGGAGCGGCCTGGTGTCGCGAAAGGGGCGCAGAGCGGCCCCGGAATTCCGGCATCACAGCGTCCAGACAAGCCAAAAGGAGAAAATTCCTACAGCGCTTTGGGACGCACCACGCTCCTCGAAGAATTGATTCCCCGATAGTGTTCATGTCTTCAGCCTAACTGGAAGACAAGGACCTCTTCATGCCCGGCCCATCTGCTGTTCGTATTGGAAAACCCCAGGCCGCCAACGCTGCCCATGACGTAACCGAAAGCAGCCTGCATGCCATGCTCGATGTCCCGGAGGGCAGCGATTCACCTTATCCACCCGGCCACGGCGGGCGCGCGGATCATGAGGGTTATCCGGCCGATCCGGACTTCCGGCTACGCGGCGGCTTCGCCAACCTGATGCTCGACGCGGCCAACCCGCTGTTCGGCCTGGTCATACGCCTGCGTACGCTGGATGACCTGCCCAACATCGAACATGTGCACAAGACCCTGCAGATTCAGGTCAGCACAATCCGCGAGGAAATACAGCAGCACGGTTATTCGTCTGTGCACCTCGAAGCCTATTCCTATGCCTTGTGCCTTTACCTGGACGAGGCCGTGATGAGTCGCCCCTGGGGGAACAATTCGTGCTGGAGCCACGAACCGCTGCTCAGCATCTTCCATGGCGAAACCCAGGGTGGCGAGAAGATCTTCGTGTTGCTGGAGCGGTTGATGCAGTCTCCGGAGGAGTTCCAGGATGTGCTGGAGTTCCTGTACTTCTGCTTTTGCCTGGGCCTGAAGGGCAAGTACGCCCTGGACCCGAAGTGCGATGAAATCATCAACGCCCTGATTTCGCGGATGCACAAGGTCATTCGTGCACTGCGCGGCCCCACGCCGGAATTCCCGGGCGATCCCTATACCAACGTGGTCCATCGCCCCCACCGTATGCGGCGTCGGGAATGGCCCTGGTGGAGCCCGTTGGTGATCTCCGCCATCGCCATGGTCTGCGCCTATTGCTACTACAGCTACCGCCTGAGCTTGATCACCGCCGAGGTGCTGGAGTCGCTCAACGGCATTTTGCAGCAGTAGCAAAGGGGATCCGCATGCCTAGCCAATCCGACTTGCGCTTCACCTTCCAGCCGCTGGCTGGCCAGATTGACTTCGAGGTGGTTTCGTTCGAACTCGACGAAATGATCAGCTCACCGTTCCAGCTGAAACTGGAATTGATCAGTTTTGAAGACGAGGTCGACTTCGGCCAGTTGCTCGACCAGCCAGTGCTGTTCACGATCTGGCGCGGTGAGCGCCCCCTGCGCTATGTGCACGGCCTGGTCAGCAGTTTCAGCCAGGGTGAGACGGGGTTCTATCGCACCCGTTACCGCGCATTGGTCGAGCCCGTGCTGGCCCGTGCCGGCTTGCGTTCGAACTGGCGCATCTTCCAGCAGAAGACCGTGCCGCAGATTCTCGAATTGATGCTCAGGCGCCAGGGCATTGCCCGTTTCGAAATCAACAGCATGGGCGAGCATCAGGTGCGCGAGTTCTGCGTACAGGCCGGTGAAACGGACCTCGACTTCATCGCCCGCCTGGCGGGGGAAGAGGGTTTCGTCTATCGCTTCGAGCACACGCCGAAACATCACCAGCTGGTCATCACCGACCGACTGCTGGCGCTGGGGCAGATCAGCCGAAGCGCGCTCAAGGCCGACGACGAGGATGAAGACTTCTTCGACGAAGACGACATTGGCCCCGACCAGGTGCTGTACCGCGCCAACAGCGGTGGCGACCAGGCCAGGCCTTGTCTGCGCCGCCTGCGTTACAGCGAACAGGTGCGCACTGCACGTCAGGTGCAGCGGGACTACACCTTCACCAACCCGCGGTACCGGCAGGAACACCGCGCAGGTGACAGTGGCATCACCCATCAGTCCCGGGACTATGAGCGCTTCGACTACCCCGGCCGCTACAAGCGCGATGCGGTCGGTGTACCCTTTACCGCTACCCGCCTGACGGCCCTGCGCCATGACGCCCGTATTGCCGAAGTCGAGGGTGACGATGTACGCCTGCAACCGGGGCTGAGCTTCACCCTCATCGAACATCCGCGCAAAGACCTCAACGCCCATTGGCGTGTGATGCGTGTACATCACGAGGGCAGCCAGTTCACCAGCCTGCAAGAAGAAGCTGCCGGGGCCGAACAAGGAACGCGCTACTCGCAGGAAGCCGTGCTGGTACCCGGCCGGATCGAATGGCGCCCGGCGCCGTTGCCCAAGCCACGCATCGACGGCCCGCACATGGCCACGGTCGTCGGGCCACCCGGGGAAGAGATCTACTGCGACGAGTGGGGCCGGGTCAAGGTGAGCTTCCCCTGGGACCGGGAGAGCGAGAACAACGAGTTCAGCTCCTGCTGGGTGCGCGTGTCACAAGGCTGGGCAGGCGGCAGCTGGGGCTCGATGGCCATCCCGCGCATCGGCCAGGACGTGATCATCCAGTACGTCAACGCCGACCCCGACCAGCCGATGATCACGGGGCGTACCTATTGCGGCGACCAACTGCCGCCGTATGACCTGCCCGAACACAAGACCCGCATGACCATCAAGAGCCAGACCCACAAAGGCGATGGTTTCAACGAGCTGCGCTTCGAGGACGAACTCGGCAAGGAAGAAGTGTTCATCCATGCCCAGCGGGACCAGAACAATGTAGTCGGCAATGATCAGACCACGCGTGTGGGGCGTAATCGTGTCGAGCAGGTCGGCAATGATGAGCACTTGAATATCGGCAATGACTTCCGCCAGGAAACCGGGGGTGACCATACCCAGCTCATCGGGCAAACCTGCCACGTAGACATCAAGCAGGACCTGATCGAGAAAATAGGCAACGACCGTAGCGAATCAACAGGGGCCAATCACCGGGCCCTTGTCGGGAAGGACGCCGAGCTTGTCGTCAAAGGTACGCAAAAGGTCACCGTCGGGCAGGGCATGGAGCAACATACGACGATCTTTCAGCTGCGCGCCAGTGAGCGCATCGAGTTCAGAACCGCGGGCGGCAGCATTGTGCTGGACGGGCAGGGCATCACCATCAACGGGCTGAAGCTCGAGTTGTTGGGGCAAACCAGCGCGGCTGCGTCAGGGGCTGGAAACAGCCAGCCACTTACGCTTGCGCCTGACGCCAGCAACAAGTGCGAGGCCAAGGCCTGATGCGCACTGACAACCTGGCGAGGCTCATCGAAAGCCATCATGGGGCGCACTTGTACTGCCATGTGCTGATAGATCCGCGTGCGACTGCTCACGATGGCGACCACACCGTGCTTGCCCCGCTGCGCAATGCCCTGGGTGAGCAGGCATTGACCCGTGTGCACCGGGCCGACCTGGCCCATGCCCCACAACTGCATCCCGTACTGGTCTGCCTGGCTTCGCCCGGCATGGTCCCCAGTCGCCGTCTGCTGGAACTGACCGCCCGAGCGGCGCAGAGGGCGTTGTTTCAGCAACGGCGTTACCTGTGTGGCTGGCTGTTCAGTGAGGCGCCTTCGGCCACTGTCGCGTCCCATCTCACGGCCTTGTGTCGGCTACCCGATTCCAATCGGGAATTTGGCTGCTACCCGGTCTACGAACCCGTCCGGCTGGAGTTGCTTGCGGCGACCTTCGAGCGGCTTGAACAAGGCCCATGGTGGCCGATCAGTGACTGGTTGTTCCTGAGTAGCGGTGGGAGGTTGGCAAGCCTGAAAGGGCAGAGCGGGCAGCGACACCCTTTGCCGACCCCAGCGCGGCGAATTCAGGATGACGTGGGGCTGATCGAACGTGTGCTGGCTACCTGGAGAGTGTTGCGGGCGGGTTCGCAGCACATCAATCAGTGTCAGATTCCACCGTTTGCTGCGGTGCGTGCTTCGAACCATATCGATGATGCACGCAGGTTGGGCCTGAGCGCGATGGAGGACATCGTGGCCTTCGCTCTCCATCACCTGTGCATTCACCCGAGGCTGCATACCGTACCTGCGGTGGGCGAAATGATCGATGCAGCGGCCAGAGGCCAGGCGCCTCTTGCCGCGTTGCTCGCCCGCTACTCCGAGGCGCAATGGCGCCAACTGATCGAATGCCTGCCGAAATCCGAGAGTCGCTCATGACCATCAGCCAACGTATTGCCCTCGCGATCGCCGAAGCCGGGCTGCCGCACGACCAGTGCATGTTCTGCGAGCGCCAGGGCCTGCCGATCCTGCCGCTGCGCCGCGCCCTGGTGCCCGATACCCGCCCCGAGTGTGTCTCCACCGTGGCGGATAACCGGCATATCACGGCGAAGATCGGCTTGCGCACCTTGCGCAGGGGCTTCCTGTATGTGCTGCTCGATCAGCAGGTCTGGCATGCCTATGCCGTCAGCGAGCAAGGTCATCTGCGCCGCTTCAACCCCTACGAGCCGCCAGATGGCCCGCCTTCGCCGCTGCCCGAAAAATGCGTGAACGCAGATCACGATATTCCTTCGGCCTTTCTCAACCTCGATACCGACAGGTACACCAGCGCCTGGCTGGCCTTCTCCAGTGACGCCTGGCCGGTGAGCGTGCTGAACGCCTACAAGAGCGGCGCGTCGCCTGCGCATCGCTTCGAGGGCCTGGACCTGATTCAGGCCCGCAACAATCCCGAACTGCTGGGCATCGCCATGACGCCCGATAAGCTTGGGGTCGACCAGCAGGTGTTCGAGTACGCCCAGCATGGCTGTGCCCCCTTCGACAGTGCGCATGGCTTCCACAGCCGCTGGTTGCGCCGGTTCGCCCTGCGCGGGTATCTGGTCAATGCGATAAACCGGCACAAGCTGGAAAACGGCGTGCTGGCGGTGGTGCTCGACGACACTGTCGGGCTGATTCAGGAGTACAACCATCAGCGGCTGAACTGGGTACTGAAGCGTCAGGCCTGGCGTGAAGACCCGATGCGCGCCTATCAGCTGCAGACCTCGCAGATCCTGCAGATCATTCGCGCCACGCACAGGGAATGGGCGGCGCAGAAGGTGCCGTCGCTGGAACCGATGACGGGTGATGGGCCGCCGGTGTTCACCGACCCGGCAGTCGAGCGGCAGCTGTTGGTCGAGCGTGCGCAGCAGGAGAGTGACGAGCGGCTTGAAGAGCGCTACCACGAACCGCAGCGGGCCGCGTTCCAGGCTGACTATGAGCAGCAGGAACGTGAGTTTCAGCGTTACATCGACAAGGACGCGCAGGCGTACGTTGCCTTGTTCGATACGCCCATGTTCAAGGTGGCCGAGGCGTACGACTACGACGGTAACGATCGTGAGTCCGGGGTGGCCTACGCCAAGACCATGGCCCTGTGCCTGGGCGGCGGCGTTACGGAAGCTGTCGTCCCCCGCCTTGAACCGCATGTTCCCGCTTCCGGCACCAGCGAACTGCTCTGGCTGAAATGGCTGCAGGACCCTGACAGCCCGCCCTACCGCGCCTTGCTGATACGCGACCAGGCACTGCTGGCCGGGCTGCTGCCCAGTTTCTCCGCCACAGAAGCGATCAACTGGAACGACAGCGACAAGCTTTACGGCATGCTGAGCAAGATCATCGCCAGCGATGACGCCGGCCTGCGCACGCGCAATACCCTCAAGCAGGCCATTGCGGAAACGCAGAGCGCGCTCAATGCGGCCAGTCAGCGGCTGGCGCCATGTTTGTCACCTGGCATTCACAAGGCTGTGCGGCATTTGAACAGCGCCACGCAGTTTCTCTACAACGGCGTCCACCTGATCGAGCTGGAAGTGCAGATGAAGCTGGGCGAGTACTACGCCTTGCAGAGCGCCCACCTCCGGGAGTTGCAGCACAAGGCCAATGCGTCGATCGCCGAGGCGCGGGACCGGATGCGCCGCAATATCGATGACTTCGAGTTTGGCTCGATGAAGGCCATGCGCAAGGTGCGGCCGATCATCCAGCATGGCTTGATGAGCCTTGCAATGCTCGACCCGCGGTTCACCAATACGATGATCAGCGTGACGGTGTGGGTCGAGGGCAAGGCCGAGGAAGTGCATGGGCGGCTGTTCAAGGAGGCCAGCATGGGGGTAACCCAGGCGAGCAGCGCGGCGCAGCTTGCCTTGGTGGATATCTCGGTGGCAACGGGGACGTTGGAAACCGATGCGCGCAGGTTGTTGCAGGGGATGAAGATCACGACGCAGCAGGCGGTTCGATTGGTAAAAACCGGTTTTTCTGGATTGCGCGGGATTGCTGGTAGCTGGGAAGTCCTGCTGGCGATAGGCGGGTTGTATCTGCAGCAGGACAGCCTGGGCAGGAATCAGGAAAAGGCGGAAACGGAGATTGGGCCCAAGGCGCATGAGGCCAGGTTGGCGTTGCAAGGATCGCAGTTGGGCCTGTTGGGAGGGCAAATCGAACTGGTTGGGCTCATTTTGAGATCAAGTACCGGCCACATGGCCGAGTCATGGGCTAAAAGCACGTCCGGAGTTGGAGTGTCGCTGATAAGGCTCGGTGCAATGGTCAGTGCGATAGCTGGAATTTTTGACACAGTGCAAGCATTTTCTGCTGCTAAACGCGCACTGACAGCAGCGGATAGTAAGGCGGGAGCGCTTTATTATAGTGCAGGGTTCGTATATGGCATCTCCACTGGGGTATTTGCCTATGCAGTTATTAAGTCATTTGTATTAGGGCCTTTAGGTCTGGCTGTAGTGCTGGCGCTCACTGCCTACGCAATCAGCAAGTTGGCTGAGGGAAGCGAATCTACCGCACTAGAGCGCTGGGCACGACGCTGCTACTTTGGGAAGGCTGATGAAAAGCCAGCTGTGCATTGGGATGTTCCTGAGTATGCAGATATTGCATTTGCAGAGCTTAATGCGGCCACGCTAGGCGTGTATGTGGGGGTTCATTTCGAGTCCAGGCGCTCAAGCGATCCGGCTGCCTCCAAGATAGGTGGCTTGGTCAGCTTGGCGCTAGAACATCAACTTAAGTTTCGAATTGAATTGCCTGGGTACAGTGATCAGAACTCGGCCTTTCGTTGGACCCTAGTAGTACATCGACAGGGTGACGGAACCTTCCCCGAATTTGTTGGCGGTGAGACTCTTATTGTTGATGAATATCAGGCCTTTCCTGTCAAGGCTCTTGCTAAGGCTGTAAAGCTCCCTGGCTTTTCTCAGCCAAGGTCGCCTGACTACAAAAGTGATTTTTTAGTGAATAAACAGCGACGATCGTGGGGCTTAGGTGGCTCGCATGTGTCCAGATTGGAAATCACCGGAGCTGTGGAACTTATGCCGACTATCGGGCTGCATAATATTAGAGCTGCGACACTATTAGTGATGTATTGGCCAGATAGGGATGTGCCGAGTGCCTATGTTGAGGTATGTGCCAAGGAGGTTAATGAGTGAAAGCTAAGTCTAAAGCTCTTTGGGGGCGGGCTCTTTGTTGGAGTTATGATCTGCCTGATGTCAGCTCACAGAAGGTTCCGCGTTTTAGTTTTGAGGATATAAATCCATCACCTAACTATCTAGATGAAGTGTACTTGGAGCTTCCTCGGTCTACTGTCAGTTTGCGTGGTGTTGCGGTCCTGCTGGGAATTCCAGGGTTGATCGCGTCTTCTGGTGCGCTTATATATTTGTATTTGCTTATGCTGGATGTTAGTTGGTCGCGTGACTGGTATGTTGCTGTTGTTATAGTGCTGGTACCTCTGATCGGTATGTGGGCGGTTGCATCCTTTGTAAAGATCGACCTAATGCTCCCAAGGGACGAACCAATCCGCTTCAATCGCCTGCGACGCAAGATTTATCTCTATCAATTCAGATTCCACTACATCTATCTGTTCAGCCGCAAACACTGGGGCGTCAAACCGGTCGCCTACAACTGGGACGACGTAACCGCCGAAGTCTACCGAGTCTACGCCCCCGGCCACGGTGGGCTGATCGAAAACGTCATGCTGTCGGTCCGCAACCCGGAAACCAACGAAGTCATCGACCGCGTCTTCTTCACCCACGACCTGTACCACGGTGAAGCCTACTGGGCCATCGCCCGGCTATTCATGCAGCAAGGCCCCGAAGCCCTGCCGAAGTTCGTGCACCCACCCCGTGACTGGAACGATGACGATGGCCTGAGCCACATGCATTGCCTGGCACCCAAGGTTAATTGGCCAGAGGAGATAGACCGTGAATCTCGCACCGGGCCATCAGAAGGAGAGGCCCAATGAATCCTGTCGTACTTGTAGGCCATCGACATGTCTGTCCGCTGCATGGCATCAACGAGGTAGAAAGCGGCAGTGCAACGTACATCTTCAACGGCAGGGCGGTTGCCAGGGTGGGGGATCGGACCACGTGCGGTGCCGTGATCGAGAGTGGGGCTGAGCATTTCCTGGTCGAGGGCGCGGCTGTGGCGCGTAAAGGCGACCGGACGGATCACGGTGGTGTGCTGGAGGAGGGCGATGATGGGTGGATGCTGGATTGATCAAATATCTCTTGTACAAGACCGGGCCCACAGATCTCTGTGCGGCTTTGGCCGCGAACACCGGCGCAGCCGGATGGGTTTGCTATCTCGGTGTTGACACCGAGTGCGCCGCGCCACCATTATCCAGCCATATCCACGCAACGGGCTTGCCGGCATGTCCATTTCCAACCACGCCATTTTCGCTTCGGGCTTCATCGCCCAGGCAGGCGCGTGCGTTGCCGTTGCCAAGAAATCCAAGAAACAGCCGCTCATCTGACCGAGGCGCGCTGTCTCGTCAGGTGGGCTGACGAGACAGAAGGCGCCAGGTATCCCTGCCAGACCACTTCGACTCTCTGCCCTGCTGACGCTGACTTTCGGTCAACATCAGGAGTTTTTGCATGTCGAATTTCCGTGGTATCTGGATTGCCCTCGTCACGCCATTGCGCGCCAATGAAGTCGACTTCGCCGCCCTGGAAAAACTGGTGAAGAAGCTGCTCGAAGAGGGTGTGGCCGGTTTTGTGGTATGCGGTACCACGGGCGAGGCGGCGGCGCTGTCCAAGGCCGAACAACTGGCCGTGCTGGATGCCGTGCTGGCCTGGGTGGAGCCGGGCAGGGTGGTGATGGGCCTGTCGGGCTACAACTTGCGCGAGCTGTTGGCCTTCCAGGCTGAAATCCAGCGGCGTGAGATTGGCGGGCTGCTGGTCCCTGCGCCGTGCTACATCCGGCCTTCGCAGGCCGGCATCGAAGCGTTCTTCAGCACCGTGGCGGATGCCGCCAGCGTACCGGTGATCGTCTACGACATACCCTACCGCACCGGGGTACGTATCGAGCGTGAAACCCTGCGCCGCATCGTGCGCCACCCGCGCATCGCGGCGGTGAAGGACTGCGGCGGTGACAGCGAGACCACCATGGCCCTGATCCAGGACGGCCACGCCCAGGTGCTGGCCGGTGAGGACGTGCAGATCTTCAACAACCTGTGCCTGGGTGGCGCAGGGGCCATTTCGGCTTCGGCGCATGTGCGGGCCGACCTGTACGTGCGCATGCTGCAGCAGGTCGACCATGGCGACTGGGTAGCCGCGCGCGGCACGTTCTACCAATTGCTGCCTTGGATAAAGATGGCCTTTGCCGAGCCCAACCCGGCTGTGGTCAAGGCGGCCTTGCAGCTGCAGGGGCTGATGACCGACGAACTGCGAGAGCCCATGCAGGCGTGCACGGAGATGACCCGGGGCAAGCTGCGAAGCGTTGTGGATTTGCTCGGCGCTTGAGATAGAACAGCGCAAAACTCATTGAATTAGCGGGGCCCCTGTGGGAGCGGCTTTAGCCGCGAACACCGGCGCAGCCGGTGCCATGCAGCGCGTTGGATTCTTCGCGGCTAAAGCCGCTCCCACAGGGTACGCGGATCGCTTGCTTCTGAATCTATGAGAACGACCTGGCCTCACCGATCAGGATGTCTTCGAAAAACGCCCCGACCGGCTCGCTAGGGTGGCACAGCTGGATCTCCAGCACCCACACCACTTCGCTCGGGACGATTTCCACCTCAGCCAGTTTGTCCTGCCCATACAGCACATGCGGGAAGTCGGCGATGCGATGTCCGGCCAGGTTGCGCTCCAGCTGCCAGCCTTTTACCTGGGCACTGCGCTCGGCGAAGTCGTACAGTTCGCGCCCGGTCAGGCCACGGCCCCAGGCCTGGCGGGTTTCGTCGAACACCTCATGCAGTGCCTTGACGCAGGCGTGGTGCAGCTCGTGCTGGCCGAACACGAAGGTGTCGCCATAGTCGCCCTCATAGCCATCCCATACCGGGCCGACGTCGACCACGACGATATCCGTAGTACGTAATACACGTTGCAGATCAATGCCTTGGCGCGGCGTGCGCACGGTGTCGTCGCCAAAGCGGATGTAGGTCGGGTGCCAGGTGTGCGATGCACCCATCGCCTGCAAGGTTTGCGCGGCCATCTCCAGCGCCTGGGCAGTGGTCATGCCGACTTTCAGCTGGTTCGCTATCGCAGCAACGGCCCGCACCGACTGCTCGCGGGCAGCGAGCATGCCGTCCAGCGAGTAGCGTGGGCCGACTTTTTCCAGCTCCGGGTGCAACGGGCTGGCTGTTGAAGCCTCTGGCGCCAGTGTGCCGCTGGCAACGAAAGCCTCCGCGACAAAACGATGGGGCTGCAGGCCTGCTGCGAGGCACTGCTCGCGAACCTGGCTGATCATCGTGGCATTGCCGCAGGCATAGACCTGGGTGTCGGCCCAGCGATGGGCCTGGGCCAGCGCCACCTGCTGCACGCGCGCCTGGTCCGACAGCACCGGGTGCCAGCGAAAGTGAGCGTGTGCACGGCTGGCCTGGTCGAGAAACTCACGGTCATAGAAGTCGGCGTCCGATCTGCCGCCCCAGTACAACGTGACCTCGGCATCACCTGCCAGGGCGGTCAGCAGCAATGGCTTGATGCCGGCGTAACCTGTACCGGTGGCGAACAGTACCAGGGGGCGCTGGGCCTCGTGCTGCCAGGTGCAGGCACCCACCGGTCCTTCCAGTTTCAAGGTGTCACCTGCATGCAGGGTTGGCAGCAGGAGTTCGGTAAACAGGCCGCCACTGACCTTGCGGATGTGAAACACCAGTTTCCCCTGGTCCCGGTCGGGCAGGTTGGCGATGGAAAAACAGCGGCTATCGCCGTTGTCCAGCCGAAAGCGTACGTACTGGCCAGCCCGTGCCGACAACGGCTGCGCAGGCTGAAGCACCAGTTCGACGATATCGGCGCTCAGTTCGCGTTTGCCATGAACCTGCGCGTGGATTTCCAGCGCCTGGGTTTCCAGGGACCAGCCGGGAATTTCCAGGCACATGTCACTGCAGGCGTGGCTCTGGCACAGCAACATTTCGTCGTCGGCCAGGGGGTAGCAGGGCGCGGGCATGTCTGCCGTCCGCTGCTTGTCCCGATACTGCCCCGACACCACCTTGACCTTGCACGACCCGCAGGCGCCGCGGCGGCAGGAGAAGGGTACCGGCAGGCCGCTGGCGAGCATGGCATCGAGCAGCAGTTCCTGATTGGCGTCGAAGGTTTTGCCCGAGGGCGACAGTTCAATGACGTGGCGGTTCTGCATGGGCACCTCGGGGCAAGTGGAGGTTCGATTGTTGCTATAGTTCAGGACCAGTAGAACCTCCAGTTTCGGTTAATTCACATGGTCCAGCTTCGCAAATGGCAGCCGCTGCTCAAGCTTGACGCGGCGCAGTCGCATGCCTCGTACAGGCAGATCGTCGAGGGCCTGGTAGCCGCTATCACCGAGGGCCGCCTGCGCCCCGGTACGCCGTTGCCCGGCACGCGGGAAATGGCGCAACTGCTGAACGTCAATCGCAAGACGGTGATCCTCGCCTACGAGGAAGCCGAGACCAAGGGCTGGCTGGAAAGCGTGCAGCGCCGTGGCACCTTCGTCAGTCGGCAGCTGGCGGCTGGCACCCTGGCCGAGCCCGATGCAGCGCAGCCCTTTGCCCTGGTGCTACAGCAGGAGCCTGCCGTTGCGTACTTCGCGGCCAACGAACAGGCTGCCGCGCAGCAGGATCGGCCGGGTGCGCTGTTCTTCGACAACGGCGCCTGTGACCACCGCCTGCTGCCGCAGACCGTTCTGCACCGCTATTACCGTAATGCCTTGCGCAACAGCTTTGCCGCCAACACCGTGCGCCATGGCAGCGCGTGCAGCAGCCACTCCCTGCGCAGCGCCTTGGCCGACATGCTGCGGCACAATCGCAGCCTGAACGTTGGCGCCGAGCATATCTGCCTGACCCAGGGCGTGCAGATGTCGCTGTACCTGGTGGCCAGCGTGCTGCTCAAGCCCGGTGACGTTGTGCTGGTAGAGCGCCTGAGCTATCCGCCTGCGTGGGAGATCTTCCGCCAGCTGGGCGCCCGGCTGGTCACCGTGGACCTGGATGAGGAGGGCTGTCGGGTCGAGCAGATCGATGCATTGTGCCGGCTGCACCAGGTACGCATGCTGTACATCACACCCCATCACCAGTTCCCGACCACGGTCAGCCTGCCTGCCGGGCGCCGGCAGCAGTTGCTGGAACTGGCGCGGCAGCACGACTTCTGCGTGGTCGAGGAAGACTACGACCATGAATACCACTTTGCCGGGAGGCCTTACCTGCCGCTGGCCAGCGACCGTCAGCAGCGGCATGTGATCTACATTGGCTCATTGTCCAAGTCCTTGGGCAGTACGTTCCGTTGCAGTTTCATCGTGGCGCCGGCGGAGGTGGCCGAAGCGCTCGAACGCAGGGCGACGCTGACCCTGGGGCAGGGCGATGCGGTGATGCAGCAGATGCTGGCGGACTTGATCAATGATGGCGAGCTGAAGAAGCACTTGCGTCGGGTCACCCGGGAGTATCGCCGGCGTCGAGAGACCCTGTTGGCTTGCTTGCGCGATGCCTTTGGCGAGCAGGTAACCGTGCGCGAGCCGGAAGGTGGGCTGGCGCTGTGGGTGAGGTTTGCTGACGGGATCAATGTGGATCAGTTGGTTGGCAAGGCGTTGGAGTTGGACCTGGTGGTACGCAGTGGCCGGCAGTTTTCGCCGTTTGGTCATGCGGAAAATGCCTTGCGCCTCGGGTTCGCCTCGCTGGGCATGGATGAAATCCGGCTGGCTACACAACGTTTGGCGCAGGCGGCGAAGGCGATTGCAACATCGGTCCAGTGCAATCCCTGTGGGCGATCACCCAGCTCTTTGGGCTGCGCTGTCGAGTAGAGAACTGAATTCGCAAGCGGTCCGCGGACTCTGTGGGAGCGGCTTTAGCCGCGAAGAATCCAACGCGGTGCATGGCACCGGCTGTGCCGGTGTTCGCGGCTAAAGCCGCTCCCACAGGGTCCCTGCTAATGCAATGAGTTATGGGTAGTTCCATGAGAGCTGACTTGCGGGTGATCACCGGCGCAGCCGGTGGCAAAGCTGGTCGATGCTGGCCTGACGCGCAGTGTCTGATCGCCGTCAGTGTGCAGCCGTCGGCAGCATGCCCGAGCCCTGGGCCTTGTGCGCGGCTTCTATCAGCTGCAGGTTGCGGCTGCGCAGGGCGTGATTGTTGCCAACACGCAGGTTGGAGCGAAGCGCCAGGGTTTCGGCCTGTTCATACTGCCCTTGCTGAAGGCGCAAAACGCCAAGGTAGTGCAGCGTTGCCGGGTTGTTCGGCTGAATGTGCAGCGCACGCTCCAGGGTGGCTGCCGCCTGGTCCAGCTGGCCGTCGGCATATTGTTGCGAGGCGGTTTCGATCAGTACCGTCGAGGCATTGTTGCTGCGTGTGGGCGCGTAGCGTTCGCCGGCCAGTGCGCCCTGTGCCGTGATTGCGCTGAACAACAGGAGCAGGGCTGACAGAACAGGTGTGCTGGGCATCGGCGGAAGACTCGGCAGGGCTTGGGCGGGCCAGGTTGCAGGGCGAGGGGATGCTATCGACCGAATTGGAACGTTGAAGTTCCCGCCTGGTCGGCTTGTTGCCCGTTGCCCAGTCTGTGCCTCGACAACATCTGTTCGGTTACCGCCCATAACCGCACTCCGGCGCCTCAAGCCTGGGGCAGTACCTCCGATAGCAGCACACCCACCGTCGAATCATCGACCAGAAGTGGTGCCAACAAGGAGTACTGCCCCCATGCTTGCCAACCTGAAGATCCGCACCGGAATGTTCTGGGTGCTGTCGCTGTTCAGCGTGACCCTGCTGTTTTCCACCGTCAGTGCCTGGCGGGCGGCGGTGGGCAGCGACCAGCAGATCACCGAACTGGACCAGACCGCGCACCAGTCGGACCGGTTGAACAATGCATTGCTGATGGCGATTCGCGCCAGTGCCAATGTGTCCTCGGGCTTCATCGAGCAGCTGGGTGGTCATGAGGAAAGCGCCAACAAGCGCATGGCGCTGTCGGTCGAGCTGAACGACAAGAGCCAGAAGCTGGTGGACGAGTTTGTCGAAAACGCCCGCGAGCCTGCGCTGCACGCACTGGCAACGGCACTGCAAACCACCTACGGCGAGTATTCCAAGGCGGTCGCCGGGCAGCGTGAGGCAACCCGTCAACGTTCGCTCGAGCAGTATTTCAAGGTCAACACCGACGCCGGCAACGCCATGGGCCGGCTGCAGGCGCTGCGCCAGCAACTGGTCGGCGCATTGAGTGAGCGCGGTCAGCAGATCATGCTGGAATCCGACCGGCGCCTGGCGCGCGCCCAACTGCTGAGTCTGGGGCTGCTGGGCGTGACGTTGGTGTTGGCGGTGCTGTGCTGGGCCTTTATTGCCCAGCGCGTGCTGCACCCGCTGCGCGAAGCTGGCCGGCACTTCCAGCGCATTGCCGGCGGCGACCTGAGCGTGCCGGTGCAGGGGCAGGGCAGTAACGAGATCGGCCAGCTGTTCCATGAACTTGAGCGCATGCAGCAGAGCCAGCGCGACACCCTGGGGCAGATCAGCAACTGTGCCAGGCAGCTGGACGCAGCCGCCACGGCGCTGAATATGGTCACCGAGGAAAGCGCCAACAACCTGCGCCAGCAGGGCCAGGAGCTGGAGCAGGCCGCTACCGCCGTTACCGAAATGACCACGGCCGTTGAGGAGGTTGCGCGCAATGCCATCACCACCTCGCAGACCACCAGCGAATCCAACCAGCTGGCGGCGCAAAGCCGCCGGCAAGTCAACGACAACATCGACGGCACCGAGGCCATGACTCGGGAGATCCAGGCCAGCAGCGCGCATCTGGAGCAACTGGTCGGGCAGGTGCGGGACATCGGCAAGGTGCTGGAAGTGATTCGCTCGGTGTCCGAGCAAACCAACCTGCTGGCACTCAATGCCGCCATCGAGGCCGCCCGTGCGGGCGAGGCCGGGCGCGGCTTTGCGGTGGTGGCTGATGAAGTGCGTACGCTGGCTTACCGCACGCAGCAGTCGACCCAGGAAATCGAGCAGATGATCGGGCGCGTGCAGGCGGGTACCGAAGCGGCCATGACCTCGATGCAGGCCAGTACCAGCCGCGCCCAGTCGACGCTGGATGTGACCCTGGCCTCGGGGCAGGTGCTTGAGGGTATCTACAGTGCGATCGGCGAGATCAACGAGCGTAACCTGGTGATTGCCAGCGCAGCCGAAGAGCAGGCCCAGGTGGCGCGAGAGGTGGACCGCAACCTGCTGAACATTCGCGAGCTGTCGACATCCTCGGCAGCAGGGGCGCAGCAGACCAGTGAGGCGAGCAAGACGTTGTCGGGGTTGGTGGGGGAGATGGCGGCGTTGGTGGCGCGGTTCAGGGTTTGAGGTCTGGCGGGCACCAGACTGTGGCAGTGGGCGCGCCCGCGAACACCGGCGTAGCCGGTGCCTTCCACCGCGTCGCCTGCTTCGCGGGCATGCCCGCTCCCACAGGGACCCATCAGCTGAAGGAATGCGCCATACCTGTGGGAGCGGGTTTACCCGCGAATACCGGCCTAGCCGGTGCCATCCACGGCGTCGCCTGCTTCGCGGGCATGCCCGCTCCCACAGGGGCCTCATCAGCTGAAGGAATGCGCCGTACCTGTGGGAGCGGGTTTACCCGCGAACACCGGCGCAGCCGGTGCCATCAACCGCATCGCCCGGTTCGAGGGCACGCCATGTGCGCTTTCAGTTATCGATCGTGCTTCGAAGAGGAGCGCCCGGCCTTGTTGTGTTCCTTGGAATGGGCAATGCCGGACCGGGTAATGCCACGGCCGTTGTCATCATTGCGCAGGCTTCCATAGTGATTGCCGCTCTCGCCATGGTTGCGGGTGGCCTTGCCTGCATGATCACTCTCGTAGCCGGCGCCATTACCGTTGAACCCACCTTTGCCACCGCCATTGCCATTACCTTTGGCATATGCGGAACCAATCGGCGAGACATCGGCAGGCAACATTGCAGTTGCGCCGAGCGCCAGGGCACAGGTAAAGACGGCTACCAGGGTTTTTTTCATGTTTGTTCGCCTCCAAAAGGCGCAGGGGGGAAATTCGAGTGCGGATACGACATAAGGTTGCCTTTCAAGTTCCGCAATGCGCAGCCTTTCGACGAAGCGGCTGCCAGGCCCTTTCAGTACCTGGCAGCCTTAAGCTCATCGATCATTCTTGGAGGAGTTTTGTACCGCGCCGCTCAGCCCCTTGGCATTGTTATCACCGGGCGTAGTCCCCGAGATAGCGGTAGATTTCGTCAAGCCGCGAGTATCCTTGGACTGGGCAATGCCTGAGGTGGTGGTCCCATGGCCGTTGTCCTGGTTACGTGAGCTTCCATAATGATTGCCGCTCACACCATGATCGCGCGTAGCCTTGCCGGCATGATCACCCGCGAGACCCGCACCATTGCCAGTACCATTGTGCCCACCCATGCCGGCGCCACGTCCACCGCCATTGCCGCCGCCGTGGCCACCACCACCACCATGGCCGCCACCGCCACCGCCACCGCCTTTGGCATACGCGGAACCCATCGGCGAGATATCGGCAGGTAACATTGCCGTTGCGCCGAATGCCAGAGCACACGCAAAGACGGCCACCAGGGTTTTTCTCATGTTGTTTCGCCTCCAACGGCGCAGGTAGAGCTCAGGTGCTGGTAAGACATGCAGCGGCCTTGCAAGTTCTGTCGTCCTGACAAAAGGATCGTGGTCCATGACTGCTCAGATCTCGACCTGGGTGCCAAGCTCGATCACCCGGTTCAGCGGCAGCTTGAAGTACTTCAGGTTGCTGTTGGCATTCTTCAGCAGGAAGGCAAAAAGGTGCTCACGCCAGCGGGCCATGCCCATCTGCCTGCCTGCAATGACCGTCTCCCGGCTGAGGAAATAAGTGGTGCGCATGGGGCCGAACTCAAGGTCCGCACGCTGACAGCGGCTTAACGCCAACGGCACGTCGGGCTCCTCCATGAAGCCGAAATGCAGGCTCACGCGGAAGAAGCCGTCACCAAACTCCTCGACCTCAAAGCGCTTGCCAGCGTTGACCCGTGGCTCGTCCTCGAACACGACGGTCAACAGCACCACCTGTTCATGCAGTACCTGGTTATGCAGCAGGTTGTGCAGCAAGGCGTGAGGCACCGCCTCGGGCCTGGCGGACAGGAATACGGCAGTACCGCCCACCCGGTGAGGCGGCTGGGCCTTGAGGCTGGTAATGAACAGGTCCAGCGGCAGCGAACTTTCGTCCAGCCGCTCGACGATCATCCGTCGCCCGCGCTTCCAGGTAGTCATCAGGGTGAACAGTGCAAGGCCGGCAATCACCGGAAATGCACCGCCCTGGAGGATCTTCGGCGCATTGGCGGCGAAATACAGGCTGTCGACCAGCAGGAATGCCAGCAGCATCGGCAGTGCCAGCCAGCGGGGTGCCTTCCACAGCAACAGCACCACTGCAGAAGCCAGCAGTGTGGTGATCAGCATGGTCCCGGTCACGGCTACGCCATAGGCTGCTGCAAGCGCCCCGGACGACTCGAAGCCAACCACCAGCAGCACCACGCCAACCATCAGTGCCCAGTTCACCATACCGATATAGATCTGCCCCTGTTCCTCGCTGGAGGTGTGCTGGATGAACATGCGCGGTACGTAGCCCAGCTGGATGGCCTGGCGCGTCAGCGAGAACGCACCGGAAATCACGGCCTGGGACGCGATGATGGTGGCCAGCATGGCCAGCCCGACCATGGGCAGCAGGGCCCATTCGGGCGCCAGCAGATAAAACGGGTTGCGCACTGCCTGCGGGTCGCCGAGGATCAGTGCGCCCTGGCCGAAGTAGTTCAGTACCAGGCCGGGCAGCACCAGCAGGAACCAGGCCCGGGCGATGGGTTTGCGGCCGAAGTGCCCCATATCGGCGTAGAGCGCTTCGGCGCCGGTCAGCGCCAGCACCACCGCGCCCAGGATCGCCACGCCCATGCCCGGGTGCAGCACGAAGAACTTCACCGCCCAGAGCGGGTTGAGTGCCTGCAGCACCTCCGGGCGCTGGACGATGCCGTGCAGGCCCAGTGCACCCAGCACGACGAACCACAGCACCATGATCGGCCCGAAGAGGATGCCGATGCGCGCGGTGCCATGCTTCTGGATCAGGAACAAGGCCACCAGCACCACCACCGACAGTGGCACGACCCAATGCTCGATACCGTCGAAGGCCAGTTGCAGGCCCTCGACGGCCGATAGCACGGAAATCGCCGGCGTGATCATGCTGTCGCCATAGAACAGCGCGGCGCCGAACAAGCCGAGCAGCACCAGTATCCTGCCCAGGCGCTGGTAGGGCGCCGCCGCCCGATGCGCCAGGGCGGTCAGGGCCATGATGCCACCTTCGCCCTGGTTGTCGGCACGCAGGATGAACAGTACGTACTTGAGCGATACCACCCAGAGCAACGACCAGAACACCAGCGACAGCACTCCGAGTACGCCAGCGGTGTTGGCCTGTACGCCATAGTGCCCGGCGAACACCTCCTTGAGGGTGTACAGCGGGCTGGTGCCGATGTCGCCATACACCACGCCGACAGCGGCGACGAGCATGCCGACAGGGTTGGACTTGGCGGGAAGGGATTGATTTGCGATGACGGTGGACTGGCTCACGAAAGGTTTCTCTGGACTGGCGGGTATAAATGCATGCCATCCCTGAGCATCGCGCGCCCAGTATTCCTTCTGTCTGCCGGCTCAGTCGTAAAAAGAGCGTAAAAAATCAGCCAGCGCCCCAATACCTGTCAGTAAGCAATTCGGGGCCGCTTTGCGTCCCGGCCAGCTCCCACAGGTACAGCGCAGACTTCAAGAGTTTACGTGGTCCCTGTGGGAGCTGGCCTGCCGGCGATGGGGTGGTCAGCCAGGTTGCGCCGCCAGGCTGTTGCTGACGTTACGCCCCAGCACCAGCACCGTAGCGAAACCGCAACCCACCAGGGCCGTGGCCAGGCTCAGCAACACCGAGCTGCCCAGCTGGTCGACGATCCGACCGCCGAAGAACGAGCCCAGTGCAATGATCACCTGAAACATGGCAACGAACAGCGGCATGCCACGTTCGACATCCTTGGGCGCGACGACGAACATCCAGATACTGGCGCAGGCCGGGAACGCGCCGAAGGCGAAGCCCCACAACCCGATCAGCATTGCGGCACCGGTCATGCCGGTGGCGAAGTGAGGGAACAGGGCAGTGCTGGTGCCGATCATCAGCGCTACCAGCAGCAGGGTGTGACGTACGCTGCGGTTGGCGGCGAAACCGGCGAAGATATTGCCGAATACCCCGGCCACGCCATAAAGCAGCAGCAACGAGCCAATGGTAGGCCCATCGAAGCCGGAGCTTTGCTTGAAGAAGGGGGCGACATAGGTGTACGCGGCAAAGTGCGCCAGCCCGATCAGCAACACGGCGATCAGGCCAACCCGCGCCTGTGGGTTGATGAACAGGGCCGGCAGGTCGCTGATGCGAATGGCTTTGTCCGGGTTGAGCCGCGGGAGCAAAAGGATCTGCGCCAGCAGCACCGGTATGCCCAGTAGAGCGGTTATCAGGAAGGTCATGCGCCAGCCCATCAGGCCACTCAACCAGGTGCCTACCGGCACGCCCAGCACGGTGGCAAGGGTTACGCCGACCATGATGATCGAGGTGGCCTGGGCTACGCCCACGCCCTTTGGCGCCAGGCGGCCGCTGAGGGCAATGGCCGTCGCCCAGAAGCCACCGATACTCACGCCCAGCAGCACGCGGCCGAACAGCAGCAGGTTGAAGTCGCTGGCGTAGGCCACCACCGCGTTGGCGATGATCATGATCAGCGTCAGCCCGATCAGCAGGTAGCGACGGTCCAGAGCGCCAATGCCCACCGACAGTAGCGGGGCGGCGAGGGCGGCCATGATGCCGGGCAGGGTGACCATCAGGCCGGCGTGGCCTGCACTGATGCCAAGGTCGCTGGCAACATCGTTGAGTACGCCCACCGGCAGGAACTCGCTGGTCACCAGGGCGAAAGCGCCGACGGCGACCGAAAGGATTGCTAGCCACTGCTGGCTGACGCTTTGTTGATCATGCTCGGGGAGGCCGCGAGGGGCCTGGCTGGCACTTGGCATGGTATTGGATTCCAAGAGAGGGATGTCGCCTGAAGCAGGCGCAAGGAGCGGGGGAAATTTGCCGGGGATTATAGGGGGCGGTTTCGCCTGGCCAACATGCGGGTCGCTCGATAGTAATCATCAGCGCAATCGATGAAACGCCTTGCGCAGAGCGCCCGCTGTTGGATGGAGCGCAGGGAACAAATATCGCTCGTTTGAAGCGTCCATTGTAGGAGCAGCCTTGTGCTGCGAAGAGGCCGGTACTGACAAGGCCTTTGTATTGCTTGTCCCGGCCTCTTCGCAGCACAAGGCTGCTCCTACAAAAACTCACTTAACCAATGAGTCGCTTGTCCGCGAAGGACAGGCCTATGGCGATACCAGCACATCGCACTGGGATTCGTTCAGCACATGCTTGGTGACGCTGCCTATCAGCAGCTCTTCAAGCGCGCTTTCCCCTTGCTTGCCAACCACGATCAGGTCGCATTCCAGCTCTTGTTCCTGCTCGGCAATCCGCCAGGCAGGGTCGCCATGCACCACGATTTGCCGAGCATCTGCCACTCCGGCGGTTTCGCTCAAGGCCGCGAGTTGCTGGACCGCATCCTTGCGGATGACATTGCGGTAGTGTGCAAGGGTGTCATGGTCGATGTGGGCGAAACGCATGCTGCCTTCGAACGGCGCTTCGTAAACATGCAACAGAATGATCTCGGCCTGTGGGGCAATGGCTTTTGCCAGTTCGATGGAGCGCAGTGACGAAGGCGAAAAATCAACTGCAACCAGCAAGGTCCGGTAGACATCGCGTGGCGCCTGCTTGACCACCAGCAAAGGGCAGGGCATGCGGTTCAGCATCTTCTGCACCGTGGAGCCCAGCAGCAGGCGCCGCGCGACGCTCTGGCCCTTCGCCCCGCATACCAGCAGGTCGCTGCGTTTATCCTGCACCACACGGGTGATCTCCGTGGTCACCGAGCCATGCGCTACCTGCACGCCAGCGGCGATGTCATGGCGCTGGAACAGCATTGCAGCCAGTGCGCGGATTTTTTCGCCAGCGGTATCCAGCACGCGCTTCAGCAGATCATCACCAGGTGCGACCAGCTGCTTCAAGCGCTCGAAGGGGGCCGGGTTGGCAACGTACAGCAGGTCCAGCGATGCCTGCTGCGCCTTGCTCAGGTGCGCAGCGCGCTCTGCCGCGTTGCGGGCGGAGGTGGACAGGTCGGTTGCTACCAGTACGTGGTTCAGGTGGCTCATGTGGGACTCCTTATCCAAGGCCGCGCACGGTGATCGATGGCGATGGCCTTGAGCACAATGCGCATGGCGGTTTTCGATTCGTTCCTTGCTGACAGCCATCGTCGCGCGAGCCCGGCTCAGCGGCTTGACGTGCGTCAAGGGAGCACTTCGGCTGATAGGCTCGCAGGGCTATTGCGATTGTTTGCATGAGTCAACTTGATGCTTTCCCGTAGCAGTACTAATACTAAGAGACTGCCGGGAGGGGGATGATCATGCAGATGCGCTTTGTTGTGGTTCCCGCTGTGCCGCTCAAGAAAGAGATTTACCCGCGTAGTCTTGGCTTTCCCGCAACGTTAGGGGAGGGCTATGACCTTTATGACACACAGGAAAAGCTGCGCCTGACCCTCAACTACCCCACACGTGCCGAGGCGGAATTCGTATGCGCTTCCCGCAACAGTTGCCGGGATGCCGACACGGCGGATATCGCCGGGAATGGTTGATGCTGTGGCGGACACCGGCGTAGCCGGTGCCATGCATCACATTGCGTTCTTCGCGGGCACGCCCGCTCCCACAGGGATTGCGCCCGGTTCAGGGCTTGCGGTCATGCGTGCTTGAGCGCTTCCACCAATTGTGCCTTGGTCATGGTGGAGCGCCCTTTGATGTTTTTGCTGCGCGCTTCCTTCATCAGGCTTTGCTTGCTCTGGGTTTCCAGGGAGCTGCCCGATGTGCGGGAATGACCTTGGCGCGACTTCGCCGCCCGTTTGGCCGAGTCCAATCGGGCAGTTTTCTTCTCGCTGGAGGATGTAGCCTTACCCGAGCCACCTTTCTTCTCGCCTCCACCGGACTGTTTGTTCACGGTGGCCCAGGCACGCGCTTCGGCCTGCTCTTTGGGCACGCCTTTTTGCTCGTAGCTTTCCTCGATGTGTTCGGCCTTGCGCTTCTGCTTGTCGGTGTATTTGTCCTTGTCGCCGCGTGGCATGGCACTCACTCCCGTCTGCTTTGCATGTGCGGTTGAATGCCGCGGCGACGCCAGAGTGCCCGGTAATCGACGAGCGGCGCCACGAAGCCTGCTGCCTGCCGGAAGCAGTCATTCAATCGACACATCGAAGCCGTAGGGTTGAGACAGGAACCACTCCAGGGCTCTGGCCCCTGATGTTGCCGTGATGGCGCCGCCAGACGGCTCTACCGTGCGGCCTGCCATTCATCGGTCACAAAGCTGTAACATTGCTGCTGCAAAGTGTGCCGGCCATCACACGGAGCGCTTTTCGATGATACGCCTGATGAAATCTGCTGCACTCGCCGTTGCCGTTTCTCTTTGCGCCACTTCGGCATCCTTTGCCGCAGAGAACATCCGCCTGACCGGTTCCGGCGCAAGTTTCCCGGCACCGATCTACCTGACCTGGTTCAAGGCCTTCAGCAAGGAAACCGACGGTGTCACCGTTGACTACCAGTCCAAGGGGAGCGGGGCGGGTGTTCAGGACTTTCTGAACAAGACCGTCGACTTCGCCGCCAGCGACTCGGCAATGAAAGCCGAAGAAATCGCCAAGGTCGGCGAGGGCGTGCAGTTGCTGCCAATGACCGCCGGTGAAATCGTCCTGGCTTACAACCTGCCAGGCAACCCCAAAGGGCTGAAGCTGCCACGCGATGTGTACTCCAACATCTTCCTCGGCAAGATCACCCAGTGGAACGACCCGCAGATCGTCGCGGCCAACCCTGAGCTGAAACTGCCCGCCACCCCGATCACCGTGGTCGTGCGTGCCGACTCCAGCGGCACCACTGCGGTATTCACCAAGCACCTGTCGGCCATCAACGCTGACTTCAAGCAAGCGCTGGGTGAAGGCAACACCGTCAACTGGCCGGCCAGCGACAAGTTCATCAAGTCGCCGAAGAACGATGGCGTAACCGCCACCGTCCGCCAGACCCCAGGTGCCATCGGCTACATCGAATACGGCTTCGCCAAGCTGGCCAAGGTCGACTTCGCCCAGCTGCAGAACAAGGCCGGCCAATACGTAGTGCCGAACGCCGAGAGCGGTGCCGAGGCGCTGGCTGCGGTGAAGATGCCGGAGAACCTGGTGGCCTGGCTGCCTGACCCGGACGGTGCCAAGTCCTACCCGATCACCTCCTACACCTGGATGATCTTCCGCAAGGACAACGGTAACCCGGCCAAGGCCAAGGCCATGCGCGAAATGGTCGAATACAGCCTGACCGAAGGCCAGAAGATCGCCGACTCGATGGGCTACATCCCGCTGCCAGCGTCGGTTGTCGACCAGGTACGCAAAGCGTCCGCCAACATCCAGTAACACGCCCAGGCGCTCCCGGTGTGGTCTGGCGGCCATGCCGGGTGTGTTTGCCCTCTGTCCCGGAACTTGCCCATGAACACTCCTTTTGCCATCCCGGCTAACCCCGACTCCGCGTGCCAGCCACCGTCTGCGAAAGACTTCCTGGTTGATCGCACCTTCCGTGCGCTTGCACGCATCGGTGTGGTGCTGGTGCTGGCGCTGGTCTTCGCGCTGGTCTACGAAGTGGGCCGCAAGGCACTGCCAGGCATCGAGAAGCACGGCTTTGACGTGCTGTTCGGCAGTGTCTGGGACGTCAACCAAGGCAAGTACGGTATTCTGCCAGCGATCTGGGGCACGCTCTACAGCGCCCTTATCGCCCTGTTGATCGCCGGTTTCTTCGGCGTCAGCATGGCCATCTTCCTGACCCAGGACTTCCTCCCGGCCCGGCTGGCGGCGGTGTTCCGCACCATCGTCGAGCTGCTCGCTGCCATCCCCAGCGTCGTCTACGGCCTGTGGGGGATCTATGTGGTCATCCCGGCCATTCGCCCGCTGACCACCTGGCTGAACAGCGAGCTGGGCTGGATTCCCTTTTTTGGTACTTCCCTGAGCGGCCCAGGGCTGCTGCCTGCCGCGCTGGTGCTGGCGATCATGATTCTGCCGACCATCGCCGCCGTTTCGCAGGACGCCCTGACCAGCGTGCCGATGAAGACCAAGCAGGCCGCCTACGGCCTGGGCGCCACCCACTGGGAGGCCATTCTCAAGGTAATGGTGCCATCGGCAGCTACCGGTATCTTTGGTTCGCTGGTGCTCGGCCTGGGCCGTGCGCTGGGTGAAACCATGGCGCTGGCCATGCTGGTGGGCAATGCCAACAACATTTCCCTGTCCTTGTTCGCCCCGGCCAACACGCTGGCGGCCTTGCTGGCCCTGAACTTCCCGGAGGCCGGCCCGAACGAGGTCGAGGTACTGATGTACGCCGCACTGGTGCTGATGTTCATCACCCTGCTGGTGAACGTGCTCGGCTCGATGATCATGCTCTACGCCCAGCGGGGTAACAAATGATGACCAACCTCACCACCCCTGCAAACGCGTTGCCCAGCCTGCAGCGCAAGCTGGAAGGCCGTTCCCTGCGCAGCCTGTTGTTGACCACGCTGGCATGGTTCGCGGCACTGGTGGCCAGCGTGCCGCTGATCTCCGTGCTGTACATGCTGATCACTCGCGGTGGCGCACGCCTCAACCTGGAGGTGTTCACCGAGCTGCCACCCACCGGCTTCGAGATGGGCGGGGGCTTTGGCAACGCCATGGCCGGTACTTTCGTCATGGTCGGCATTGCTGCTGCCATCGCCGTCCCGGTCGGTATCCTGGCCGCGGTGTTCCTGGCCGAACTCGGCCCGGACAGCAAGCTGGCCAACGCCGCGCGCTTCGCCGCCAAGATGCTCACCGGCCTGCCGTCGATCCTGGCTGGCGTATTCGCCTATGCCCTGGTGGTGATGACCACCGGCACCTACTCCGCGCCGGCAGGTGGTGTGGCCCTGGCGGTACTGATGCTGCCCATCGTCGTGCTGACCGCTGAAGAGTCGATGAAGATGGTGCCCAAGATCATGAAGGATGCCGCCTACGGCATGGGTTGCACCCGTGCCCAGGTGATCTGGAAAATCGTCCTGCCCACCGGCCTGCCGGCCATCCTGACCGGCGTCATGCTGGCCGTGGCCCGTGCCGCCGGCGAGACCGCGCCGCTGCTGTTCACCGCGCTGTTCAGCAACTACTGGATCCTGCATGACGGCGACCTGGCAGTCATGAACCCGACGGCCTCGCTGGCCGTACTGATCTACAACTTCTCCGGCATGCCATTCGACAACCAGCTCGAGCTCGCCTGGGCGGCCTCGCTGGTACTGGTGATGATCGTGCTGGTAATCAACATTCTGAGCCGAGTATTCGGCAAGCCCAAGTATTGAGAAAGGGAGCATCCGACCTTGAACGTATCCACTGCGCCAAAAGCCGCTCCCGTGGTCAGCGAAGCCCCCATCGTCATGGACTGCAAGCTGGACAAGATCTTCTACGGCAATTTCATGGCCGTTCGCGACAGCCATGTGCCGATCCGCAAGAACGAGATCACCGGTTTCATCGGGCCTTCCGGCTGCGGCAAGAGTACCGTGCTGCGCAGCCTCAACCGCATGAACGACCTGGTAAAGGGCTTCCGTTTCGAAGGCCATGTGCACTTCCTGGGCCAGGACGTCTACGGCAAGGGCGTCGACCCTGTGGTGGTGCGCCGCTACATCGGCATGGTGTTCCAGCAGCCCAACCCGTTCTCGATGAGCATCTTCGACAACGTCGCCTTCGGCCTGCGCCTGAACCGCTACAAGGGCGACATCGGCGACCGCGTCAAGCACGCGCTGCAGGGCGCCGCGCTGTGGGACGAGGTGAAGGACAAGCTCAAAGTCAGCGGCCTGGCCCTGTCCGGTGGCCAGCAACAGCGTCTGTGCATCGCCCGCGCCATCGCCACCGAGCCGGAAGTGCTGCTGCTGGACGAACCCTGCTCGGCACTCGACCCGATTGCCACCCGCCGGGTGGAGGAGCTGATGGTCGAGTTGAAGAAGGACTACACCATCGCCCTGGTGACCCACAACATGCAGCAGGCGATTCGTGTGGCCGACACCACCGCGTTCTTCTCGGTCGACATCTCCAAGGGCACCCGTACCGGTTACCTGGTCGAAATGGGCCCGACCACGCAGATTTTCCAGAACCCGCGTGAGCAGCTGACCGCCGACTACATCAGCGGCAAGTTCAGCTGAGGCCGCAGGTGCCAAGGTGGCCGGGTGTTGCAGTCAGGAAGGCTGCAACACCCGGCCGCATTACCTTCCGTCAAGTGTTACCAGGGATTTCCAATGCCAGCGACGCGTCGTCTTGATCTGCCAGCGGTAGAGCGCGCACTGCGTGAGGTGCAGGCCCGCTTTGCCGAACTCAGCCAGCATTTCACCGAACCGCGCGATCCGTTTACCGACGAGGTGCTGCTGAATGTGGTTGAAGGCTATGCCCTGATTGACGACTATGTCGCCCGGGGTGTCGACCTTTTCGACCTTCAGCAACTGAACCTGATGCTGGAGATCAACGCCACCGTGCTGTGCGGCAGCGACCCGGCACGCAGGCTGGAGTTTGCCCCGCACCTGGCGGCGACCGAGGCGCACTTTTTCAACAACGTGGAGGGCGGCATCAAGGACCTCTACAACTGGTATTGCTCGTATGGCAGCGATTCGATCTGGAAGCGCGCGGCGGGTGTCTACGTTCGAATTCTCAGCAAGCCGCAGCTGTTCATCGAAGGCAACAACCGCACAGGGTCGCTCATTGTCAGCTACCTGCTGATGCGCGCGGGGTTACCGCCATTCGTGTTGTCGCTGGACAATGCCGAGGGTTACTTCAACCCATCCTCGGTCATACGCAACTCTGCCAAGCATGGTGTCAAGGCTTTGTACGAACTACCCAAGATCAAGAAAAAGTATGCAGCTTTCCTTGAAGCGCACGCGCCTGAGCCCGGCAAGTTCTTCCTGGGCGTCACATCCATGCCTGCGCGCGAGAGGTGCCGCTGATGCAAAGCTCTTCTCTGTTCCAACGCGGGCGGCAAGCCATCGAGCGCACGTTCAACCGCCCGCAGATACGCATTTCGTTCGATATCGACGACACGCTCGCCTGCCAGGCCGACCATGCCGCCGCCGAGGACAGCAAGCTGCCGGCGTTCGTCCACCGCTGGTTGGGTGAACCCCTGCGCAGTGGCACGCGCTCGCTGATCCGCGACCTGCGCCGCCAGGGCTGCAGCATCTGGATCTACACCTCGTCGGGGCGCACGCCGTCCTACATCCGCCGTTGGTTGATGCTCTACGGTATCCGCGTCGATGGCGTGGTCAACAGTGACCGGCACCAACATATCCTGGCCGTGAACGGGCTTGAGAATGCGCCTTCCAAGTTGCCGTCGGCCTTCGATATCGACCTGCATGTCGATGATTCCGAGGGCGTGCGGCTGGAAGGCGTCGACCACGGTTTTCGCGTGGTGGTGGTGTGCCCCAAGGATGAAAACTGGGCGCAGAAAGTGATGGATGCGGCGGTCGATGTCCAGGCACAGCTGGCCTGGCAGCAACCGCACCGCTATGAAATGCCGGTACGGCAGCGTTCGCAGGCCCTCGCTTCCTGAGGGCCTCAAGGTACTTTTCTCGTTACGCCTCTTCGCTACTTGTTGCCCCCCCACACCTCCATTCGCGGCTTCCCATTTTCAGCTTCGGCTTGACTCGTGAAAATTTTCATGTAATTTTTCATGAAAAATAACTCTAAAAATTTCACGGCAGTCTCAAACGATGAAGATGCACGAAGAGGTTGAAGCCCTCGCGATCCTTATTCACGACCTGCGCAAATTCAAGAACCTGACCCTGGGCGAACTGGCCGAGCGCATCAACCGCTCGGTGGGCTTCTTGTCCCAGGTCGAGCGCGGTGTTTCGCGCCCTACCGTGGCCGATCTCACCGCCATCAGTGAAGCGCTCGGCGTATCTACCGCGTACTTCTACAACCTGAGCAAGCCCCGCAGCGTCAGCTGGGTCACGCGCCCCCACGAGCGGCGCACGCTGTACCTCGAGTCGGGCATCACCGATGTGCTGGCTTCGCCCACCATCGGCGGCGCGTTCTCCATGCTCGACAGCCATCTCGAGCCAGGCGCCAGCAGTGGCGAGCTGTACCTGACCGACCGATCCGAGCAGGGCTGTTTCGTACTCGAAGGCGAACTCACGGTCTGGCTGGACCACGGCGACGCCGTGACCCTGCAGGCCAACGACTGCTTCCAGCTGCACCCCCACGCGCAGTTCCGTTACGCCAACCTGACGGAAAAAACCACCCGCGTGCTCTGGGTCTTCAACTGAATTCGTTCACCTCACAAGGACAAGAAGATGAGTGTCGTCTTTCCGGATCTGCTGACTGAAGTGCGCTCGTTCCGAGCGAAACACCCAGAAATACGTTATGTCGACCTGATTGCGCTGGATATTCCCGGGCACTTCTACGGCAAGCGCTACCCCATGGACATGCTGGAAAAAGTCGCAGCCGGCGCGCCGCTGAAGTTGCCGCAGAACTGCGTGTTGCTGGGCACCCAGGGGGGGCTCTACCCGATCGGTGACTACTGCTTCGCCGACGGCGACCCGGATGCCGCCCGCCGCCTGGTGCCGGGTACCCTCAGGCCGGTGCGTTGGGAAAAGGAACCGATCGCGCAGATGCTCATCACCTCCGACGGCACCGCCAACCCCATCGAGTTCGAGCCCCGTGAAGTGCTGGCCCGGGTGATCCAGCGCCTGGCCAGGCGCGGCATTCGCCCGGTGGTGGCCTTCGAGCTGGAGTTCTACCTGTTCGACCGCAAGCTCGATAACGGCCTGCCACAGTACCCACGCGACAAGGCGACCGACGACCACGACGACCAGCCGAACATGCACATCGAGCGGCTGTCGCGCTTTGCACCGGTGCTGCACGAGATGGTCGATGGTGCCAACGAGCAAGGCGTGCCGGCGAACGTGATCACCGCGGAGCTGGGCCCCGGCCAGTTCGAGATCAACTTCTCGCACAGCGACGATGCCATGAGCGCGGCGGACTGGTCGGCGCTGTTCTGCCGCAGTACCCGCGGGATCGCGATGAAGCACGGCTACCGAGCCAGTTTCATGAGCAAGCCGTACCTCGATGCGCCGGGCAGCGGCATGCATGTGCACGTCAGCCTGTACGACAACGCCGGCAACAACATCCTCGCCGGCGATGACCAGCGCAAGCTGCGCCATGCGGTGGCAGGGTGCCTGGAGCTGCTGCCGCACTGCATGCCGATCTTCGCCCCGAACCACAATGCCTACCGCCGTTACGGCGCCATGGTCAACGCGGCAAGCAAGGCCAGCTGGGGTTTCGAAGATCGCGATGCGTGTATTCGCATCCCCGAGTCCGACCCGCGCAACCTGCGCATCGAACACCGCCTCGCCGGTGCCGATGCCAACCCGTACCTGGTGCTGGCGGCCATCCTGACCGGGATGGAGCATGGCCTGGAGCGTGGCGTCGAGCCCATTGCCCCGCTGAACGACAACCGCCAGAGCGGCATCGAGTTCCCCAAGGATGCCTTCAGTGCCCTGGCCGCCATGCGTCACCACCCGGAGGTCAACGCGGGCCTGGGCAGTGAATTCGTGATGGTCTACTGCGAAAACAAATACCAGGAGCAACTGGACTTCATGCGCCACATCGATGCCCGCGAATACCGCTGGTTCCTGTAGGTGCCGGGGTCGGGGCAGCGCCGCTGCACCCTGCCTTTCTACCGTTTCAATACAACGCGCAATATGGATTTGCCGGAGGAAGATATGCCACGTGTGCCCGTTATCGGCATTACCGCATGCACCAGCATGATCGAGCTGCATGCAACCCAGACCATCAGCGAGAAGTACGCGCGCGCGGCGGCCAAGGCAGCGTGTGGGCTGCCCATCGTGATACCCAGCCTCGCAGACCTGATGGACAGCGCCGATATTCTCGACGTGGTGGATGGGCTGATCTTCACCGGTTCGCCGTCCAACATCGAACCGTTGCACTACAACGGACCGGCTAGTGCAGCGGGCACCCATCACGATCCGCTGCGTGATGCCACCACACTGCCACTGATGCGTGCGGCCATCGCCGCCGGAGTGCCGGTGCTGGGCATCTGCCGTGGTTTCCAGGAAATGAACGTGGCGCTGGGTGGCACCTTGCACCAGAAAGTGCATGAGACCGGCATGTTCATGGACCACCGCGAAAGCAAGGGTGAGCCCATCGAAAAGCAATACGGCCCGCGTCACGCCCTGCATATAGAGCCCGGCGGCATGCTCGACCGCATGGGTTTGCCAGCGGTCATCGATGTCAATTCCATCCACGGCCAGGGCATCGATGTACTGGCCCCCGGGCTGAGGGTGGAGGCGCTGGCACCTGATGGCCTGGTGGAAGCTGTTTCGGTCGAGAACAGCAAAGGCTTTGCCCTGGCCGTGCAATGGCACCCCGAGTACCAGGTCATGGACAACCCGCATTACCTGACCATCTTCCAGTCCTTTGGCAAGGCCTGCCGGCATCGCTCGGTATTGCGCCAGATGCTGTTGAAGTCCGCCTGACAGCGATCCTTCCCAATTACAAAAAAGTACCTGCGCAGCACGGCTGCGCAACTTGATGGAGTGAAGTCAATGAGTGAGCAGAATTCGCAGACCCTCGCCTGGCAAGCCATGAGCCGCGACCACCACCTGGCCCCGTTCAGCGATGTTCGGCAGCTGGCCGAGAAAGGTCCGCGCATCATCACCTCGGCCAAAGGTGTGTACCTCTGGGACAGCGAGGGCCACAAGATTCTCGATGGCATGGCGGGCCTGTGGTGTGTGGCGGTGGGCTATGGGCGCGATGAGCTGGCCGATGTCGCCAGCCAGCAGATGAAGCAGCTGCCGTACTACAACCTGTTCTTCCAGACCGCGCACCCGCCCGCGCTGGAACTGGCCAAGGCGATCGCCGATGTGGCCCCGCAAGGCATGACTCACGTGTTCTTCACCGGCTCTGGCTCCGAAGGCAACGACACCGTGCTGCGCATGGTCCGCCATTACTGGGCGCTCAAGGGCCAGAAGAACAAGAAGGTCATCATCGGCCGCATCAACGGTTACCACGGCTCCACCGTGGCCGGCGCGGGCCTGGGCGGCATGAGCGGCATGCACCAGCAGGGCGGGCTGATCCCGGATATCGTGCATATCCCGCAGCCATACTGGTATGGCGAAGGCGGCGACATGACCGAGGCCGACTTCGGCGTGTGGGCGGCCGAACAGCTGGAGAAAAAGATCCTCGAAGTTGGCGTGGACAACGTTGCCGCCTTCATCGCCGAACCGATCCAGGGCGCTGGCGGGGTGATCATTCCACCGCAGACCTACTGGCCGAAGGTGAAGGAGATCCTGGCCAGGTACGACATCCTCTTCGTCGCTGACGAAGTGATCTGCGGCTTCGGCCGTACAGGCGAGTGGTTCGGTAGCGACTACTACGACCTCAAGCCCGACCTGATGACCATCGCCAAGGGCCTTACCTCCGGCTATATCCCCATGGGCGGCGTGATCGTGCGAGATGAAGTGGCCAAAGTCATCAGCGAAGGCGGCGACTTCAACCACGGCTTCACCTATTCCGGCCACCCGGTGGCGGCTGCGGTCGGCCTTGAGAACCTGCGGATCCTGCGTGACGAAAAGATCATCGAGCAGGTGCACGACAAGACCGCGCCTTACCTGCAACGACGCCTGCGCGAGCTGGCTGACCACCCGCTGGTAGGCGAGGTACGCGGCCTGGGCATGCTCGGTGCGATCGAGCTGGTGAAGGACAAGGCCACCCGCGCGCGCTATGAAGGCAAAGGTGTCGGCATGATCTGTCGCCAGCACTGCTTCGACAACGGCCTGATCATGCGTGCCGTGGGCGACACCATGATCATCGCGCCGCCGCTGGTGATCAGCATCGAGGAGATCGACGAACTGGTGGAAAAAGCCCGCAAGTGTCTGGACCTGACGTACGAGGCTGTTCGCTGAGCGTCTGGGTCTGATACCTGTAGGAGCGGGTTTACCCGCGAAGCAGGCGCCGCGGTGGATGGCACGGACTTCGTCCGTGTTCGCGGGTAAACCCGCTCCCACAGGGATCGCACCAACTTCTAGAGTCTGGGCTAGAAAGTCGCAGGCATATCGTCGCCGGCATCTTGCAATGCCGCGAAGCATCTTGCTTTGTGAAATGAATCATGTACTTTTCAGGGCATCAATTTTCCCATCCGAAAGTCGCGATTCAACCATGAAAGTGCACGAAGAGATCGAAGGCCTGGCCGTACTGATTCGCGACCTGCGCAAGTTCAAGGGCCTGACACTGGGCGAACTGGCGCAGCGCATCGGCCGTTCGGTGGGCTTTCTGTCCCAGGTCGAACGGGGCGTATCCCGCCCAACCGTGGCCGACCTCACGGCTATCAGCGAAGAGCTCGGCGTTTCCACGGCCTATTTCTACAAGCTGGACCAGCCCCGCGAGCTCGACTGGGTCACCCGCCCTCACGAGCGTCGTACCCTTCACCTGGCCGGTGGCATCACCGATGTGCTGGCATCCCCCACGATAACGGGCGCGTTCTCCATGCTCGACAGCCACCTGGAGCCGGGGGCCAGCAGTGGCGAGGAGTACCTGGACGACAGCTCGGAGCAGGGCTGCTTCGTGCTCGAAGGCGAACTGACCGTCTGGCTGGATGGCGGCGAGCCGGTAACGCTGCGCGCCAATGACAGTTTTCAGCTGCAACCCCACGCGAGCTTTCGTTACGCCAACCTGACAGACAAGCTCACCCGCGTGCTCTGGGTATTCAGCTGAGAGGGGAGTCCAGGCTGGCTCTGGAGTCACCAGGCAATCGGTGTCCCGTCCCACGCCCAGAATGTACCACTCTGTTCCGGGCCGTGTCGGCTTACCAGCGCTAGAATGCATGTCGCTGCAAACGCCGGCGAGAACAGTTTTCCTGGCGCCACATTGCCCTGAAAGGGTTGGGAAAGGCGGGTGTCGGTGGTCCCGGGGTGCAGCAACAGTACCGTGGAAGCGGGGTTCAGTCGCTTGAGCTCGATGCTCGCGGTACGCAGAAGCTGGTTGAGCGCGGCCTTGCTGGCGCGATAGCTGTACCACCCGCCAAGATGATTGTCGCTGATCGACCCGACCCGCGCCGACAGCGCCACATAGGTCATCGGTTGCTGTCGCAACAAGGGCAGCAAGTGCCTGAGCAGCAGGACAGGGGCGAAACAGTTGGTCGTGAAGCTGGCCAGCAGCCCCGCCATATCCACCTGTGTCAGCGCTTTTTCGGCCCGTGCGGGTGGCGCTTGCAGCACGCCAAGCGTGCAAAATACCAGGTTCAAGTGGTTGCAGCAGGCGCCCACCCGCGCCGCCAGTGTTTGCAGTGCCACTTCGGAACAAGCGTCGCAGTCGATGCGAACCAACTGTCGTGGGTGCTCGGCGAACAAAGCATCCAGCGCAGGGCTGCTGGTGGCATGTCGCGAGACGGCAAACACCCATCCGATGTCGTCGCGCGCCAGCATCTGTGTGCACAGTGCAAGGCCGATCCCCTGGCTGGCTCCGCAGACCAGCACGTTGGCGGGGGTATGAAGGTCATTGATAAGGCTCATTGAACTGCCTCCTTTGCCGGCCCCGACGCAGGTATGCCACTGTCACTGGCTCTGCCGAAACAAGGCCCTGAGACCCGCAAGTAAAAGTTGTACAACCTCATAAAAAACTGTACATAGTTGCTAATATTGTACAGGTATTTCACGTGCTCGAGGTCAGTATGGGGCACACAACTCGTTGGGCCTGGCTTTGCCTGCTATTGACTGCCCTGTCGGAGGCGGCGGACTGGCGAGCGGAGCTGCCGGCAGCGCAACGGCTGGGCGTCGGTGAGTTCAGCTGGTTTGGCTTGCGCCTTTACACCGCACAGCTCTGGGCGGCAGGTCCGGTCCAGGACTGGAATCGGCCTTTTGCCCTTGAGCTGGCCTATCACCGAAGCCTGTCCAGGGACACGCTGGTACAGGCCAGCCTCGAGGAAATGTACCGCCTGGCACCTGAAAACCTGACGCCGCAGCGGCGCGCGGCGTGGTCCCAAGCCATGCAGCAGGCGTTTGTGGATGTACGGCCAGGCATGCGCATCACCGGCTTGTACATGCCGGGGCAGGGCTGCCGCTTCTACGTCGATGGCAAACTCAGCCGGGCGGTCGCCGACCCCGTTTTTGCACGGGCGTTCTTCGCCATCTGGCTCGATCCGCGGGCCAGGGATCAACAACTGCGTCAGCGTCTGCTGGGGGGCATGCCATGAATCTGCATAACGGTAACGCTGACCAGCCAGGGGTAGCCTGAAGATGCGCCTGGGTCTGGTACTGGGTGACCAGCTGTCCTTCGACCTGGCAAGCCTCAACGCCCTCGATCCTGCCCGCGATGCTGTGCTGATGGCGGAAGTGGAAGGGGAGGCCAGGTACGTGCCGCATCATCCGCTGAAGATCGTCCTGATCTTCAGCGCCATGCGGCACTTCGCACTGGCACTGCGCGAGCGCGGTTGGCAGGTGCATTATGTGCAACTCGATGATGACGGCAACAGCGGAACCATCGTTGGCGAGTTGCGGCGCTGGCAGCAGGCCCTGGGAGCCACGCATATTCACCTGACCGAGTGCGGAGAGTGGCGCCTGGAGCAGGCGTTGCGCGATGCCGCACTGCCGCTTGTGTGGCATCGCGACACGCGATTTCTATGCTCTCGCGAAGCTTTCGCGCGCTGGGCCCGGGAGCGCGGCCAACTGCGCATGGAGCACTTCTACCGTGGCATGCGCAAGCGCACCGGCCTGCTGCTGGAGCCTGACGGCAGCCCGGCAGGTGGAACCTGGAATCTCGATGGCCACAACCGCAAGGCCTTGCCTCGCCAGCTACGTGGCCCCTTCGCCGCACATTTCGCACAGGACGACATCACAGCTGCAGTAATAGCCCTGGTACGGCAACGCTTCAGCGACCACTACGGAGCCATCGACGGTTTCGACTACCCGGTGACCCATGCCGAGGCACAGCAGCTCTGGCAACACTTTCTGGATTTCGGCCTGGCGGCTTTCGGTGACTACCAGGATGCGATGGCCGAGGGCGAGCCGTACCTGTTCCATGCGCGCATCAGTGCAGCACTCAATATCGGGCTTCTTGATGTGCGTTTTCTATGCGAAGGGGTCGACAAGGCCTGGCGCGAGGGGCGAGTACCGCTCAATGCAGCAGAGGGCTTCATCCGCCAGTTGATCGGCTGGCGTGAGTATGTACGCGGCATCTATTGGCTGCGCATGCCGGAGTATGCCGCGCTCAATTACCTGGGTAACGAGCGAGCGTTGCCGGAATTCTACTGGACCGGTCGCACCCGCATGCGTTGCATGGAGCAGGCCATCGGGCAGACCCTTCGCCTGGGTTACGCTCACCATATCCAGCGCCTGATGGTCACCGGCAACTTCGCCTTGTTGGCCGGTATCGCGCCCACCGCAATCTGTGAGTGGTACCTGGCTGTCTACATGGACGCCTTCGACTGGGTCGAACTGCCCAACACGCTTGGTATGGTGATGTACGCCGACGGCGGCTACCTGGGCTCCAAGCCTTACTGCGCCAGCGGTCGCTACATCCAGCGCATGTCCGATCATTGCAAGGCCTGCAGTTACAGGGTTGACCAGGTGGCCGAGGAGGACGCCTGCCCGTTCAATGCCCTGTACTGGCATTTTCTCATCCGTCATCGCCACCTGCTTTCGGCCAACCCGCGTCTGGCGCTGGTCTATCGAAACCTTGATGGCATGTCAGCTGACCGTCGCGATGCCATCTGGCAGCGTGGCCAGTCACTTTTGGCGCGACTCGATGCGGCGCAGCCGATATGAAAAAGGGTCTTTTGCCCAGCAAGGTCTGCGTGGTGTGTGGGCGGCCGTTCAACTGGCGCAAGCGCTGGTCACGTTGCTGGGAGCAGGTGCGCTACTGCTCCGAACGATGCCGCAAGTCAGCACCGCACCGCAAGGCGCACAAGCAGGGGGAGGGTAACGGCCCATATCGGCATCAGTAGCAGGCCGGTTACCAGTGGGCCCATGGGCAAGTCGACATTTGCCAGCCCCGCTCCGCCTACATAGGCCAGCGGGCCGCCAACTGCACCCAGCAGTGCACCGAGCTGACAGTGCCTGTCGGCCCATGCCAGGCTGTGGCGCATGCCGCTGGCCAGTACCAGCCACAGCAGCGCAAGCCACAGCGGCAATGGCCAGGTGTCGAAGCTGAACACGCCCAGCGCGCCCAGCACGCTATCCAGCACACACCCGACCGGCGTTACCAGCAACAGCGCCTTGACCTCTGTGTGGACGGCCGGGCACAGGCTCAGATGCACGGCCAGGCCAGCAATCACCAGCATCGACAGGAAGGGCTTTTCGGCCCCCAGTACGCATAGCCACCAGCCAGCCTGTAGCCACAAGGCATTGGCGAGCAGCCAGCCACGGCTCATCAGGCGCTGCCAGGCAAGGGCGCGCGCCGTGCCTGGGGCGCTGCCCAGAGCAGATGCGCGACACCGATGGTGCGCTCCTCGAAACCGCCCTGGCAGTAACACAGGTAGAACTCCCACAGGCGCTGGAACATGTCGTCGTAGCCAAGGTCCGTCAACGCTGCGCGTGCCTGGCGCAGGTTCTCTCGCCAATGCCGCAATGTGTGGGCATAGTCCTGGCCGAAATCTTCCATGTGCAAGAGGTTGAGTGCGGTGTGCCGGCTGGCAGTTTCCAGCATCACGCTCAACGAAGGCAGGGCGCCACCGGGGAAGATGTAGCGCTGGATGAAATCGACCGACCGCCGCGCCTGCTCATAGCGCTGGTCGCGTATGGTGATCGCTTGCAACAGCATCAGGCCGTCGGCCTTGAGTAGCGAGGCGCACTGGCGGAAATACACCGGCAGGTAACGGTGGCCGACAGCCTCGATCATCTCGATCGAGACCAGTTTGTCGAAGGTGCCTTGAAGATCGCGGTAGTCTTCGCGAAGCACTTTCACGCGCTGCTCCAGCCCCAGGGCCTGAACGCGTTGCAGGGTATGGCTGTACTGCGCCTCGGAAAGCGTGGTGGTGGTGACCTTGCAGCCATATCGGGTGGCGGCGTGGATCGCCAGGCTGCCCCACCCGCAGCCGATCTCCAGCAGGTGGTCGGCAGGGCTCAGCTCCAGCTTCTGGCAGATGCGCTCCAGCTTGTGCAGCTGTGCTTGCTCCAGTGTCTGCCCTGGGTGTTCGAACTGAGCTGCCGAATACATCATGGTGGGGTCGAGCAGCCGCTCGAACAGGGCATTGCCCAGATCGTAGTGCGCCAGAATATTGCGGCGGGCACCGCGCCTGTTGTTGCGGTTGAGTTTGTGCTGCAACCGCAGGGCAGGGCGGCCGAAGCGGGCCAGGCCCCCTTCGAGCGCGTCAAGTACCTCAAGGTTTGCGACGAACAGACGAGTCACCAGTGCCAGGTCGGGACTACGCCAATAGCCGTGAATGTAGGCTTCGCCAGCACCGATCGAGCCATTGCCGGCTATCAGGCCCCAGGTGATGTCATCAAGGATCTCCACCTCGGCCTGCAACGGGCTGTGGGCGTCACCGAAACTCCACTGCTGCCCGTGGCTGAGCAGGCGCAGGTGGCCATGGCGCAGCCTGCCCAGCCGGGCGAGCACGGCATTTCGTGCCAGCCCGCCGAACAATGGCCCGAGGCCTGCGAACTTGCTAACGCTCAGGGTGGGGTTCGACATCATCAGGGTCCTCGCAGGAATGGCCGAGCGCCAGGTCACGCTGGCTGGCCGTGTGGTCATGGACGGGTGTGCGTTTGAACAGCAGGCGCAATGCCTGCCAGTAAATGGCCGAGACGGTGCGCAGGCTCATCCATGGGAAGGCCAGTACGTATCGGTGCACAGCGGCTCTATCCAGCGCCTGGCGTTGCAAGGCCAGGTCGGCCTCGAACACCTTGCTATCGCCTTGCCAGTTCTCCATGTGGATGCGCACATGTTCAGCGTCCAGGGCGAAGCGCAAGCGATAGTCCATGTGCAGCGGCATGAACGGCGACACATGGAAGGCCTTGGCGACGCTGAAGGGCTCGGCAAGGTTTCCGCGCACCGGCAGCACGTAATGGAAGCGTTCACGCCATGGTGTGTTTCGCACCTCCAGCAGGATTGCCGTCAGCCGTCCGTCGCGGTCATGGCAGAAATAGAAACTGACCGGGTTGAACGACAGCCCCCAGCAACGCAATTGCGTGAGCAGGTGCACCGGCCCCTCAGGCATTTCTCCCGTCGCGCTGCGCACCAGCAAGCGTGCAGCCTGGGCCAGGGACTCGCCCCGGCGGGTCTGGGCTGGCAGGTAATCTGCCTGGTTCCAGCTCAGCGGCGCCAGGCGCCAGCGCCACAGCCAGCGTGACAGGCCTGTCAGCAAGGCTTGCTCGTCCAGGTCCAGGTAGAACATGCCGATCCTGTAGCGGAAGGCGTGGGGGCGCGGCGCCAGGCGCCGGTGGCTGACCCAGCCCACGCAAAGGCTGCTGTTCACAGGTGCTCTCCGAAATGCGCGGCCACCTTCAACGCACTGACCACGCCATCTTCGTGAAAGCCGTTGCCCCAGTAGGCGCCGCAGAAGTAACTGTGGCGCTGGCCCTGCAGCTGCGCCTGGCGCGCCTGCGCGGCGCACGCCGCAAGGCTGTATTGCGGATGGTCGTACTGGAAGCGGGCAATGATCTGCGCCGGATCCACCAGCGCGGTCTGGTTGAGGCTCACGCAGAAGGTCGTCGGTGCCTGGATACCTTGCAGAATGTTCATGTTGTAGGTCAGCGCGGCAGGCGCCTGCTGCGGCCCGCCGAGACGGTAGTTCCAGCTGGCCCAGGCGCGCTTGCGGCGGGGTAGCAGACGGGTATCGGTGTGCAGCACCACATCGTTGCTGGCATAACCGATGGCGCCGAGCACTTCCCGTTCCTGCACGCTCGGCGCTTCGAGCAAAGCCAGGGCCTGGTCGCTGTGGCAGGCGAACACCACATTGTCGAAACGCTCGGTACCGGCAGCGCTCGTCAGGGTGACGCCACCTTCGTCGCGGCTGACCCGGAAAACCTTGCAGTCGAGGCGGATGCGCCCGGCAAACGGCCGGCACAGCGGACTGACATAGCTGCGCGAACCCCCTTCGATCACGCGCCACTGTGGACGTTGGTTGACCGACAACAAGCCGTGGTTGCGACAAAACCGCACAAAGAACGCAAGTGGGAAGCCGAGCATGTCCGCGCGGGACATCGACCAGATCGCCGACCCCATCGGTACGATGTAATGGTCGATGAAGCGCTGTCCATAGCGCTGAGCCCGGAGGTAAGCGCCCAGGGTCGCGTTGGCATCGATACGCTGGTTATCCAGGTCGGCGAGCGCCTGACGATTGAAACGCAGAATATCCCGTAGCATCCCCCAGAACCCCGGGGACACCAGGTTGCGGCGTTGGGCGAACAGGGTATTCAGGTCGTGCCCGTTGTATTCCAGGCCAGTGACCGGATCATGCACCGAGAAACTCATTTCGGTCGGCCGTGAGGCGACCTTCAGGTGGTCGAGCAAGCGGATGAAGTGCGGGTAGGTCCAGTCATTGAAGACGATGAAGCCGGTATCTATTGCATGGCGTTCACCCTGCCAGATCACATCGAGGGTATGCGTGTGGCCCCCGATCCATTTCTCGGCTTCGAAAACCGTCACCTCATGCTTGCGTGACAGCAGATGAGCGCAGGATAGCCCTGCAATGCCGCTGCCGATGATTGCTATACGCATGGATCATCATTCCTGTTCATGACGGGCAAGGCGTTGCCCAAGCCCCAGGCGCAGGCGCGCGGGCAGTGCGCCAAGCAGGCGCAATACCAGGATGAAAAGCCGGGGGAAGTTGATTTCCAGCGGGCGCTCGGGAAGGCGTTTGGCAATATGGCTGGCTGCGCGCTGCGCCGACCACAGCTGCGGCATGGGGAAATCGTTGCGACGGGTCAATGGCGTGTCGACAAAGCCCGGGTTGACGAGGGTGACGGCGATGCCTTCGCGGGCCAGGTCGATGCGCTGCGATTCCACCAGATAACGCACGGCTGCCTTGGACGCGCCATAGGCGCCGGCACGGGGCAAGGCCAGCCAGGTCACCGAACTGCCCATGACCACCAGATGAGGGCGTTGACCGGCGCGAAGCAAGGGCAGGGCCGCTGCCAGGCAGTAGCTGACAGCAAGGAAATTGGTACGGACCACACGCTCGACCAAGGCAGGGTCGAAATGGTCCGGCTCCAGGTACTCGCAGGTGCCTGCATTGAGGATCACCCTGTCCAGCGCTCCCCAGGCCTGCTCGATACGGGTTGCGATCCCGGCGACCTGTACGGGGTCGTCCAGGTCGCCAATGGCCAGCAGCACCTGCCCGGGAAAACGTTCAGCCAACGGGGCGAGACGATCTGCATGCCGTGCGCCCAAGGCAACCTGGTGGCCTTGCTCCAGCAGGCATTGTGCAAGTGCGGCACCGATACCGCTGCTTGCGCCTGTCAGCCAGCAGCGGCTCATGCCATCCGGCCTTTGAGCCATCGAATCGCACCGCCCATGACCGGAACATGTTCGTAGAGCAGGGCTGCTGCGTCGAAATAGTCCTGGTGAAAATGGACCCGGTCATGCCATTGCAGGTAACTGCATCCCTGCAAGCTGATCTGCTGGCCGCGGGCCAGGCGTGGGTGGCGAAACTGCAGGGTCCAGCGCAGGTAACCTTGCCCGGGCATCACTTCGTCGATGCTGGAAAAGGCATAGCGAATGTCGTGAGCGTTGGCGTACAACTGCGCGAAATAGGTTCGCAGAGCCCGCAGCCCCTGGATCTGATGCAACGGATCGCGAAAAGTGACATCGTCGCTGTACAGCTTTTCAAGGGTGCCGAGGTTACCCCCGTCGAGTCTGCTGAAGTGCTCGGCGAATTGCTGCAGATACGCTGACATGCTTGACTCCAGGAAATCCTGTACAGAAATGGCTTGTTGTACAGGTATATCTGAAGTCTAAGCGTAAATCTATACAAGTCAACGATCTTGTATAGGTTTTGTTCAGCGCTCAGCCTGGCCCAGTTGTCGGCGCAATTCAGCCACCTCGGCCTCCAGCTCGCGTAGCTTCTCCTCAGCGAAAATCTGCGCTGTGACATCGCGCTGGATGCCGATGTAGTACGTCAACTGGTCTGCCTCGTTGTACACCGGCGTGACGGACAACTCGTTCCAGAACAAGCTCCCGTCCTTGCGGTAATTGCGCAGCACCTGGCAGCACGGCAGGCCTCCACGGATCGCCTCGCGGATGTTGGCAAGGCCGGCCTGGTCATGATCGTCGCCCTGCAGAAAACGGCAGTCCTGATACAGGATGTCCTCGGCGCGATAGCCGGTCAGGCGCTCGAAGGCGGGGTTGACGTATATAAGGATGCTGTCGTCGCCCTCCTGCTCTGCGACGACGATGCCATCGTTGGAATGCTCGACCATCAGTTGCATGAGTTTCGCGTTGATCATGGGGCCCACCTACAGGCATTTAGGATGCTAAGTGCGCAGCCTGGCCTGCGTGCAGAAGGCCTCGGCGCCGTTTGTTGCATGATGACCCAAGGAGGCTCGCCGCAGAAGGTGCATATGGGTTTAGAATGTGCCACCCCCCAGATAAACCCTCATCATGACTGACGCCACCCCAGCCGATTTGCTACCCATGCGCGATGTGGTCAGCCTGACCGGCATCAATCCGGTGACCTTGCGGGCATGGGAGCGGCGCCATGGGTTGATAAGCCCGCAGCGCACCGAGGGTGGCCATCGCCTTTATACCGCCCGCGATGTCCAGCGCATACGCGACATCTTGCGCTGGACCGGCAATGGGGTGCCCATCAGCAAGGTAGGCGGCATGCTCGCAGGCCAGCCGGATGCGCCGGTGCAGCAGCACTCGGCGTTCGACGACTGGCGCGCTGCCGTGGAGCGTGCAACCAAGGCATTCGATACACAAGCGCTGGAAAGCATCCATGGGCAGTTGTTCACCGTCCTGCCCAAGGCCACCGTGCTGCGTGAGGTGCTGATGCCAGTCTGGCATGGCCTGGCCTCAGGCATTGCGCCGGGCCAGCGTAGCCAATGGCTGTTTCTGGACATGTTCCTGCGCGCCCGCCTGCTGATGCGCCTGCAGATGAACCAGGCCGATGCACCGCGCGTGCTGCTGGCAGGCACCGAGGGGCAAGCTGAACTGCAGGTGTTGTGCACCGGGCTGCTGTTGAGCAGCGAGCAGCAACGCATCGAAGTGCTCGGTTGCGGGCAGCCGCTGGAAGAAATACCCATGCTGTGTGCAGCAATGCAGCCCGCAGCAGTGGTGATCAAGGTCCAGGTGCCGGTGGACCCTGCCTTGGCCAGGCGCCTGCGTTCGCTGCAAATGGCAATCGTTTGTCCGCTGGCCGTGATTGGCGAGGGATTGGCTGATTTACAACCAGCCTGGCAAGGCCTCCCGCTGTGTCTGCTGGACGAGCAGCGCGCTGACGTCGCACCCATGCTGAACGCCTTGCTCAGTGGTGCCCTGGACCTTTGACAGGGGCCCGCCGTAGTCTGCCGTACTGATCCTCGCCTGCTCCTGTGGGTTACGCCAGAAGTCTTGCCTCTGGGCGTAACCCGGTCCTGGGCCGGAATCATCACGCCGCGCGCGCAGGCCCAAAGCACCTGGCAGCCCCCTCCAAGGCAGCGTTTCTGGCTGTTTGCCAGCTTCTGATAATCGCCTCCGACATCCCGTCCCCGTTTCGGAGCGCGCCATGTACAACAATAAGAATCTGTCCCCACGTTTGCTGGCGGCTGTTACCGTCAGCCTGTCGAGCCTTTGCCTGAGCAGCCTGGCCCAGGCCGAGATCATGCTGTACGACAAGGACCAGACGACGTTTTCCACCGACGGCTATATCAACGCCTTCTACGTCAACAGCGATGTCGATCGGCAGGGTGAGCAGTTCGATCGCCGCCAGTCACGGGTGAAGATGGGCTTTCTGCCCAACTACCTGGGCTTCAACATGGGCAAGCAGGTGGATGACCTGAAGCTCGGCGCGCGAGCCTCGTTCTGGGTGACCATCAACGACAGCGAAACCAACGGTACCGACACCGCCATCGACGTGCGCCAGTTCTACGGCACCGTGGCCAACCCCGAGTGGGGTGAGGTGCTGATCGGCAAGGATTTCGGGCTGTTCGCCCGTTCCAATATCCTGCTCGACGAACTGCTGGCCGGTTATGGCCAGGTCAGTGACACCCTGGGGCTGGTTGACGGCGGCGGGGTCTCGTTCGGCAACATCGGTAGCGGCTACCCGTACCCGTTCCCCACCTCGCAGATCACCTATCGCACCCCAGTGATGGACGGCCTGCGGGTGGCGGTGGGCATCATGGACCCGGTGGACACCAACGACAGCAGCCCGACCGGCAAGGCCTACCAGGAAAACCCGCGTACCGAAAGCGAGATCACCTACCAGTTCGACCTGGGTGGGGCGCAGATCTACAGCTGGCTCAACGGCAGCTACCAGACCTCCGACAACACCGACCCGGCGGTGCAGTCGGTCACCTCCAAAGGTGTCGGCTACGGTGTGCAGGCGAAGATGGGAGGGCTGTCGCTGACCGGCTCGGGGTTCCAGGCCAAGGGCATCAACCCGTTCTTCACCAACAACGCCGGCGAACCGACCTTGCGCAATGTCGACAGCGACGGCTACCTGCTGCAGGGCTCCTACAAGGTCGGCAAGAACCGGGTGGCGCTGTCGTATGGCAAGACCAAGGACGATGGCAACGGCGCGGTGGGCAGCGGTGCGGACTATGAAACCCGTGGCGTGGCGCTGTTCCATGACGTCAACGACAACCTCAAGCTGGTTGCCGAGTACAACCAGTTCTCCATCGACGGCCATGAAACCAGTGACCAGAACGAAGACACCGATACCTTTGCGGTGGGGGCGGTGTTGACCTGGTAAGCCTTGCCAGGCCGGGCAACACGGTCAATTGTAGGAGCGGCCTTGTGTCGCGAAAGGGCCGCAAAGCGGCCCCAGGATTTCAGCAGCGATGCACAAATTGCTGGGGCTGCTTTGCAGCCCTTTCGCGACACAAGGCCGCTCCTACATGGTCCCGCGCATGCCGGTGAAATTACGTCCATGGAACCGCCCACCCGCTACCCAAGTAGCATTCGTCGTCGATGATCGCCTTCGTACACTCATCACTCAGCCACCCCGCGCCGGAGACCACGATGCAGCAGGCTCACAACGACGGTGTGGTCAGCGCCATGTCCCAGGCAACCGACGCCCGGCAGGCAGCCCAGGAGCTGGCGGCGCAGTTGCTGCATCCGCACCTGGGCTTCGTGCTGTTCTTCTGCTCCGCCGAATACGACCTGCAGGCCCTGGGCGAAGCCCTGGAGCAGGGCTTTGGCGGCATCCGCCTGGTCGGTTGCACCAGCGCCGGGGAAATCACCCCGCAGGGCTATGGCCGCAACTGCATAACGGCAGTGGGGTTCGATCATCGGCACTTTTCCATCGCCACCGAGCTGATCGACGAAATGGAGCGCTTCAGCCTGATCGACGCCCAGCAGATGGTCGAGCGCCTGGTCGGCACCTGCCGCAGCAATAACCTGGCGCCGATCAAGGGCCACAGCTTTGCCCTGACCCTGCTCGACGGCTTGTCCAGCCGTGAGGAAATGGTGCTTGCCGCCCTCAGTGCGGCCCTGGGCGACATCCCGCATTTCGGCGGCTCGGCCGGCGACGACAACTACCTGACCCGCACCCATGTGTATTTCGGCGGCGCGTTCCACCACGGCGCGGCGGTGGTGGTGCTGGTCAATACCTGGCTCGACTTCGAAGTGTTCACCACCCACCACATCCTGCCGCGCCAGGAAAAGCTGGTGGTCACCGGCGCCGACAGTGCCCAGCGCCGGGTCTTCGAACTGAATGCCGAGCCAGCTGCCGAGGAATACGCCCGGCACATCGGCGTGCCGGTGGCCGAGCTCGATCATCGTGTGTTCGCTGCCCATCCGCTGGCCGTGCGCATCCACGACCAGTATTACGTGCGGGCGATACAGCAGGTGCACCCGGACCTGAGCCTGAGTTTCTACTGCGCTGTTGAAAACGGCATCGTGCTTACCGCCATGACCCCGGGCCCGCTGTTGCCGAACCTGCACCAGTTGTTCGACGGCTTGCAGCAGCGCCTCGGCCCGCTGCTGCTGACCATCGGTTGCGATTGCTTCCTGCGGCGGCTGGAGCTCGAAGCCCGGCACGGCCTGGAGCCGATCGGCGCGTTCCTGCGCGAGCAGCGGGTGATCGGCTTCAACACCTACGGAGAACAGTTCGATGGCATGCACATCAACCAGACCTTCACCGGAGTCGCCATTGCCCGCAACCGGCCTCCTGTCGGTCGCTGAACTGCAGGCCGAGGTCGCCCGGCTGCAGCACCAGAACCACAAGCTGCAGCGTATCAACGGCGCACTGATCGAGCGTATCGAGTCCGGCGTCACGCGTGGCAACGACCCTTATGCCGCGTTCCAGCATTCGGTGGTGCTGGCCGAGCAGGTGCGCGAACGCACCGAAGCGCTGAACCAGGCCATGGCCGAGCTCAAGGCCGTCAACCACCTGCTCAGCGAGGCCCGGCAGCGCGCCGAGACGGCACACCAGCACCAGATTCGCCTGATCACCGACCATGTACCGGCGTTGATCGCTTACCTGAATGCCGACCTGGTCTACGAATTCACCAACAAGGTCTATGAAGAATGGTATTGCTGGCCTCGCGGCGTGATGCTGGGCCAGAGCCTGCGCGAAGCCCACAGCGAGCAGCATTACCAGCGCCTGGAGGCCTACGTGGCGCGGGCGCTGGCGGGGGAGAGCGTAACCTTCGAGTTTGCCGAAACCAACATCAACGGCCAGGAACGCTACATGCTGCGCTCCTACGTGCCGAACCGCCTGGCCAATGGCGAAGTGGTGGGCATCTTCGTGTTGATCCGCGACATCACCGAGCGACGCAATACCGCACAGGCGCTGCACCAGGCGTATCAGCACCTGGAGCAACGGGTACGCGAGCGCACGGCCGAGCTGACCAGCCTCAACGAGCAGCTGCTGCGCGAAATCGAGGAGCGCAGCCGGGTGGAATCGCGCCTGCGCGAGGCCAAGCGCGAGGCCGAGCAGGCCAACCTGTCGAAAACCAAGTTCCTTGCCGCCGTCAGCCATGACTTGCTGCAGCCACTGAACGCGGCGCGGCTGTTCACCAGCGCCTTGCTCGAACACCGCGAGCCGCACAACAGTGCCCATTTGGTGCGTAATGTCAGCAACTCGCTGGAGGATGTGGAGAACCTGCTAGGTACCCTGGTGGATATTTCCAAGCTCGATGCTGGCGTGATCAAGGCCGATGTCGCCCCGTTCGCTCTGCGCGAACTGATGGACAACCTCGCTGCCGAATACGCCCAGGTGGCGCGCAGCGAAGGGCTTGAACTGCATTTCGTGGGCTGTTCCGCCGTGGTGCGCAGTGACATCCAGCTGCTGGCGCGGATCCTGCGCAACCTGCTCAGCAATGCCATTCGCTATACCCGCAGTGGGCGCGTGGTGCTGGGCTGCCGGCGCCAGCGTGGCGGCTTGCGGATCGAAGTATGGGACAGCGGGATCGGTATCGCCGAAGAGCACCTGGAAGAAATGTTCCAGGAGTTCAGGCGCGGTGATGTGCAGCGTCCGGACCAGGACCGTGGCTTGGGCCTGGGCCTGGCGATCGTGGAAAAGATCGCCGGCATTCTTGGCCACCGGATTCGGGTGCGGTCATGGCTTGGCAAAGGCTCGGTATTCGCGGTCGAAGTGCCGCTGAGCACCACCGCGCCCAAGGCCCAGCCGAGCCAGGCAATCAGCGAGCCGATGCTCGAACGCCTGCGCGGGGCGCGGGTGTGGGTACTGGATAACGATGCGGCGATTTGCGCCGGCATGCGTACCCTGCTGGAGGGGTGGGGCTGCCGGGTGGTCACCGCGCTGTCGGAGGAAGACCTTGCGCGCCAGGTGGACAACTACCATGCCGAGGCCGACCTGCTGATCGCCGACTACCACCTGGACAACGACTGCAATGGCGTCGACGCCGTGGCGCGGATCAATGCCCGCCGTACCCAGCCCTTGCCGGCGATGATGATCACCGCCAACTACAGCAACGAGCTCAAGCAACAGATCCGCGAGCAGGGCCACACCCTGATGCACAAGCCGGTGCGGCCGATGAAGCTTAAGGCGGCGATGAGCCATTTGCTGGGCAGCCAGGGCTAGCCGTGATGCCAGACAATCGGACCCAAAGGCTGCTCAGTACCTGTAGGAGCAGCCTTGCGCTGCGAAGAGTCCATTACTGCTAGAGAAGATTTTTGCCTTGCCGGCCTCTTCGCAGCACAAGGCTGCTCCTACAGGGCAATGAGGTAGCCTTGGAAAATGAGCAGGGACAGATCAACGCCGCAGGTAATCACCGAAATCGATATCACCGGCACTGAGGATGGCCTGCACCCGGTTGTGCACGTTGAGCTTGCGCAGGATCGCCGAAACGTGGGCCTTGACCGTGGTCTCGGCGATATCCAGGGTGTAGGCGATCTGTTTGTTCGACTCGCCCTTGGTCATGCGCTCGAGCACCAGCAACTGCTTGCGGGTCAGGGCCTGGAGCATCTCCGGCGGGAAGCTCGGGGCATCGTTCAGGCGCCGGCTGGTGCTGCTTTTCTGGGCTCGGATGATGTCGGGCGGCAGGTAGACATTGCCGTTGAGGATCTGCTCGATCGCTTCGATCATTTGTGAACGTGGCGAGGACTTGGTGATGAAGCCCACCGCGCCATAAGTGATGGCCTGCAGCACGATCTGCTTTTCCTGCTCGGCTGAGACGATCACCACCGGCGTGGTCGGTGCCTCGTTGCGCAGGGTGATCAGGCCATTGAGGCCATGCATGCCGGGCATGTTCAGGTCGAGCAGGATCAGGTCGAGGTCGTCATGTTCGTGGGTCAGCGCCAGGGCGCTGTCCAGGTCGGCAGTTTCCATGACTTCGCTGCCCTGGAAGCCATCGCTGATAACGTTGTGGATGGCTTCGCGAAACAGGGGGTGATCGTCGGCAATCAGAATTTTGTACATGGCCTTTTCACCTCGTTTTTATTGGATGGAGCGGGCACGCGTTTGCAGGCGATGAATTCAGGGGAAGGGTTCCGGCTGCGCTGGCTGCAGCGGCAGGTTGGCCTGTTGCCAGGCGTCCAGGCCATCGCGGTACCAATACAGATTCTTATAGCCCAGGGCTTTCGCGCGTTTTACCGCGTTCCAGCTTAACCAGCAATCGGAGCGGCAGTAAAAGACCAGCGGTTGCTCCGTGCGCCCGGCGGTGGCTAGTTGCAGGTGGCGCACGAAGTAATCGTGCCACGCCGGGCTCAGCTCACCGTCGCCGGTGTTGGCCAGCCAGCGGCTGCCGGGGATGTTGGCGTGGGGTTCATCTTCGATGAAGCGGCCTTGCAGCCATTGACGGCGATAGACGTCGATCAGCACCGGCTTGGGGGTGTGCCCCAGCAGGCCTTGCAGCATGGCGGTGTCGATGACCTGGCCGCCTTCGACCTGCTGTGGGGTCGGGCTGCGGTAGAGGGTGGTGCGGTAGCCGTCGGCAGAGAATAGCGGCGTGGTATCGGCCTGGGCAGCGCCTAGCGTCAGGCTCAGGGAAAGCGCCGCCAGCAATGGGCGTGGCAGCCGGGGCAGGGCACGTGGCATGGGGGTTGTCCTTTTTGTTATAGGCCCATTACATGCCAGTGGCGGTGCATTGTGAATGCGACGATCAGACAGCAAAGGCAGTACCAAAGTAGTAGAAAGCCGGGCGCCTCTGGCCTGATCCTGCCCAATATCTGAATGCATGCGCGATCCCTGTGGGAGCGGGTTTACCCGCGAACACCGGCGAAGCCGGTGCCATGCACCGCGTCGCCTTCTTCGCGGGTGAACCCGCTCCCACACGGACCGTGTTCCTTCAACGGGTTCGGCGAAGGGGCCGGAGGGAGACAGCTGCCAATCAGCGCGGCTTGCGCAGCGCCGCATGCTGGGGGTTGAAGGTGAGGATCGCCAGCAGGGTGAACAGCACGGTCAGCCCCAGGCATACCGCCAGCGCCAGCGGGTTGAAGCGCTCATACAAGGCAAAGCGCACCAGCTCCACGGCATGGGTGAACGGGTTCACTGCACACAGCCAATACAGCCACTGGCTAGCCTCGCGCATCTTCCACAACGGGTACAGCGCCGAGGACAGGAAGAACAGCGGGAATATCACGAAGTTCATCACCCCGGCAAAGTTCTCCAGCTGGCGAATCGCATTCGATAGCAACAGGCCCAGGGCGCTGAGCATCAGCGCCACCAGCAACAACGCTGGCAGCGCCAGCAACAGGCCCGCAACCGGTGGCTGCACGCCATACAACCAGGCGATGGCAAGGAAGGCGTACACCTGCAGCAGGGAGATCAACGAGGTCGCCAGCAGCTTGCTGCCGAGCAGGAAGGGCCGCGGCAACGGGCTGGTCAGCAACACGCGCATGCTGCCCATCTCCCGGTCATAGACCATCGACAGCGAGCCCTGCATGCCGTTGAACAGCAGGATCATGCAGGCGAGGCCCGGAATGATGTACACCTCGTAGGGGATGTAGGTGTCGTAGGGCTCGATGATCGCAATGCCCAGGGCCGCGCGAAAGCCGGCGGCGAACACCAGCAGCCACAGCAGCGGGCGCACCAGCGCGCTGAGAAAACGGGTGCGTTGCAGGACGAAACGCAGGCATTCGCGCAGGAGAATGCCGTTGAAGCACTGCCAGTAAGCGTTCATCGGGCATTGGCTCCTGTGGGGGCGCTGGTCAGGCGGGCAAAGGCATGGTCGAGGTCACCGCCGTGCTCCAGGCTAAGGGCGTCGGCCGTGCCGCTGGCCACCAGGCGCCCTTGATGCAGGATCAGCAGGTCATCGCTGGGCTGCACTTCGTCCAGTAGATGGGTGGTCCACAGCACACTGAGGCGCTGCTCGCGGCACAGCAGCCGCAGGTGCTGGTTGAGCGCCAGGCGGCTGGCCGGGTCGAGGCCGACGCTGGCTTCGTCGAGCAACAGCAAACGTGGTTCATGCAGCAGCGCGCGGGCAATCTCCACCCGGCGCCGATGGCCGATGTTCAGTGCCCGGACCGGCTCACGCCGCCGCTCATCGAGGCCCTGGCGGGCCAGTTCGGCATCGACCCGAACATTGCCCTGGCGCCGCGACAGGCCGTGCAGCGAGGCGTGGTAGCGCAGGTTCTGCTCCACGCTCAGGTCAAGGTCGAGGGTGCTTTGCTGGAACACCACGCCCAGCTGGCGCAAGGCCGGGCGCGTGGCGTTGCGCAGCGAGCAGCCGCACACGCGGATGTCGCCATGCTGCAGGTCGTACAAGCGGGTGAGCAGGGCGATCAAGGTCGACTTGCCGGCGCCATTGGGGCCCAGCAAGGCGGCGAAGCGCCCGGGCGCCAGGCTGAAGCCGACTTGCCTGAGCGCCTCGCGCTGGCCGTAGGCAAAGCTCACGTCACTGACTTCGAGGGTATTCATGGCGTCACCACCACGCCCCAGGGGTAGCGGCCGACCTTCACCGACTTGAGCACCTTGAGGTTTTTTGCATCGATCACCGAAACGTCGCCACTGACCCCGTTGGTGGCCAGCAACTGGCTCTGGTCCGGGGTGAACGCCAATTGCCAGACCCGTCGGCCCACCAGCAGGTAGTCGAGTACTTCGTAGGTCTTGGCATCGACCACCGCCACATGGTTGGCCGGGCCCAGGGCGACGAACGCGTACTTGCCATCGGCGCTGAGCTTGATGCCTACCGGCTGGACCTTGTCCGGGTGCACGCCCTTGATCTGGAAGTTCAGGGTTTTCAGCACCTGGCGGCTGGCCACGTCGAGGATGGTCACCGTGCCGCCGATTTCTGCCGAGGCCCACAGCCGCGAGCCGTCCTGGCTGAACTCGACGAAGCGCGGCCGCTGGTCCACCGGGGTGCTGTCCGCCAGTGTCTGGGTGCTGGTGTCGATCCAGTGCAGCATGTTGGTGGTTTCGCTGGTGTTGACCGCCCATTTGCCATCCGGGCTCACCGCCATGCCTTCGGGCTCGATGCCGACGTCGATCTGCCCGAGCACCTTGTCGGTCTGGGTATCGATTACCGTCACCAGCGCGTCGTCCTCGTTGGACACGTACAACCAGCGGTCGTTGGGGTGCAGGGCGAACTGCTCGGGGTCCTTGCCGGAGGGCAGTTCCTTGATGATCTTGCGGGTGGCCACATCCATCACTTGCACCCGGTCCGAATCGCTGGCGCAGATGTACAGCAGCGTGTTGTCGTGGGCCAGCAGCAGGCCGCGCGGGCGCTGGCCCACTGGCAGGGTCTCGGTGACTTGCAGGGTCTGCATGTCGATCAGGCTGAGGCTGTTGTCCTTCTCGTTCGATACCCAGGCGGTGGCGGCCACGGCGTGCCCGCTGGCAAGGGCCAGGGCGCCCGACAGCAGGCTGGGGTAAAGCAGTGCCCGGTGAAAAGGGGAGCGACGCATGGCGAAATCCTTTTTTGTTGTGGTTATCGGGTCAGGGGTAGCCGCAGGTCACTTCGGGCCTGTCGTAGCCCAGGCTGTCCATTTCGTTGAACGGGTGCAGGAAGCCCTCCTGCGGCGAGGTACTGACCAGGGCCCGCGGCTGCACCAGTGGGATCGGCTGGCGCAGCTCGCCGTTCCACGGGCGGTAGCTGAGCTTGCGGCCCTTGAAACCGTCCAGCGGCAACTGCTCGCTGAGCAGCAGTTGCTGCAGGGCGCGGGGCTCGGCCTGGCGCAGTTTGCTCACTGCGCTGGCGATGCTGCGCACGGCCATCCAGGCGGCGAAGTCGCGGTCGTTCATCCAGCGCCCGGCCTGGGCTTCGAAGCGCTTTTGCAACTGCGCCGCGCCGAAGGTTTCAACGGTCTTGTGCCAGCCGGTGGGGGTCAGGCCCTGGGTGCCGGCTACCGGCCGCGGATACCAGGTCTGGTAGGGCAGGTACTCGCCGAAGTCGCCGCGTTCGTCGGCCACCAGCACCACGTCGTACTCGGCGGTTTGGGTGAACAGCGGCATGTCGGCCTGGGCGCTGCGGCGCTGGTCGTTGTCGAATGTCCAGGCTTTCTCCGCGACCAGCTGCATGCCGAAGCGCTTCATGGCGCGGCGCAGGGCCGCCGCATAGGCCCGGTCATCGTCGGTCTGGCCGACGACCAACAGCGCCCGTTGCCATTTGCGCATTACCAGGAATTGCGCGAGGGCATCGGCCAGCATGGCGCGGCTGGGCAGGCTGTGCAGCACATTGCCCAGGCACTGGCTGCTGCGCAGGCTGTCGTCCGGGCTGCCGGCGTTGAACAGCAGGCTGTCGGGCAGGGCGGCAGATAGCGCGCGCAGGCTGGCGGCGGGGGCATTTACCACGAACAGCCGCAGGCCCTGGTCATGCTGTGCCTTGGCAGCCTGCAGCAGGGCTTCGGGGCTTTCGACCGTGGCATTGGCCAGGTGGAATTCCTGTTTGAGAAAACGCCCGCTGCTGTTGCTGTCGACAATCGCCAGTTCGGCGCCCTGCAGCCCGGCATCGGTGGGTTCGGGAATGATGTTGGACAGCAGCGGGCCGGGATCGGGGCGATAGCCGAGATAGCCGATGCGCACCTGCAACAGTTCCCCGCCCGGGGCCTGCGCGGCGGGTGCCGGGCTTGCAGAAAGCGTCGCGGCCAGGGCCAGCAGGCAGGTCATGGCAAGGTGGGCAGGCAGGCGCATAAGGCAACTCCACGGCAGATGGCGCCAGCATAGGAAGCCCGCCGGGAGGGGGAAATATGCAGAAAGTAGCGCTCGCCCGGTACCAAGGTAGTAATTCACCACATGGGCGCGGGTTTTACGATGGCCGCAGCAACCCCGAGGAGAACTGCCCATGCGCCTTGTCAACCTTTCGGCCCTGTGGCGGATCAACCTCTGGGTCACTTGTTGCTTCGCGATGTTGACGCTGGCCTGTGCCGTGGTGCTGTTGCGCCAGGCGGTGGCTGACGTGGAGCGGGAGTTGCAGTCGGCGCAAGCCGTGGTGGCATACCTCGGCGACACTGCCGAGCGCGACCCGCAGAGCCTGCAACCACGGCTGACGCAAAGCCTGCGCCATGTGCGGGTGCACTGGCTGGCGGCGGATGAACCTGCGCGGCTGCCGCAAGCAACCGGCCTGGATGCCTGGTTGGGCCGCCAACTGCTTGGGCAGCGCCACGACAGCAGCCGGCTGCTGGAGCTGGGGGATGGTCGCCGGGTAATGATCGCCGTGGATGCACGGGATGAAATCGACGAGGTGCGTGACTCCCTGCAGCAGTTGTTGGTCCTGTGCGGCCTGGCGTTGCTGCTGAGCTTGTTGACCATCCGTTGGGCGGTGCGGCGGGGCATGGGCTTGCTGGACGATCTGCTGCAGGCCTTGCGCCAGGTCTCGGGTGGGCAATTGACCGCACGCCTGCGCGAGGCCGGCCTGCCGGAGGCGCGCCAATTGGCGGAGCACTTCAACCGCATGACCGCGTCTCTGGAGCAGGCCCGCTGCGACAATACCCAACTTACCCAGGCCCTGCTGGCGGTGCAGGAGCAGGAACGCACCCAGCTGGCGCAGACGCTGCACGACGACCTCGGGCAATACCTGGCGGGTATTCGGGCCCAGCTCTGCCTGCTGCGCATGGTCGCCGACCAGCCAACCGCGGTGGCACAGACGACACGCACCCTGGAGCTCGATTGTGAACGCCTGCAGCAAGGTTTCCGCGCCCTGGTACATGACCTGTACCCGCTGGCGTTGCAGCACATGCCGCTGGCCGAAGCCTTCGGCCTGCTGGTGAGCCAATGGCAGGCCAGCCAGGGTATCGATTGCCGCCTGCGGGTAAGCGAGCATTTGCCGGCACTACCCGGGCCGAGTCGCACGCATTTGTATCGGCTGCTGCAGGAGGCGTTGACCAACGTCGCCCGTCACGCCGGCGCAAGCCAGGTGCGGGTTCGCCTGCAACGCAGCGCCAAGGGCTTGCGCCTGCTGGTTCGCGACAACGGTTGCGGTGCCAGCCAGCCCCAGCGCCCCGGGGTAGGCCTGCACTCGATGGCCGAGCGCGCCCGCAGCCTGGGCGGTGAACTGCGCATCCTCAGCCGACCGGGTGCCGGCTGGGCGCTGGCCCTGAACATTCCCATGGAGGTGTGATGAATATCGTGTTGGTCGATGACCACGCCGTGGTCCGCCAGGGCTATGCCAGCCTGCTGCGAGCGGTGCTGCCGAAAGTACAGGTGCGTGAGGCTGCCAGTGGCGAAGAGGCGCTGGCGCGGGTTCAGGAACAGATGCCCAACCTGGTGATCATGGACTTTGGCCTGCCAGGCATCAGCGGCCTGGAAACCACCCGGCGCCTGCGTCAGCGCCTGCCACAGTTGCGGGTGCTGTTCTTCAGCATGCATGACGAACTGCCGCTGGTGCGCCAGGCGCTGGATGCAGGTGCCTCGGGATACCTGACCAAGAACTCGGCGCCCGAAGTGCTGATCGAGGCGGTGCAGCGGGTGTTGGCCGGGCATGCCTATATCGAACAGCCCTTGGCCACCCAGCTGGCCTGCACGTCACTGCAGAATGCCAGTGACCCGCGCCTGCAGCGCATGACCCAGCGTGAGCTGGAAATTTTCGTGATGCTGGCCAAGGGCACCCCGGTGCGAGGGATTGCCGAGCAGTTGTGCATCAGTGCCAAGACCGTGTCCAACCACCTGACCTTGCTCAAGAGCAAGTTGCAGGTCAGCTCCCATGCCGAGCTGGTGCATCTGGGGATTGACCTGGGGGTGGTGCGGGTGGCGGGGTGAGGTGTTCTGCTATCTGGACTCTGCGCAGAGCCCTGTAGGAGCGGCCTTGTGTCGCGATGGGCCGCAAAGCGGCCCCCAGGGGCTTCAGCGTCAACGCAGCAATCGTCGGGGCTGCTTTGCAGCCCATCGCGACACAAGGCCGCTCCTACAGGGGGGCTGCGCAAGGCGGGAATATCGGGCTCAATTGTCCCAGGTCTCGGGGCACCCCTTGCACCCCTCCATGTTGGCCTCCTGAAAATTCCCGTAATGCTGGCGCGCCCCGCGCAAGTCGGCGCGGGCCAGGTTGCTCTGGCCAAACTTGGCCTCCTGCAGGTTGGCATCGCCAAGGTCGGCCCCTTGCAGGTCAGCCTTGCTCAGCCAGGCCATTTCCAGGTCCGCCGCGCTCAGGTTGGCCTGCTGCATCTTCGCCCCTGACAACCTTGCGAACTGCAGGTAGGCCGCGCTGAGGTCAGCCTTGGCAAATTGCGCACTTTGGGCAAACAGGCCCCAGCCCTGAATGGCCACGAGCCGGCCATGGCTCAGGTCGGCCAGGCGCAGGTTGCTCTGCTGCAGGCTGGCGCGGGTCAGGTTGGCGCCTTGCAGGTTGGCCTTTTCCAGGTTGGCCAGGTCCAGCCGGGCATGGCGCAGGTCGGCATCGCGCAGGTCGGCGCCGGCCAGGTTCATCTTGCGCAGGTCCTGGTTGGCCAGGTTGGCGCCCCGCAGGTCGGCCCCCGGGCACTGGCTGGCTTCGGCAATCACGCAGCCGTTGATGGTCAGGGGGGTATCGTTGCCAGCGTCGTCGGCATTCTCGGCCATGGCAGGGGCCAGCACGATCAGCAAGGCAAGTGGCAGGTAGTTCATGGCGAAAGGCTCTTGGCAGGAGAAAGGCAGAAGCGGGGAGGGGCGCAGGCCCGCTCCCCGCTGCAAGTCAACGCTGTGCAGTCTTGTTGTCCCAGCTTGGGATCTTGAACACCCAGAACGAACCACCCTGGGCCACCGGCTTGGTCAGTTCGGCCATGTCGCCGCCCCACAGCGGCACCGCGCCGCCGTAGCCCACGGTCACGCCGATGTACTGCTCGCCGTCCTGTTCCCAGGTGATCGGCGGCGAGACGATGCCGCTGCCGGTCTGGAACTTCCACAACTCCTTGCCCGTCTTGGCGTCGAAGGCCTTGAAGAAGCCGTCGCCGGTGCCGGTGAACACCAGGTTGCCCTTGGTCGCCAGCACGCCGGCCCACAGCGGCAGGTGCTCCTTGTGCTCCCAAACCAGCTTGCCGGTGGTCGGGTCCATGGCGCGCAGGGTACCGACGTGGTCGTCGTACATGCGCTTGATGCGGAAGCCCATGCCCAGGTAGGCCGAGCCCTTCTTGTAGTTCACTTCCTCGGTCCAGTACTCCTCCTTCCACTGGTTGCCGGGGATGTAGAACAGGCCGGTGTCCTGGCTGTAGGCCATGGGGTTCCAGTTCTTGCCACCAAGGAAGGGTGGCGAGACCTCCACCGGCTTGCCCTTGGTTTCTCCCGGCAGCGGTTTGGCCGGGCGCTGCCCAGGGTTTTCCACCGGGCGCCCGGTCTTGAGGTCGATGTGGCTGGCCCAGGTGATGTTGTCGACGAAGGGGAAAGCGTTCTGCAGTTTGCCGTTGCTGCGGTCCACCACATAGAAGAAGCCGTTGCGGTCGGCGTGGCCGGTGGCCTTGACCAGCTTGCCGTCCTTGCCCTTGTAGTCGAACAGCACCAGCTCGTTGTTGCCGGAGAAATCCCAGGCATCGTTGGGCGTGTGCTGGTAGAACCACTTCACTTCACCGGTGCTCGGGTCGACGCCGACCTGCCCTGAGGTATACAGGCTGTCGAAGTCATGCGGGTTGCCGTCCTTCGAGGTGCGCGCCCAGGTGTTCCAGGGGCCAGGGTTGCCGGCGCCGACAATGATGGTGTTGGTCTCGGGGTCGAAGCTGGCGCTTTGCCAAGGCGCGCCGCCGCCGTGGCTCCAGGCTTCGACCTTGCCGGTTTCGGTAGTGGGGTCGTCCGGCCAGGACGGCGCCTTGACGTCACCGGTCGGCGTGCTGTCCTTGCCGTTCAGGCGGCCCATGTGGCCCTCGACGAAGGGCCGCATCCACACCTCTTCACCGGTGTCCGGGTCGCGGGCGAACAGTTGGCCGACCACGCCGAATTCATCGCCGGAGCTGCCGTGGATCAGCAGTACCTTGCCGCTGGTCTTGTCCTTGATCAGCACCGGGGCACCGGTCATGGTGTAGCCGGCGGCGTGGTCGCCGAACTTCTTGTTCCACACCACTTTGCCGGTGCGCTTGTCGAGGGCGATGACCCGCGCGTCGAGGGTGCCGAAGTAGATCTTGTCGCCGTAGATCGCTGCGCCGCGGTTGACCACATCGCAGCAGGGGCGAATGTTGTCCGGCAGGCGGTGGTTGTAGGTCCACAGGCGTTTGCCGGTTTTCGCATCGAGGGCGAACACCCGCGAATAGGAGCCGGTAACGTAGACCACGCCGTCGCTGACGATGGCCTGGGATTCCTGGCCGCGTTGTTTCTCGTCGCCGAAGGAATAGGACCACGCCGGGGTCAGCTTGAACACGTTCTTGTCATTGACCTGGGCCAATGGGCTCCAGCGCTGGGCGTTGGTACCCATGCCGTACTGCAGCACATCCTGGGTGGTCAGGTGGTCGTTGGCGATGTCTTCCCACGTCACGTTCTTGCTGGCAGGTGCCGCAGGGGTGGTGGCTGCCGTGGCCACGCTGCCCAGGGCCAGGCTACCGGCCAGCAGCAAGGCCCGCACGCTCAGGGCCAGAGGGGAAAGGGCGGGTAGCGTTCTTGTTGTCATGGTTGCAGTTCCCAGTGGAGGTTTTGGCCTGCACAGGGTGGGACGGGGCGGGCCTTGCGGGCTACGGAAAAAATCCCGCCCTTGCCGGGAATAGTTCCCACGGGGCACCTCATTTGGCCCTTCGCCACAAGCCCTACTACCAAGGGAGTAAGGCGCGGCCACCAAAGCAGCATTCGGCCGCCTGCGGGCTGTTTCTAAGATGGCGACACGGCCTCTGTGGTTGAGGCCTTGCGTGCAATCGTGAGGGCATAAAAATGACAACAAAACGCAACGTCTTGCTGGCTGCCGGGCTGCTTGCCAGTGCAGTACTGACCGGCACTGCCTGGGCACATGGCAATGTGGTGCCCCAGGCCGTGGAAACCAAGGGCCTGACCCCGATCAAGGACGCTGGCGTAACCCTGGACGGCGATGGCTGGGCAGCGGTCAACCCGTACCGCAGCTCTCCCGAGCACGACAAGGCCGTGGAGATCGGTGCCTCGGCCTACAACCAGAACTGCGCCGCCTGCCATGGCCTGGAGGCCAAGTCGGGGGGCATCGCCCCGGATCTGCGCATGCTCGATGCCGGCGAGGCCGGGGATGAGTGGTTCGTCGAGCGGGTACGCCACGGTGCGGTCCGCGACGGCCGGGTGTACATGCCGAAAATGGCCGACTACCTGAGCCAGGAGGCCCTGTGGGCGGTGCGCACCTACCTGGACAGCGTGCACGTCGAGGAATGACGGCCATGCGTCTGTTGGCGGTGCTGTTCAGTGGCTTGCTGCTGTGCTGCGCGGCGGCGCAGGCGCAGGTGCGCAACTACGACGCGATCATCGCCGCCGGCGAATTGAAGGTGGCTGTGTACAAGGACTTTGCGCCTTACAGTTTCGAGGACCACGGCCAGCCGCGAGGTGTCGACGTGGAACTGGCGCAGGCCCTGGCCACGGCGTTGGGGGTGCGCTTGCAGCTGATCTGGGCGCCACCCGGGGAAAAGCTCGACGACGATCTGCGCGACTACATCTGGCGCGGCAGCCCGTTGCGCCACCAGCAACTGGCCGACCTGATGATGCGGGTGCCATACGACCATGCCTATGCGCAGCGACGCAACGAGGTAGGCGAGCTGGAAAACGCCCAGGTGGTCATGTTCGGCCCTTATCAGGAGGAGCGCTGGCAGGTCGCCTATGATCGCCGCCGCCTGCCCTCGGTGGCCAGTGTCGCGGTGTTCCAGCAGCACCCGATCGGGGTCGAGGTGGACAGCGTACCGTCGTTCTACCTGACTTCTGTGTTCAACGGCATGCTCAGTGCCAGGACCCATCACTACCCCAATGTGCAGCAAGCTTTCGGCGCCATGCAGGCCGGCCAGGTGGACGCGGTGATGGCGATGCGCGGCGAAGTTGACTGGCAACTGCATCAAGCCGCCGACCCGCAGCTGGCCCTGGCGGAAAACGCCTACCCGAACCTTGGCAAGCAGGCCTGGGAGATCGGCATGGCGGTGCATGAAAGCAACCGGCAGCTGGCCTATGCGGTGGAGGAAGCGCTTGAGACGCTGATTCGTGATGGGCGGATGAAGGCGATTTATGCCGGTTATGGCCTGCGTTACCAGGTGCCGGAGATGTATCAGTAACAGGCTTCGCAGGCTTGTGAGTTTGTAAAAGCAACACATCCCCCTGTGGGAGCGGGTTCACCCGCGAAGAATGCGACGCGGTATATGGCACCGGCTTCGCCGGTGTTCGCGGGTGAACCCGCTCCCACAAGGACCGTGCACTGTCAGCCAGGTTTGCGTTGATCAAAAGGAGTGGGCGATGAACTGGCGAGCGACTTTCCTGCTGGCCTGCTGGGTGCCCTGGGCCGCACAAGTCCTGGCCAGCGAGCCAGGTAACCACAAGGACCCGGTGCCGTCGGTGATGTGGGACTTCTACCACAAGCAGCTGCTGGGCCAGGCCGCATTCGTGTTCGATGATCGGGTCAAGCTGCTGGCGCCACCCTTTGCCGAGGACGCCCGCCAGGTGCCGCTGGAGATCGACGCCCGGGCGTTCAGCGGCGAAGTGGTGCGGATCATCGCCTGGGCCGAACTCAACCCGCTGCCGCGCATTGTCGACTTCCAGCCTGGCGAGCGCGTGCTGCCCTGGTTGTCGATCCGCATCCGCGTCGAACAGGCCACACCGCTGCGTGCCGCGGTGCTGACCCGCGACGGCCTGTGGCATGTTGGCTCGACCCTGATCGATGCTGCCGGCGGCGGTTGTACCGCGCCCAGCGTGGTACGCACCCAGCCCGGTTGGGAGGAGCACCTCGGTGAAGTCCTGGGCGGGCGCTACCCGCGCGGCGACAGCAGCCGCTTGCGCCTGCAGGTGGCTCACCCGATGGACAACGGCCTGGTCAGCGGCATTCCCGAATTCTTCCTCAACCATGCCGAGTTGCAAGGCGCGGACGGCCAGCGCCTGGCCAGCCTGGAACTGTACCCGGCGGTCAGCGAAAACCCCAACCTGGGCTTCGACATCCAGGGCCCCGGGCCGACCCGGCTGTTGTTGCAGGACAACAGCGGCAACCAGTTCGAGGCGGCAGTGCCCTGAGCATGTTGCCCGTCTTCACCCCTGACAGAGGCGCTCGTCATGCGTTGCATTCTGCTGTTGCTACTGTGCCTGGGCCTGCCGGCCTGGGCAGACCTGGACTATCGGCTCAAGCCCCGGCAGATCGCCGAAGGCACCTGGCTGCTGGAGGGCAGCACCGACAATTTCGCCAAGGACAACGGCGGCAATATCGTCAACACCGCGTTCATCGTCACCGACAACGGGGTGGTGGTGATCGACAGCGGGCCGTCGAAACGCTACGGCGAAGCATTGCGCCAGGCCATTGCCGCCACCACCGACAAGCCGGTGGTCGAAGTGCTGCTGACCCATCATCACCCCGACCATGTGCTGGGCAACCAGGCCTTTGCCGATGTGCCCATCGGCGCCCTGGCCGGTACCGGCGAGCTGTTGCGCCAGCAGGGGGAGGCCATGGCCGAGAACATGTACCGCCTGGTTGGCGACTGGATGCGCGGTACCGAGGTGGTGCTGCCGACCCGTGTGCTGGAGCCAGGTATTCACGAGGTGGGTGGGCACCGCCTGCGGCTGCTGGCGCTGGGCGGGCACACCGGTGCCGATCTGGCGATTCTGGATGAAAGCACCGGTGTGCTGTTCGCTGGCGACCTGGTGTTCTACGAGCGCGCATTGACCACGCCCAACAGCCCGGGGCTGGAGGTGTGGCTGAAGGACCTGGACACCTTGCAAGCGCTGCCCTGGAAGCAGCTGGTGCCTGGTCATGGCCCGCTGGCCAGCGATGCCCGGCCGTTTGCCCAGATGCGTGATTACCTGGGCTGGCTGGACGGGCTGATGCGCGACGGCGCGGCGCGTGGTGATGACATGGCCGAGATGATCCGCAGCCCCATACCCGAGCGGTTTGCCGCTATCAGCCTGACCCGTTACGAGCTGATTCGCAGTGTCAGCCACCTGTACCCCCGTTACGAACGCCAGCAGCTGCGGCGTGTCGACGCCAAGCCCCCTATCTGAGGGTGTAACACAGCCCCCTGTGGGACCGCGCAAGTTCACTGCTACCAAGGAACTAGAAAACTCAGCACTGCGGGCAATTGTTGGCAAGCAGGTCGGGACCAAGAATTCCCGACACACCGGGAAGTTTTCCCGGATACAACAAAAAAACCAAAGGTAGCCGTCATGACCCGATCCACACGTCGTCCCGTGTTCGCCTTGAGCCTGGTGCTCAGCGCCATGCTGCTTGCCGGTGCAGCCCACGCCGCTGTCAGCAATGAAGAAATTCTCCAGGACCCGAAGAACCCGCAGCAGATCGTGACCAATGGCCTGGGCGTGCAGGGCCAGCGCTACAGCCCGCTGAACCTGCTCAATACCGACAACGTCAAGGACCTGCGGCCGGTCTGGGCGTTTTCCTTCGGTGGTGAGAAGCAGCGCGGCCAGCAGGCCCAGCCGCTGGTCAAGGACGGGGTGATGTACCTGACCGGCTCCTACTCACGGGTGTTCGCCGTGGACGCCCGTACCGGCAAGAAACTGTGGCAATACGATGCGCGCCTGCCCGATGACATTCGCCCGTGCTGCGACGTGATCAACCGCGGCGTGGCGCTGTACGGCAACCTGGTGTTCTTCGGCACCCTCGATGCCAAGCTGGTGGCGCTGAACAAGGACACCGGCAAGGTGGTATGGAGCAAGAAGGTGGCCGACCACAAGGAAGGCTACTCCATCAGCGCCGCGCCGATGATCGTCAATGGCAAGCTGATCACCGGCGTCGCCGGCGGCGAGTTTGGCGTGGTGGGCAAGATCCAGGCCTACAACCCGGAAAACGGCGAGCTGCTGTGGATGCGCCCGACCGTGGAAGGGCACATGGGCTACGTGTACAAGGACGGCAAGGCGATCGAGAACGGCATTTCCGGCGGCGAGGCAGGCAAGACCTGGCCCGGCGACCTGTGGAAGACCGGCGGTGCGGCACCTTGGCTGGGCGGTTACTACGACCCGGAAACCAACCTGATCCTGTTCGGCACCGGCAACCCGGCGCCGTGGAACTCGCACCTGCGCCCGGGCGACAACCTGTATTCCTCGTCGCGCCTGGCCCTGAACCCCGACGATGGCACCATCAAGTGGCACTTCCAGAGCACGCCGCATGACGGCTGGGACTTCGACGGCGTCAACGAGCTGATCTCGTTCAACTACAAGGACGGCGGCAAGGAGGTCAAGGCCGCCGCTACCGCTGACCGCAACGGCTTCTTCTACGTGCTGGACCGCACCAACGGCAAGTTCATCCGCGGCTTCCCCTTCGTCGACAAGATCACCTGGGCCACCGGCCTGGACAAGGACGGCCGGCCAATCTACAACGAGGCCAGCCGGCCGGGGGCGCCGGGTAGCGAGGCCAAGGGCAGCTCGGTGTTCGTCGCCCCGGCGTTCCTCGGGGCCAAGAACTGGATGCCGATGGCCTACAACAAGGACACCGGGCTGTTCTATGTGCCGTCCAACGAGTGGGGCATGGACATCTGGAACGAAGGCATCGCCTACAAGAAGGGCGCGGCGTTCCTCGGTGCCGGCTTCACCATCAAGCCGCTCAACGAAGACTACATTGGCGTGTTGCGCGCCATCGACCCGGTCAGCGGCAAGGAAGTGTGGCGCCACAAGAACTATGCGCCGCTGTGGGGCGGGGTGCTGACCACCAAGGGCAACCTGGTGTTCACCGGCACGCCGGAAGGCTTCCTGCAGGCGTTCAACGCCAAGACTGGCGACAAGGTCTGGGAGTTCCAGACCGGTTCCGGCGTGCTCGGTTCGCCAGTGACCTGGGAAATGGACGGCGAGCAGTACGTTTCGGTGGTTTCCGGCTGGGGCGGCGCGGTGCCGCTGTGGGGCGGTGAAGTGGCCAAGCGGGTCAAGGACTTCAACCAGGGCGGCATGCTCTGGACCTTCAAGCTGCCCAAGCAACTGCAAACGGCAAGCGCCAGTCGCTAAGCCGCCAACCTGCCGCTTGCTGCCAGGGACCCTGTGGCAAGCGGCCCTACTACCAAATGACGAGAGCCCCGCTGCCAACGATGCATTCGCCCGGCAGGCGGGGCTTTTTACCATCGGCTCATCGCCTGTCGCTGGACAGGCATCGACCCACAGAGGCTCAGCATGATCTACGCACAACCCGGAACCCCAGGCGCCGTCGTGTCCTTCAAACCACGCTACGGCAATTTCATCAACGGCGAATTCGTGCCGCCGCTGGGCGGCCAGTACTTCACCAACAGCTCGCCGGTCAATGGCCAGCCGATTGCCGAGTTCCCGCGCTCCGGCCCCCAGGACATCGAGCAGGCCCTGGACGCCGCGCATGCCGCTGCCGAGGCCTGGGGCAAGACCTCGGTGCAGGACCGCGCCCTGGTACTGCTGAAGATCGCCGACCGCATCGAACAGAATCTCGAAGTACTGGCCGTTACCGAGAGCTGGGACAACGGCAAGGCCGTGCGCGAAACCCTCAACGCCGACGTGCCGCTGGCGGCGGACCACTTCCGCTACTTCGCCGGCTGCATCCGTGCCCAGGAAGGCGGCGCCGCCGAAATCAACGAGGGCACCGTGGCCTACCACATCCACGAGCCATTGGGCGTGGTCGGGCAGATCATTCCATGGAACTTCCCGCTGCTGATGGCCGCCTGGAAACTCGCCCCGGCGCTGGCCGCCGGCAACTGCGTGGTGCTCAAACCGGCGGAGCAGACGCCGTTGTCGATCACCATTTTCGCCGAGCTGATCGCCGACCTGCTGCCGGCAGGCGTGCTGAACATCGTCCAGGGCTTTGGCCGCGAAGCCGGTGAGGCCCTGGCCACCAGCAAGCGCATCGCCAAGATCGCCTTCACCGGTTCCACCCCGGTGGGCTCGCACATCATGAAGTGCGCGGCCGAGAACATCATCCCGTCCACCGTCGAACTGGGCGGCAAGTCGCCGAACATCTTCTTCGAAGACATCATGCAGGCCGAGCCCGCGTTCATCGAAAAGGCAGCCGAAGGCCTGGTGCTGGCGTTCTTCAACCAGGGCGAAGTGTGCACCTGCCCGTCGCGGGCGCTGATCCAGGAATCGATCTACGAGCCGTTCATGGCCGAGGTGATGAAGAAGATCGCCAAGATCACCCGTGGCAACCCGCTGGACACCGCGACCATGGTCGGCGCCCAGGCCTCGGAGCAGCAATACGACAAGATTCTTTCCTACTTGCAGATTGCCCGGGAGGAGGGCGCGCAGCTGCTCACCGGTGGCGCTGCCGAGCGGCTCGACGGCGACCTGGCCAGCGGTTACTACATCCAGCCGACCCTGCTCAAGGGCAACAACAAGATGCGCGTGTTCCAGGAGGAGATCTTCGGCCCGGTGGTGGGCGTGACCACCTTCAAGGACGAAGCCGAAGCCCTGGCGATCGCCAACGACAGCGAGTTTGGCCTGGGCGCGGGGCTGTGGACCCGTGACATCAACCGTGCCTACCGCATGGGCCGCGGGATCAAGGCCGGGCGCGTGTGGACCAACTGCTACCACCTGTACCCGGCGCATGCCGCGTTCGGTGGCTACAAGAAGTCCGGGGTGGGCCGCGAGACGCACAAGATGATGCTCGATCACTACCAGCAGACCAAGAACCTGCTGGTGAGCTACGACATCAACCCGTTGGGCTTCTTCTAAACCGCGTCGCGGCCTTCGCGGGCTCGCCCGCTCTCACAGGTATTGCACTGGTCTTGAAACTTGTGCAGTCCCTGTGGGAGCGGGCGAGCCCGCGAAGAGGCCGGCACTGCCATGCACAAATCCACAGCTGCTCCGTGTTACCCCTACCAACGCACCCCGCAAACCTGTCCCAAAGTAGCATTCGGCCCCGTCGCCCCTCGTGCATTAATGCCTCTACCGGAATCGCCCGGCACCAAGAAGAGGAATGCCCCATGTGGACTAAACCCGCCTTTACCGACCTGCGCATCGGCTTCGAAGTGACGATGTACTTCGCCAATCGTTGATGCCTGTCCGGCCATCAGCGCGATGGCCGGTTCTTCATTGAGCATGCCCGTTGTGAACCTGATCGATCGCGAACAAGCCCTGGCCTTGCGCAAGGGCTTCCGCCTGCGCTGGGAGCCGCGCCGGGCCTGCCATGTGCTGCTGTACCCGGAGGGCACCATCGAACTCAATGCCAGTGCCGGCTGGGTGCTCGAGTTGCTGGACGGCCGGCGCAGCGTGGCGGCGGTCATCGACCGCCTTGCACAGCGCTTCCCCGGGGTGCCGGGGCTGGACGAGGACATCCTGGCGTTCCTGGAGGTGGCCCGTGCCAAGTACTGGATCGAATGAGCCGTGGCCAGGCTTTGGTCTGGTTGCTTTCGCTGCGGGATGCTTTACGCTGGCGGTTACCTTCCAGAACAATAAGAACAGGCTTCCCGATGAGCCAGAGTTTCAGCCCGCTTCGCAAGTTCGTTTCGCCCGAGATCATCTTTGGTGCCGGCTGCCGGCATAATGTCGCCAATTACGCCAAGACCTTCGGTGCGCGCAAGGTGCTGGTGGTCAGCGACCCCGGTGTGATTGCCGCCGGTTGGGTGGCGGACGTGGAGGCCAGCCTGCAGGCCCAGGGCATCGACTACTGCCTGTACAGCGCCGTATCGCCCAACCCGCGTGTGGAAGAGGTGATGCTTGGCGCCGAGATCTACCGGCAAAACCACTGTGATGTGATCGTCGCGGTCGGCGGCGGCAGCCCGATGGATTGCGGCAAGGCCATCGGCATCGTGGTCGCCCACGGGCGCAGCATCCTCGAATTCGAAGGCGTGGACATGATCCGCGTGCCCAGCCCGCCGCTGATCCTGATCCCGACCACGGCCGGCACCTCGGCGGACGTGTCGCAGTTCGTGATCATTTCCAACCAGCAGGAGCGCATGAAGTTCTCCATCGTCAGCAAGGCGGTGGTGCCGGACGTGTCGCTGATCGACCCGCAAACCACCCTGAGCATGGACCCGTTCCTGTCGGCCTGCACCGGTATCGATGCGCTGGTGCATGCCATCGAAGCCTTCGTTTCCACCGGCCACGGCCCGCTGACCGACCCCCATGCGCTGGAAGCCATGCGCCTGATCAACGGCAACCTGGTGGAAATGATCGCCAACCCCACCGATATCGCCCTGCGCGAGAAGATCATGCTGGGCAGCATGCAGGCGGGGCTGGCGTTTTCCAATGCGATCCTGGGTGCGGTCCACGCCATGTCGCACAGCCTGGGCGGGTTCCTCGACCTGCCGCATGGCCTGTGCAATGCGGTGCTGGTGGAGCACGTGGTGGCGTTCAACTACAGCTCGGCACCGGAGCGTTTCAAGGTGATTGCCGAAGTGCTGGGTATCGACTGCCGCGGCCTCAACCACCGGCAGATCTGCGCGCGCCTGGTGGAGCACCTGATCGCGCTCAAGCGTGCCATCGGCTTCCACGAAACCCTGGGCCTGCATGGGGTGCGCACGGCCGATATCCCGTTCCTGTCGCAACATGCGATGGATGACCCGTGCATCCTCACCAACCCGCGTGCGTCGAGCCAACGTGATGTCGAGGTGGTCTATGGCGAGGCCCTCTGACGAGCAGCAACGGGCGCTGGCCGGGCTGCTGGGGCTGGGCGACCACTCGGCGCGCAAGAGCCATTACCCGGAGCTGGCGGCGCGCCTGGACGAACTGGAGGCCGAACGCAACCGCTACAAATGGTTGTTCGAAAACGCCGTGCACGGGATTTTCCAGGCCAGCCTGCAAGACGGCATGCGTGCCGCCAACCCGGCGTTGGCACGCATGCTCGGTTACGATAACCCGCAAGCGTTGCTGTTTCCGCTGACGGACCTTGCCGCCAACCTGTTTGTTGGCGGGGCTGAAGAACTGCACGCCATCACCGCGACCCTCGCCCGTGAACGCAGCCTGCATGGTTATGAAACCCGCTTGCGGCGCAAGGACGGCAGCCACCTCGATGTGTTGATGAACCTGTTGCTCAAGCCAGGTCAGGAAGGGCTGGTGGAAGGGTTTGTCGCCGACATCACCGAACGCAAGCTGGCCCAGCAGCGCTTGCAGCAACTGAATGACGAGCTCGAGCAACGGGTGGCTGCCCGTACCGATGAGCTGCTGGAGGCCAACCGCAACCTGCAACAGCAGATCGCCGAGCGCAAACAGATCGCCCGCGCCCTGCGCGATGCCCGCGACGCCGCGGAAACCGCCAACCGCAGCAAGGACAAGTACCTCGCTGCCGCCAGCCATGACCTGCTGCAACCGCTGAATGCCGCGCGGCTGCTGATCTCGACGTTGCGCGAAAGACCGCTGCCAGAAGCGGAAAAAGTGCTGGTGGAGCGTACCCATCAGGCGCTGGAGGGCGCTGAAGACCTGCTGACCGACCTGCTGGACATTTCCCGGCTCGACCAGGCGGCGGTCAAGCCGGACGTAGCGCTGTACCGCCTCGACGAGCTGTTCGGGCCACTGGTCTCGGAGTTCCGCACGGTGGCCGATGCGGCAGGCCTGAAGTTGCGTGCGCGCATTGCCGACTACGCCATCAGCACCGACCTGCGGCTGATGACGCGTATCCTGCGCAACTTTCTCAGCAACGCCTGCCGTTATACCAATGAGGGCAGGATTCTGCTGGGCGCCAGGCGCCGCGGCGATCACTTGCGCCTGGAGGTGTGGGATACCGGGCGGGGCATCGCGGCCGATCGGCTGCAGGCCATTTTCCTCGAGTTCAACCAACTTGACGTAGGCCGTGCCGCCGATCGCAAGGGTGTGGGCCTGGGGCTGGCCATCGTCGAGCGGATCGCCAAGATTCTCGGCTATCGCGTCGAGGTGCGTTCATGGCCGGGGCGTGGCTCGATGTTCAGTATCGACGTGCCGATCGGCGAAGCCATGCCGTTGCCTATCTACCAGGCCGCGCCGCAGCCTGGCGCCGGCAACCCGTTGCCGGGCCGTCGCCTGCTGGTACTGGACAACGAAGTGAGCATCCTCGAGAGCATGGGCGCGCTGCTCGGGCAGTGGGGCTGCGAAGTGGTTACCGCGACCGACCAGGCCGGGGCCTTGCTGGCCTTGCAGGGGCGGGCTCCGGAATTGATCCTGGCGGACTTTCACCTGGACCACGGTGTTGTCGGCTGCGAGGTGGTCAGGCACTTGCGTGAACATTTCGGCGCCGCCATTCCTGCGGTGATCATCACTGCCGACCGCAGCGATCAGTGCCGACGCTCCTTGAACAAGCTCGGTGCGCCGATGCTGAACAAGCCCGTCAAACCGGGGAAGTTGCGTGCGGTGTTGAGCCAGTTGCTGGGCTGAAGCCTCAACCCCATGGCCTTGCGCGACAAATAACTGAATTCGCAAGCGATCCTCATACCCTGTGGGAGCGGCTTTAGCCGCGAAGAATCCAACGCGGTGCATGGCACCGGCTGCGCCGGTGTTCGCGGCTAAAGCCGCTCCTACAGGGGGGCGCGCAGTGCCAGGTGGCTGTTCCTGAAATGGGACTCTGTATGGCCCTGGTGGATCACAAGTCAGTTGTGTGCCGCCGGTGCCTTTGCCTCCAGCAGGGCGGTACCGAGCGTTTGGTGATAGTGCCCGGGGCCAAGCAGGCGCAAGATCCCGGCCTTTTCGAGCTTGCCAAGCACCTTGCCGTTGGCTTCGCACAGTTTCACAACGATCTGGCGTTCATGCAGTTGCTGGATCACTTCCTCCAGGGTCTGCAGCCCGGTGATATCCATGAAGGGCACCCGCTTCAGGCAAATTACCAGCAGTTCAGGGTCGGTATGCGTTTGTGACAGGGCGCGCTCGAAGGTTTCGGCGGCGCCAAAGAACAGCGGGCCTTCGATGGTGTACACCAGCACGCCGGGGGGCAGCGATTTCTGGCCGTTGCTGTGCAGTTGATTGGCCAGTTCCTCTTCGACCACCTGCTGGACTTCGACGGACGATGCCATGCGGCGCATGAACTGAAGCATGGCGAGGATGACGCCGATATTCACGGCGATCACCAGGTCGCTGAACACCGTCAAGGTGAAGGTGACGAGCAGGATGGCGATGTCGGCTCTCGGTGCGCGCTGCAGCATGCGCTTGAAATGCTTCAGCTCGCTCATGTTGTAGGCGACGACGAACAGGATCGCTGCCAGTGCGCAGAGTGGAATGTTCGACGCCAGTGGCGCCAGGAACAGGATGATCAGTACCAGTGTCAGCGCATGGATGATGCCGGCCAACGGCCCGGTAGCACCATTGCGGATGTTGGTCGCTGTCCGGGCAATGGCACCTGTGGCGGCAAAGCCCCCGAACAGCGGCACTACCAGGTTGGCGATCCCTTGGCCGATCAGTTCCTGGTTCGAGTCGTGCCTGGTCCCTGCCATGCCGTCGGCGACAACAGCAGAGAGCAACGATTCGATGGCCCCCAGCATGGCGATCGCAAACGCTGGCCCGATCAGTTCGATCACCCGCGCCAGGGAGACTTCGGGCCAGGTCAGTGACGGCAAACCTTGTGGGATCGCCCCGAAGGCGGTGCCGATGGTAGCCACACCGTCAAAATGGAACAGGGATTGGACCAGCGTCGCGAACACCATGGCTACCAGTGGCCCGGGCAGGCGTTTCAGCACGGGCAGCCTTGGGGCCAGGATCAGCAAAGCAAGGCTGCATGTCGCGAGCAGCGTCGTGGCAATGTGGAGGTCCGGCAGGGCTAGCAACAGATGCCACAGTTTTTCGTGGAAGTGCCCACCTTCGATTTCGGGCAGGCCGAAGAAGTCACGCCATTGCCCAACCCAGATGATGATGCCGATGCCGGCGGTGAAACCCACGATCACCGGGTCGGGAATGAACTTGATGACTGCACCCAGGCGGGTAATGCCAAGCACCAGCAGTATGGCGCCAGCCATCATCGTGGCCAGTTGAAGGCCTTCCACTCCGTACTTCGCCGTCACCCCTGCGAGGATCACGATGAAGGCCCCGGTCGGTCCGGCGATCTGCAATCGACTGCCGCCCAGCAAGGAAACCAGCAGCCCGCCTATGATCGCCGTGTAGATGCCTTGCTCCGGCTTGACCCCGGAAGCGATGGCGAAGGCCATGGCGAGGGGCAGCGCAACAACCCCGACGATGAGGCCGGAGACAAGGTTGCGCATCCAGTGCTCACGCTTGAACAGGCCGGCGTTCCAGGCTTCGCGAACCGCGATCATTGCAGGCTCCTTGATAAGGTGCATGCACATAGTATTTAGCATGCCATGGGCCTGTTGTGCCTCTGAACGAACTGATCGAGCTGAACGAGGCGGAGCAGGGCAGGCGCGGCATCTGCACCCTCAAGCGTTCATATTCGTGAACAGTGCACAATATTGATTTGTTCGCGGCGCTATTTCTCTTGCCCCCGCAATTCCCAAGAATTCGCCCGAGGAGTCGTCGGCATTACAGGCTTCGCTGCTCAACCGCGAGTTCCACTTCGGTCTGATTGCCGCCGCACGCATGCCGGTGATCTTCAAGACCCTGGAGAACATGTGGGTGATGATGGGGCCGCTGCTCAGCACCTTCCATGCCGAAGTGCCCAAAGCGGAACTGGCCAGCGCCAAGCACAAGCACTTCGAAGTACTCGAAGCCTTGCGCAAGCGCGATTCGGCAAAAGCCAAGGCGGCCCTGCAAGCGGATATTGCATGGGGGGAGTTGATGGTGGAGTGGTTGGAGCGCAAGTCGCTGGCCCAAGGTTGATGGCGGATGCCTTGACCGCCGTCAGCATCCGGCCGAACATCGTGTCGCCCTGCGTGGCCCAAGGATAGTGACGAACGGTCAAGCAGGCTTGTGCAGGGCACATCACCTGCACAAGCGTGCCTGACCGCAATGCCTCACTGCACCTCGCACGCTTCCTGCGAAGGCACACCGTAGGACACGTAGTACGCCAACCCCACGAAGATCGCCCCACCCACCGCATTCCCCAGGAACACGGCCACCAGGTTCTCCACCAACTGCCCCCAGCTCAGGTAGCCGGCAAAGATCGCTGCCGGAATCAGGAACATGTTGGCTACCACGTGCTGGAAACCGATGGCGACGAACGCCATGATCGGGAACCAGATGCCGAGAATCTTTCCGCTCATTTCACGGCTGGCATACGACAGCCACACTGCCAGGCATACCAGCCAGTTGCAGCCGATTCCGGACACGAAGGCGTGGAGGAAGTCGGCGTTGGTCTTGCTGGTCGCAGCCGCCAACACCTTGTTCAGGTAGGCCCCCTCGGTCAGGCCCAGCAGGTGACCGAAGCACCCGGCAACGAACAGTGCACCGAACAGGTTGGCGACGGTCACCAGCAGCCAGTTGCGGGCCACGGCGCCTGGGCCGATACGCCGAGCGAACATCGCCAAGGGCAAGCTCATCATGTTGCCGGTAAGCAGTTCGCCACCGGCCAGGATCACCAGGATCAGGCCGATGGGAAATACCGCGGCGCCCAGCAGTGTGCCGAACGAGGCCCACTGTACCGGGATCATGGTGCTGACGTGGATAGCCAGGAGAAACCCTAGCGAAATGAATGCACCTGCGAGGAACCCCAGGACCAGTGTCGCATGGGTGGATAGGTGGGCTTTCTTGACGCCGCTCTCGATGACGAGCTCGGTGATACGGGTGGGGCTATTGACGGACATTTCGGAAACTCGAACACGGTGACGGCGACGCGACTGGCGCGCACGCCGTGGTGAGGCTTGATCAGTACGGGGGTAGGCTACGCAACTGGTGCAAAGGTGTAACGCGCACCTTTGAGCCAGCGGCGAAGAGGGCGGCAAGCTACATGAGGCAATTTGACGCGGTCAAATCGATGGAATGGATGATCTGATAGACCGCGTCGATGAGGCTTGCAGGTCAGCGCGCATGGATCTGCTTCCCGGCAAACCAGGCCTGGAACATCACTTGGGGGTTCACCCAGGGCAAATTGAGCCCGCTGGCAGGCTGAAGATGACAGACGGGTTGCCGACCGCCCGTGATGATCGGAATGTAGCTTGCCGGGCCTGACTGATGGCACTTCAGGCACGGTCACCTGCAAAGCGATAACTGCGAAACAGCAGGATAGAGCTTCCAATGACACTTGCTAAGTTTGGATCCAGTTGTTGGTAAAACTTTCCATTCGGTCAAATTACAACAACTTAGCAAACTAACTAACTTGATTTAGTGTGCCGCCTGTCGGTCGTTTTGCTCGAGAAATGAACGATTTGGATGACACTGACTCCTATTTGCCAGCAGGTGCCTTCAATGTGATTGCACCTCGCGCCTTTCCCCAGAACTTATGGACGTTCAACCTCATTAGCATCGCAGGGATGCTCATGGGGCTTTTTTTTCCTGAATAGTGGAGCAACGCCATGCCCAACCGAGGCTCTTCGGGTGAGCCACCGTGTGTATTGAATAATTATCTGCTTTTTCATTTAACGATTCGAATTTGGCTTTGCCACTGCGATTAAATCGTTCGCACGCCTATTGCAAGGTCATCTAGCGCTAATTACGTGGAGAAAACGTCGTGGAGATTAATACAATTATTAGCCTGTTCGGGCAGAAAGAATCCATGGAGCTGGTGCGGTTGTCTGTTATTTACGTTCATTTATTGGCCTGTTGCATTGCCATCGGCATGGTATTCGCCAGTGACGCCGAGATGGTCAGGAACTTGTTGAAAGGTCATAAAGAAGCCGGGCATGACAGTAAGCATATGACGAGCTTGCAGAAGTCCGTGGCCAATGCCCTGATATTCCTGTGGCTCACGGGTGCCGCAGTGATTGGAATTGACTACCTTGAAAAAGGTATGAACTATTTTGCCAATCCTAAACTTCAAGCGAAGGTCATTATTGTCATGTTGCTGACCTTTAACGGCATGTTGTTGCATCGCTATGTATTGCCGGCCCTGCTCAAAGCAGGCAACTTGCTGGACCTGAATTTTGGCGTGCGAATGTTTGCGTTGTTCTCCGGCGCACTGTCGGGTGTGTCCTGGCTGTATGCGGCGATGCTGGGTGTTGGCCGCCCACTGGCCTGGAAATACTCGCTGACCGAGTTGCTGCTGGCCTATCCGGTACTGATCCTGCTGGGCTTTGCCATGATGGCTGCCCTGACCCAGTGGGCACGCAAACGCAGCCAGGCCGAACCGGTTCCGGCGCCTGTCTGGCGACTGGCTGGTATTCCTACCTGATTGTCTGAGTAACGCTTCAATTACGCCGCGAACCGGGAAACCTGGTTCGCGGCGAGCTCGTTTCATGCGCAGCCTCTGGGCGGTTCGGCTGGCGGTTGGTAAAGGCCTGAAGTGATGTGTCGCCTGATCTGGCCTCTTCGCGGGCGCGCCCGCTCCCACAAGGTCCCGCGCAGTTCTGTGGGAGATCGCCCAGTCCTTTGGGCTGCGCTGTCGCGTAGAGAACTGAATCCGCAAACAGTGCGCGTACCCTGTGGGAGCGGCTTTAGCCGCGAAGAATCCAACGCGGTACATGGCACCGGCTGCGCCGGTGTTCGCGGCTAAAGCCGCTCCCACAGAGTCCCGGTTAATTCAATGAGTTATGTGCAGTTCTGTGGGAGCGGGCGT